>QFNN01000077.1 GCA_003240855.1 Sphingomonas sanxanigenens
GCGCCACATCTCCTCGACCGTAGCGGGCTTGAGCAGCGCCTGGCCATGATCGAGCATTGCGACGGCGAAGCGGCCAAGATCGCCGGTGGTGGTGTAGAGATTGCCGGCAGCAGGCGTGCCGAGATCGAAAGGCGGCGCGGGGAAGCGCGGCCCATCGAACGACGCCATTTCGCTATATGCCAGCCGGTCCCTGACAGGAGGCAGCGTCATGCTGCTCGCCTTCATGCCGAGCGGCGCGAGGATCGAGTCGTTCAGCGCCTGTTCGTAGGGCTTGCCGGTCACCGCCGCGAGCACCTCGCCCACCACGGCCAGCCCGGCGTTGGAATATTTGGTCAGCGCGCCCGGCTTCGCGACCAGGGTCGTGTCGTTGAGGCTGAGGACCGTATCGTCCTGCCCCTTGGCGTCGGCATCGAAATAATGGCCGCGCGGCGGCTCGCGCACCAGCCCGCTGCGATGCGTCATCAACTGACGCAGCGTGATCTCGCCGCCGAACGGATTATGCGGATGGAAGCCGGGCAGATAGCGCGTCACCGGCGCATCGAGATCGAGCTTGCCGGCTTCAACCAGCCGCATGATCGCAGTGTCCGTCAGCAGTTTTGAGACCGACCCGGCGCGGTAAACGGTATCAGGCCCGGCGGGCTGGCTGCGCCCGGCATCGGCGAACCCCCATGCCCCCGACCAGACGACGCCGCCCTTGTCGACCAGCGCGATCGCTATCGAGGGAATCTTCTCATTCTCGATTTCCCACTTCGCCGCGCCCGCGATCGCATCGGCCGGCGGCGCAGGCGCGGCTGCCGCCGGAACCGCGAGGATCAGCCCGATCAGGAAGAGGGAAGCGAGATAGAGCCGGCGGGTCATCGCAAATCCAGCCTTTCAGAAGAAAGTGGCGATCGCATCGACGACGAGTCCGTCATCGTCGACCTCGAACAACGTCCGCCATTTGTCGAAGGTCGTGCAAGGGTGCGACACGCCGAAACCGACCTGATCGCCGATGCCGAGCGACGTCGCGCCGCGCACCGCGACATGCGCATGCTGATCGGACAACCGCTCGACCGCGAATGCGCCGGGCTCGATGCGTTCGATCACGCCGCTCAAGCGTGGTCGCGCCAGAATGATTTCCGGCAAATGCGCATCGTAGGAAATATCGCGCCTGCCCAGATTGACGAACATCCAGCCAGGTTCGGGCCAGGACTGGATTTCGGCCCAAACCTCGAGCGCATTCTGCAGCCGGCCCTGGATTCCGGCTTCGTCATTGCGTTCGAGAAGGCGCTCGAACGCCAGTTCATACTGAATGGAGTCATGGCTGATGTAGCAGCCGCTGCGCAACACCACGAGCGGATCGGAGCCGATCCGGGCGGCCTTGAAGCGACGCACGACCATGTCGAAGAAACGCGATCCGCCCGCCGTCAGCATGACCGGGCGGGTGGGATCGAAAAGCTTATCGGCCGCGATCATCTCGGCCGCGCGGACGGTTTCGAGAAGCAGCGCGTCGACATTGGGCTCCATGCCGATATCAGTGCCGCCCGCCACAATCCCCTCGAAGGTCGCGACGCCGGCGATGGCGAGCTCGCGCCGCCGCGCCACCGCGCGCGCGAGCGCAAGAGCGGTATCCGCGCCACGCACGCCGGTGCGGCCGGCCGCGACCCCGATTTCGACGAGCACGGGGATCGGGCGACTGAGCCCGACCATCTGCGCCGCATCGGCGAGCAATTCCGCCCCGGCAAGCGAATCGATGAAGATGGTCGCCTCGAAATCTGCGTCCGCGTCCATCTCGCGCGCAAGCCAGGCCGCAGCCTCCGCCGACGCGATCTGGTTGGAGAAAATGATGCGCTGCACGCCGAAACGACGGTAGAGGCGGAGATGCGCCATCGTCGCACAGGATAGCCCCCAGGCGCCGTCGCGAAGCTGGCGATCAAAGATCTGGGGCGCCATCGTCGTCTTGCCATGCGGGCACAGCGCCACGCCAAAGCGTTCGGCGAAGCGCTGCATCCAGATCGCGTTATTCTCGATAGCCGAGCGGCGGAGCACCGCCGCCGGCAACTGCAGGTCGTGGTGCAGACGCCAGCCCGCATTTGCAATGTCGCCCAGCTTCATGCCTTCGGACCGAGACGGCAGGCCCTTGTCGCCGGCCCCGATACGCATCTCACTTATGGACTGGAGCTTCAGCAAGGCATCCTCTCGACCTGCGCCGCTATTCCCGTTCGGGAGAATAGCGGCACAGGCTTCACATTTTCCAGGTTGGTTCAGAAGTTGAAGCGGACGCCTGCCGTATATTGGCGACCGATGACGTCGTAGAGCTGGCGTGCGGTCTGGAACTGATAGCCGGTGAAGGGCGGATCCTTATCGAAGGCGTTGAGGATCGTTCCAAAGACCGCGACCTTCCCGCCACTCGATGTCTTGAAGAGCGTGAATTCGCCCGACACATCGACATAGAAGCGCCCGCTGACATGGTTCCAGTCGAGCGTCACATCATCGCGCGTTATCACGCCGCCGCCGACATAACGACCAGTCAGGCTGAAGCGATAGTCGTCGGTTGAATAGGTCGCGTTCATGTTAGCGCGCCAGTGCGGCGTGCCGCCCGGGCCATCGAGCACGGGCTGATCGGTGTTGCCCGCGAACTTGGTGACATCGCCATTCTGGCCGACGAGGTTGAGTTTGTTCACATAGGTGGTGAGGCCGCGCAAATCGAGAACGCCGGGGCCGATCGGCAGGCGATAGGCGACTTCCACATCGACGCCGTTGGTCAGAATCTTCTGAAAATTGACCGGGGCGAGCAAGATGTTTGAGACTCGGCCATCCGACCCGCGCTGGACGAGGAGGCAGCTCGCCGCATCGCCACTATTGCACCGCGTGACGATCGTCTGTGCGGTGAGCGAAGCGATCGCGCCCTTCACCTTGATGTCGTAATAATCGATCGAAACGCTAAGGCGCGGCGCGAAGGAGGGAGTGAATACAACGCCGGCGGTCAGCGTGTCAGCCTTCTCGGGCTTCAGATACGGGTTACCGCCCGTCGTCTGGCTGACGGTGTAAGTGGCGTTGGTCTTGGTATCGGTAATGCCGCCGATCAGCGTCTGGCCAGCCGCGAACAGTTCGTTGATGTTAGGCGCACGGATGTCGCGCGACCGGGTCGCGCGGAAGCGAATGCTGTCGTTGAGCGTGTAGTTGACGCCCGCTTTCCAAGTTTCGACCGTGCCGGACGTGCGATAATCAGTGATGCGGCCGCCGAGATCGATTTCGAGATTCTTGGCCCAGCTCTGATCCTTGGCGAGCGGGACGACGACTTCGGCAAAGCCTTCCTTGACGATCTCGTGCGCCGAATAGGGCTTCACATTGCCGACGCGGAACAGGCTCTTATTCGGCGTCGCCGAGATGGGATCGGACAGCACGTCGACGTTAAGGCGGCGATATTCGCCGCCGAATGCGACCGAGACGCCCCCTGCCCAGGTCGAGAAGGGTTCACCGCGGATGACCAGATCGGCCGCCTGTTGCGACTGGCGCCAGTCGCGCACCGAAGTACCGGTGATATAGTCGATCGCCTGCGGCGAGGCCGATCCGACGCCGAACAGGTTAAGCGGCACGCAGCCATTGGTCGGATCGGTCAGCGTCGACCGGCAGACGACGCCGCCCGTCGTCGGATTGACCACGGCATCGAGCGCGAGCAGGCGCTTCGCCTTGATCACGTCGTCGGTGAACAGCGTCAGCGTACGCGTCTTGCCGTAGGAGAAGGAGGCGTCAAAGGTCCAGCTATCGACGATCCCGCCCTTCAGGCCGCCCATCGCCTGCCAGGTGTGCGCCTTCTGCTTGATGCGGCCGACGCCATAATCTTCGAGGCTGCGACCGAAGGTGAAGCTGCTTTCGCCTGCCGCCGCCAGTGCGGAACGCAGCGATGCGGGCAGATAGGCGTTGTCGGCCTTGATCGTGAACACGTCATCAGCCGGGATCGAGCGTTCGTTGAGCCTCGAACGCGCATAGGTGAAGCTCGCATAAGCAGTGAGCGAATCGGTGATCTCGTAATTCGCGCCCGCATAGACGCTTTGCCGCTTGGTCGGAGCGACAAGCACATAAGGCGAGGCGAGCTCATCGCCGTCGCCGCCATCCATCGTATTATCCTCGGTCAGGTAGGCGCCATAGCGGAAGGGCATCGGCGACCCGTTGGCGCCGAACTGGATTCCGCTCAGCACGCCCGAGGTGATCACACCGCCGGGCGCGGCATAGGAAGCGCGCGCATCGTTCACATGGACGAGGAAGGGCTGCGACGGATCGGTCGCGTTGGCCGGATTGACGATCAGCGAGCGATTACCCGCCCATTTGCGCTGGCTGGCATCCTTGATGCCGCTGTTCTGCGCCGACTCGACGCCGACGAGCAAATGGCCGCGGCCTTCGGCGAACTTGGCGCCAAAGGCGAAGGAAGCGAGGTAATTGCGGTTATCGTTATGGTCGGTGATGCCACCCTGGATGCTACCGCGCAGCCCATTGAACTTATTGTCGAGCTTGAAGTTGACCACACCGGCCACCGCGTCCGAGCCATAGGCGGCGGATGCGCCGCCAGTCACCACGTCGACGCTGCCGATCAACGCCTGGGGAATGAGGTTGGTGTTGATGACGCCTTCCGGCGTGGTCGGCACATAGCGCTTGCCGTCGATCAGCGTCAGCGTGCGCAGATAACCGAGCCCGCGCAGATCCATATAGTTGCCGCCAGCCAGCTTGGAGAGGTTGCTGACCGAGGACGGCGTGATGCTGGGCTTGAGCGCCGGTAGCTGGTTGAGCGCATCGGCGACGTTGACCGCGCCGACGCGCAATATGTCCGCCGACGTCACGTTGGTAATGGGGGTTGCCGAGACGAAGCCGGAACGCGCGACCTGCGACCCCGTAACGACAATGTCTCCGGGCGCGCCGTTATCGTCGACAGGAGCGGCCTGTTGCGCTTGCAGCGGCGCTGCGCCGACCAGCGTCGCGAACGCCACGGCGAAGAGCATCTGGCCCGAACGCATGTGGACGGTCGTCGAACAAAGACTGTTACGCATATGGCGGACGAACCGCGCTTCCCGATATGCTTTTGCCATGATGGTTGCCCCTTTTATCGATATGTTATCGTCAGTTTTTTGCGGTCCGGTCACCGCATCGCAAAATAATCGAACAGGCTTCGGCTGATCTCCGCGATCGCGCGTTCGCGCTGCGGGCCGGGCAGGCTGCTGCTCTTGGTGTAGACCGCGATCAGCAGATGGCCGCGCCCGCCGGGCAATGTGATCATGCCGACGTCATTGAGCGCACCGCCGAGTGTCCCGGTCTTGTGCGCGACGATTGTTCCCTGCGGCAAAAGCCCTTTGAGCCGCGCCTGCCCCGTCTCGCAGCGCTCCATCACGCCGATCAGGAAGGTGCGACTTTCAGGCTTGAGCAACGATCCGGCGAGCAGCTTGGCGAGCAGATCGACCATCGCGGTCGGCGCGCTCGTGTCTCGCGGGTCCTTCTCGAAGGCTGCGCGAGCTGAATAGGCGACTTTCTCGATATCGGCGTCGCTCAGCCCGCGCGCCATGAACTGCTTGGCGAAGGGCGAACCTTCGGGCGTGCCATAAAAGTCGTTGAGCACATCGTTGACGCTGCGATCGACCTGCATGTCGGCAATGCCGTTCGCGCGCAGCCAGGTCGTCACCGCCGCCGGCCCGCCGGCCAGTTCGAGCATCTTGTCGGTCGCGCTATTGTTGCTCTGCGTAAGCATCAATTCCATCATGTTGGCGACCGAGAGGGTTATGCCGGGATGGATAAGGCGATCGGCGACTTCGCCGGTCTGATCGAAATCGCGCTGGGTGACGCTGACCATCTGGTCGAGGCTCACTTGCCCCTTGTCGACCAGCGTCAGCAGGGCGCCGGCAATGGCGACCTTGTAGGTGCTTGCCATCGGGAAACGCTCACCCCCGGCGACCGCGCCACCCTCGCCCGTCTCTACAAGACGGAAGGCCACGCCCACGCGACCCTGAATCTGTTTTTCCAAAGTGAGAATCTGCGTCGACAACGCCTGCCGTACTGATGGCGCCACTGCCCGGGCGGGAGCCGCGACTGGAAGCTGCGCCGGTTGCGCGACAACGGGCGAAACAACGAAGAAGGCCGCCAAAGCCAGTCCGGCCCCGAGTTTGGACATACGACCAACACCCCCTCATCGCCGACCGGATCATTTTCCATGTCGCAGCAATTTCTCTATATGGAAATATATTTGCAGCACAACCCGAATCTGTCAAAAAATGCGCTTATCAGGAGCTTTTTCGCCGCATGGCAAATGTGCTAGGGAATGTCGGATGTCAGCGAATATGAGCCTGGGCGCGATTGTGAAGCGCATCCGCCGAGACCGCCAATGGACGCTCGCGGAAATGAGCGATGTGTGCGGCATCCCGCTGTCCACACTTTCTAAAATCGAGAATGACAAGCTCACTCTCACCTACGATCGACTACAGCAGCTCAGCCGTTCGCTGGGGATCGGGCTTGCCGAACTTTTCTCCGAAGGAGAGCAGAATGACGCCGTCGTCACCGCGCGCCGCAGCATCGCGCGCCTCGACGAGGCAGTACGCGTCGAGACGCGCAACTATGTCTATAACTATCTGTGCAGCGACCTGCGCAAGCGGCGGATGATCCCCATTCATGTCAAGGTGACCGCCAAATCGCTCGACGAGTTCGGCGACCTCGTGCGCCACGGCGGTGAGGAGTTCGCTTTTGTCGTCGAAGGCGCGGTCGTCTTTCATTCGGAATTCTATGCGCCCGTCACGCTCAACAAAGGCGAAGGCGTCTATATCGACAGCAACATGGGCCACGCCTATGTCGCTGCCCCAGGCTTCGATCAGGCGACTATCCTGTCGGTCTGCGCGTCGGCCGACGAGAATCTGCAGCAGCATCTGATCGCCGAGGCGGAAGGCCGTATCGCCGAGCAGGAACTGTCCTGACGAGGCGTCGCGCCTGATCCAGGAAGCTGGATCAGGCTTAAGCGAGACAAGCGTCGATCAGTCTTTCAAATCCCGCCGCGACCCGAAAGGGGTCTGCCGCCGGCAGACCCGTTTTCTGTTCAACCGCAGCCAGCGCCTCATCCGCATCGCCCAGGCTCATGCCCGCCGTGTTGAGGCTGATCCCCGCACAACGCACGTCCGGATTGGTCAGCCGCGCCAACGACAGATAAAGCTCGATGACTTCGGGCAGCGGTGGAATGGGGAAGCCCTTAAGCCCGCGAATCTCGGTCCGGCGCGGATCGTGGCACAGTACGATCACATCGGGCTGGCTGCCGTGGAGCAGGCCGAGCGTCACCGCCGCGAAGGACGGATGAAGCAGCGATCCCTGCCCTTCGACGACATCCCAGTGATCGGGCGCTGCAGCCGGCGAGAGCTGCTCCGCCGCGCCCGAAATGAAATCGCTGACCACCGCGTCGATCGGAATGCCGCTGCCGCTGATCATGATCCCGGTCTGCCCGGTAGCGCGATAGGTCGCGTCGATGCCGCGACTGGCAAAGCCTCGCGCGAGCGAAAGCGCCGTATATTTCTTGCCAAGCGCGCAATCGGTGCCGACGGTCAGAAGGCGGCGGCCGCTCCGCCGTTCGCCGGTGCCGACGGGCAGGTCGGCGGGCGGGATGCGGATATCGATCAGTCGCCGGCCGAGCCGATCGGCCGCGGCCTTGAGCACCGGCACATCGGCAAGCCGACGATGCATCCCGCTGACAATGTCGAGCCCGGCCTCCAGCGCGGCGACGAGCGACGGAACCCAGTTGTCCGGGATGAAGCCGCCACTGTTCACGACGCCGATGATGATCGAGCGCGCGCCGGCCTGGACGGCCTCTGCGGGCGACATCTGCTGGAGGCCAGTCGTCACCGTCGCGCCGGGAAGCGCCAGTTCGCCCACGCATTGTTCGGGCGCCCAGTCCCGCAGGCCGAAAGCCGTCTTGGCGTAGGTCGGGTCCGCAGCATCGCCGATAAACAGGAGATAGGGCTGGGGCAGTTCGATCGGCATCAGAGGGCCGCTCCTTGAAAAAGGGTGGAGCCCCAGACCGCGTCGGGGCAATCGATATGACCGTCGCTGTAGCGGACGGAGGGTTCGCGATCGCGCGCGAGCAGCAGCGGCCCGTCGAGATCGACGACGTCGCAAAGCTGGCCGACCACGAACGACGGCGCCATAGCGAGCGAGGTTCCGACCATGTTGCCGACCATCACGCGCAAATCCATGTCGCGCGCGGCATTGGCCATCGCCAGTCCTTCAGTCAGCCCGCCGCACTTGTCGAGCTTGATGTTGACCACATCGTAGCGTCCTTTGAGCGCCGCGAGGTCGTCGAGCGTCTGCACGCTTTCGTCAGCCGCGATCGGAATGGGCGAGCCCAGCCCGGCGAGCGTCGCATCGGCCCCCACCGGCACCGGCTGCTCGATCAGCGCGACGCCGGCCTCGACCAGCGCCGGCAAGAGATCGATCAGCTTCTGCCGGTCGAGCCCCTGATTGGCGTCGACCCCAATCCACGCATCGGGCCGCACGGCGCGCACGGCGCGGACACGATCGGCATCCAGCCCGTCGCCAATCAGCTTGAGCTTGAGCGACCGGGCGCCGGTATAGCCGACGGCATCACGCGCCATTGCCTCGGGCATGTCGCCGCCGATCGTCCAGGTGCTGAGCAACGGCCGCGGCGTGGCCAGCCCCGCGAGTTTCCACACCGGCACGCCGGCCCGGTGCGATTCGAGCTCCCAATAGGCGCAGTCGAGCGCATTGCGCGCGCCGCCTGCCGGTAGCAACGTCTGCAGGTCGCCGCGATCCGCGCCGGCCTCGATCGCATCGCGAACGACCTCGATCTGCGCCGCCATGCTCTCGGCGGTCTCACTGCGATAATAAACGCCCTGCGCCTCACCGCGCCCGCGATGTTCGCCATCGTCGATCGACACGAACACGCCGCGCGATTCGGCGAATACATTGCCCGCGATCCGGAAGGGCTTGGCGAGCGGCCATGCCTCGATCGCGACGTGAAGCGACAGCCTGCTCATGGCGAGACCTTCGCGCACATGCCGCGCAGCACCCGCCCCGGGCGCTCGGCGGTGGGCTTGCCCTGATCGAGCACGACCTTGCCGTTGACGATCACATAGTCGACGCCTTCGGCGGGAACGAAGGGATGATCCCACGTAGCCTTGTCGTCGAGGCGGTCGTAATTGAATACGGTGATATCAGCGACGAGACCGGTACGCAGCACGCCACGATCGCTGATCCCCAGCCGGCTGGCGGGCCAGGAAGTCAGCTTGCGCACCGCATCCTCCAGCGTCAGCACGTGGCGGCGCTTCACATATTCGGCGATGATGCGCGGGAAGGTGCCATAAGCACGTGGGTGGACGAGACCCAGTTCCTCCATCTCGCCGAGCTTGACCGATGCGGCGGAATCGCTGCCGATCCCCACCCATGGTTCCTTGATCGCCGCCGTCACGTCGCGCTCGTCCATCATCATGAACAGCGACATTGCGCGGTGAGGCATCGCGTCGATCACGATATCATAAGCGACATCAACAGGATCGCGGTGCAGCGCGTCGGCGATCGTCTGGATCGACTTATACTGATACTGGTCCCATTTCGGGCTGTAGGCGTTGGCGAGGATGATATGATCCCAGCCGCCCGACGCCTCGACGAGGTTCGACCAGCCGGGCTGCGATCCCGCCTTCACTTCCTGCTTCAGCCGCGCGCGGATCGCGGGATCCTTGAGCCGCTCGATCGCCTTCGCCTCGCCATCCTCATACACCCAGTTGGGCGCAGTGATGCTGAGCCCGGTTCCCGCGCCGACATAGGGGTAGAGATCGGCCGCGACATCGACCCCGCGGTCGCGCGCATCCTGGATCAGCTTCAGCGCTTGCGGCATCAGCTTGCCCCATTCGGGCGCATAGGCCGCTTTCAGGTGGAATATCTCAACCTTCACATGCGCCTTCTCGCCGATCTCGATCGCCTCGCGGATCGCATCGAGCAGCTTGCCGCTCTCGTCGCGCATATGCGTGGCGTAGATGCCGTTGCACGGCGCGGACGCGCCGACGACCTGAATCAGGTCCTGCGTCGTCTGGAAGGAGTCAGGCGGATAGATGAGCGCGGAGGTGACGCCGATCGCGCCGGCGTTCATCGCGGTGCGGATCTTGTCCTGCATTGCGGCGATCTGCGCTGCCGTCGGCGTGCCGGCCTTGTCGCCCATCACTTCGACGCGCGATTGCGACGCGCTGTAGTAAGTCGCAAAATTGACCGCGATGCCTTGCGTCTCAAGGCGTTTGAAATAGCCGACGATCTGGTCGGCGGGAACGGAAGTGCCCCCTTCCCCGTCGATCACGGTCGTCAGCCCCTGGCGCAGCTTGCTTTCGGCGAGGCCGTTCTTGAGCAGCACGTCGTTCGACTGATCCATCATATCGATCCAGCCGGGCGACACATAGTCGCCGGTGGCGTCGATCTCGCGCGCGCCCCGGCCGGTGATCTTACCGATGGCTGCGATGCGGCCATTCTTCACCGCCACGTCAGCGCGCACCCAGGGATTGCCCGCGCCATCGAGCACGCGCCCGTTGCGGATCACCAGGTCATAGTCGGGCGCGCTGGTCTGCGCATCGGCGACCGGCGCGACCGCGACGATGCCGGCCAGCGCGGCGCCGGCCATCAGCAGGGGCTTAATCATGCGTGCGACTCCCTATTTTCGGTTTCGGCGGGGCGGCGCAGCAGGCGCCGCACGCCGATCGTGATCAGCGGCAGGATGAAGATGGCGAGAACAAGATAGGCGAGCAGCCGATAGCCCTTGGCGATCAACCCGACGAGACCGACCGCCTGCGCCACGCCCATCGAGAAGGCTAGCAGCAATATGGTGACGATGAAGCGCAGGCGCGGCGTATCGAGCCCGCCGCGTCCCTTGCGATGCGCCACCACGCGTTCGTTGATCGCGTGGACGTTGCCGACGCTGCATTCGAGCAGCGCCGCGAAAATCATCGCCTGAAAGACCCAGTGGAAGATCGGGAAGTCGAGCTGACGCAGCAGGAAATCCGACGGCAGCGCCTGATCGGCGACCTGCGATCCATAGGCAGACAGGCAGATGAAGAAAACGAGCGCCGGCAGCATCGCAAGCGGGCCGGCGATCAGCCCCGAGATCACGGCCTCCCGCCGCGTGTTCTGATGCCGGAGCGCGGGAAGGACGAGCACCGCGCCGATCACATTGTAGCTGGCATAGGTGACGCCACCCGTCACCCAGCCGGTCGCGGGACCGGAATGCGTGAAAGCGTCGCCGATCTTCCCGCCAAAGCGCAGCAGGCACAGCAGCAGGAAGATCGCATAGGTGCCGTAAAGCAGCACCGAGACATATTTGAACAGGCCTTCGACCCAGCTATTGCCCCGCACGGTGACGATCAGGATGCCGATAATGAGGAGCAACGTGCCGCTAATCGCCGGCCAGCCGAGCAGCGCAGCGCCGATCGCCCCCGCCGCCGCACCGAACACCGAGAGTGTGACAACGGTGTAGAGGATGAGCAGCGCTTCGAAGAGGAAGTCGAAACGACCCAACAGCGCGCGGAAGAAGGCCTGATAGGTGCCCGCGCGCACCGCCTGTGCGAAAAGGAAGGTCAGCGCGCAGACGCCGCCCCAGATCGCGGCCGCGAGCAGCATCGCGCCAACGCCGCCGACCGCACCGCTGGGCAGGAAAAACTCGACCAGCTCGCGCCCGGTCGCATAGCCGCCGCCGATCACAACCGCCTTGAAGGCCAAGCCGGGAAGCAGCAGCCGGTTGATCCATTCGCGCTTCACAAGACGGCCTGCGCATGAAAGCGCGCCGGGCCGACCGCCCGCGCCTCGACGCCTTCGGCCACAAGATGGCCGGGGATTGGCAGGTCGAAGAGCAAAGCCGCACCGAGCGCTGCGGCGGCGGGCGCCATCTGGATGCCATAGCCGCCCTGCCCCACGAACCAGAAGAAGCCGGGCGAAACGGGGTCAGCGCCTATAACCGGCGCACGATCGGGCGCGAAGGTGCGAAGGCCAGCCCAGCTATGCGAAATCCGCCGCACGGGAATGTCGACAAGCGTTTCAAACCGATCGATGCCGATCGCGACATCGAGTTCCTCCGGTTGTGCGTCGGAAGGCGCGTCCTCGGTCTCGTCGGCGGGCGAGATGAGCAGCTTGCCAGCCTCTGGACGGAAATAGAGGCTTTCCTGCACGGTCATCACGAAAGGCCATTCGGCGGTCGCCATGCCCTCCGGCGGATCGACGAGCAGCATCGTGCGGCGTAACGGCTTCAGCCCGACGGGGTGGGCGCCGAACAGCCCTGCGACCTGATCGCCCCACGCGCCAGCAGCATTAACGACCCACTCGGCCTCTATTCCAGACCCGTCCGAACAAGCGATCCGCCATAGGTCGGCGACGCGCTCGGCGCCGATCACCCGGCAATCGAACAAGATCCGGGCGCCGCGCGTGCGCGCCATACGCAAATAGCTCTGATGGAGCAGATCGACATCGATATCCGCCGCCTCGGGATCATAGCGCGCTCCGACGATTAACTCCCGGCGCAGCGCCGGGACCAGCATCGCCGCCATCTCGGCAGAAAGCCAGCGATGACCCGAATAAGCGGGAGCATCGAGCGCGGCTTCGTGCGCGGCGTCGGCGACGGTGAGCAGCCCCCGGCGGCGCAGCAGATCATGCCCCTCGGCCTCGGGCGGCGGCGAGTGAAGAAAGCTCGCGCTCGCTCGCGTCAGTGCGCGGACGACGTCGTTACCATAGCTTGGCAGGTACATCGCCGCCGAACGTCCGGTTGTATGATAGCCCGCAGCATTTTCTGATTCGAGAAGCGTGACATCGGCATATGGCGCAACGGCGGCGGCGATCGATGCCCCCGCGATCCCGCTTCCGATCACAACGATACGCGCCTTGACCACGCCGTCCCCCAACTTGCCAGTTGAGAAGGCTCTAGCGCACATTCTCTTTTCGGAGAAGATATTTTCTGAAAAGAAATATTGTGCCTATGGCGCGATCATGTGCGCTACTTGCCCGCCCCGTCCTCGGCCGCCTTCAGCGCGCGCAGCAGATTGCCTGACCAGATCTTGCCAATGTCGGCGTCGGAATAGCCCGCCGCCTTCAGCCGCGCGGTGACCTTGGGCAGCGAGGCGACATCCTCCATGCCGATCACGCCGCCGCCGCCGTCCCAATCCGCCCCGATGCCGACATGATCGGGGCCGACGACCTTCAACGCATGGAGCAGGCTGGCCATGAACAGGTCGAATGTCGCAGTCGTATAGGGATTGCGCGCCTGTTCCTCGGCGGTGCGGCGAGCGAGATCCTTCTGCTGATCGGGCGTGAGATTGTAGATCTCGTCGCGCTCGTCGAGCAGCTTGCCCCAGGCCGGCGAGGGATTGCGCGGCACCAGATAGACGCTGTTGATCTGGATGACGCCGCCCTTCGCCGCAAGCGCGCGCAGCCGCGCATCGTCGATGTTGCGCGGATGATCGAACACCGCCTTCGGCCCCGAATGCGAGAGGATGATCGGCGCCTTGGACAGCGCGAGCATCTGATCGAACGATTCGTCCGACGCGTGGCTGGCGTCGATGAGCATGCCCAGCCGGTTCATCTCCGCGACCCATTGCCGCCCCAGCGGGCTGAGGCCGTGCCATTTGGGCGTATCGGTCGCCGAATCGGCGAACTGGTTGTTGCGGAAATGGACCGGGCTGGCCATCCGAACGCCGCGATCGTAGAAGTCGGCCAGCGAGGCGACGCCCTCGCCCAGCGGATAGCTGTTCTCCATGCTTTCAAAGACGACGCGGCGGCCTGCATCGGCGATGCGCCGCGCATCGGCGGGGGTGAGCGCCAGCGTCATGCTGCCGGGATTGGCCTGAACCACCGCCCTGATCTCGGCCGCGCGCTTCAGTGCATAGACGCGGGCGTCGGCGAAGCCGGCAGGGGTCAGCGGCCCCTGCGGCGTGTAGATGACGAAGAAGCCGCCATCGAGCCCACCATCGCGCATGCGCGGCAGATCGACCTGGCTGAGATCGTCGGCGAAGCTGTGGCGATCGGCGATGCTCCACCCGGCGCGCCCGAAATGGATGGGCGTATCGAGATGGCTGTCGAGCACGAGCAGCCTTTCGTGCAGGCTTTCGCCCTGCGGCTTCGGCTCGACCCGGCCCGCACAACCGGAAGCAAGCAGCAGCGCCGTCAGTAGGCAGAGACGCGGCGACATGGCCGCTCGTTTCGGCATGGTCATCATCGATATCCCCCAGGATGGGCGAATTAATGCCCAATATTTCGCAACAGCAAGAGCCCGCAGACGATTGTCCCGCTGCTGGACGATTCCTAATCCGGGCGCATCGCTTCCGCCGCCATACCCAGGCCGTTGAAGCC
>QFNN01000078.1 GCA_003240855.1 Sphingomonas sanxanigenens
GCGGATCGATGCACATGTTCTCGGTCGAGCATAAATTCTATGGCGGCCACGGCATCGTCGGCGCGCAGGTGTCGCTCGGCACCGGGCTGGGCTTCGCGCACAAATATCGTGACGATGGGGGGCTCTGCCTCGCCTATTTCGGCGACGGCGCGGCCAACCAGGGCCAGGTCTATGAGAGCTTCAACATGGCCGAGTTGTGGAAGCTCCCGATCATCTACGTGATCGAGAACAACCAGTACGCCATGGGCACTTCGGTCAATCGTTCGTCGGCCGAGGACCAGCTTTATCGGCGCGGCGAAAGCTTCCGCATCCCCGGCATCCAGGTCGACGGCATGGACGTGCTCGCGGTGCGCGGCGCGGCGGAGGAAGCGCGCGAATGGGTGAAGGCCGGCAAGGGGCCGATCCTGCTTGAGCTCAAGACCTATCGCTATCGCGGCCATTCGATGTCCGACCCGGCCAAATATCGCTCGCGCGAGGAAGTGCAGTCAGTGCGCGACAAGTCCGACCCGATCGACCATGCCGGCCGCGAACTTCAGGCCATGGGCGTCAGCGAGGATGCGCTGAAGGATCTCGACAAGCAGATTCGCGCCATCGTTTCCGAGGCTGCCGATTTCGCCGAAACCGCCCCCGAGCCGGCCCTGGCCGAACTCTACACCGACGTTCTGGTGGAAAATTACTGATGTCGATCGAACTGAAGATGCCCGCGCTTTCCCCAACGATGGAGGAAGGCACGCTCGCCAAGTGGCTGGTGAAAGAAGGCGACAGCGTCAAATCCGGCGACATTCTCGCCGAGATCGAGACGGACAAGGCGACGATGGAGTTCGAGGCCGTCGACGAAGGGACGATCGGCAAGATCCTCGTCCCCGAAGGCACCGACAATGTGAAGGTCGGCACCGTCATCGCGACGATGGCGGGCGAGGATGGCGAAACGGCGGCTCCGGCCGCTGCCCCGGCGCCTGAGGCTGCGCCGCAGCCGACGCTGGCCGCCGACGAAACCGGCATCGATGCGCCGAAAAAGGCCGCATCGGGCACGTCGAACCTTGCGGGCGCCGCCAAGCCCAGCGTTTCCGATCCGGCCATTCCGGCTGGCACCGAGATGGTTCGCCTGACGGTGCGTGAGGCGTTGCGCGATGCGATGGCCGAGGAAATGCGCGCCGACGGCCGTATCTTCGTGATGGGCGAGGAAGTGGCGGAATATCAGGGCGCCTACAAGGTCACGCAGGGCCTGCTCGACGAGTTCGGCGCGAAGCGCGTCATCGACACGCCGATCACCGAATATGGTTTTGCCGGCGTCGGCACGGGCGCGGCGATGGGCGGCCTGCGCCCCATCATCGAGTTCATGACGTTCAACTTCGCCATGCAGGCGATCGACCACATCATCAACTCGGCGGCCAAGACCAACTATATGTCGGGCGGCCAGATGCGCTGCCCGATCGTGTTCCGCGGGCCGAACGGCGCGGCCAGCCGCGTGGGCGCGCAGCACAGCCAGAATTACGCGCCCTGGTATTCGGCGGTGCCCGGCCTCGTCGTGATCGCGCCTTATGACGCGGCCGATGCCAAGGGCCTGCTGAAGGCGGCGATCCGCAGCCAGGATCCGGTCGTGTTCCTTGAGAACGAACTGCTCTACGGCCGCAGCTTTGACGTTCCCAAGCTTGACGACTATGTCCTGCCGATCGGCAAGGCGCGGATCATGCGCGAGGGCAAGGACGTGACGCTGGTCAGCTATTCGATCGGCGTGGGCGTTGCGCTCGAAGCCGCGGAGACGCTGGCGGCGGAAGGCATCGACGCCGAGGTGATCGACCTGCGCACGCTGCGGCCGCTCGACAAGGATACGGTGCTCAAGTCGCTCGCCAAGACCAATCGCATGGTCGTGGTCGAGGAGGGCTGGCCGACCTGCTCGATCTCGTCGGAAATTATCGCTATCGCGATGACCGAGGGCTTCGACGATCTCGATGCGCCGGTGCTGCGCGTGACCGACGAGGATGTGCCGCTGCCTTATGCGGCGAACCTCGAAAAGCTGGCGCTGATCGACGCGGATCGCGTGGTGAAGGCGGCGAAGGCGGTCTGCTACCGCTGAACGGCGTTCGCGGGCGGGGGTGCAGGATGCGCCCCCGCTCGTTCAGGTCGTATATTTGTCGCAGGTCATCGCCGATTCCTTCGGCGACGGATTCCAGACCCCGCCGGCGGCATCACCGCCGGCCGCAGTCGCCTTGTAGGGCGTGGCCTGATCGAGGTCGCGTTTGTCGCGGACGACGAAAGACGCAATATACTGAATCTTCGGCTGGCCGACGAGCCACTCGGCGATGATCGGTTTATAATCGTAATTGATCTCGACGAACATCACCGCGCTGAGCGGGGGGGCCTGCACGACCCCGCCCGTCGGCCCCATGCCCGGCACGCCATTGCCGGCCAGCCCGTCTCCGCCCTTGCCGTAGGATGAGTCGTAACCCGCGCCTTTTTTCATCCCAAGGCAGCGTTGCCAGTGAATCCATTGCCCGCCATCCTTGTTTACCTCGAGGCTGGACAAGGTGATGCGCGCGCGATTGGCGAGATCCAGATTGGCGTCCTGCAGGCGGGCGCCCTGGAAAATGTCGTTGATGTCAGCTTCGCGGATCTGCTGGGTGTTGAGCGTGCTGGTGACGCCGACGCGCGAGGCGTTGTCGGCAAGGGCAAGCGCGATCTGGCTGATGCGCAGGTTGGTCTGCGCGAGATTGGCGATCTCAAGCCCGTACATGCCGACGCCGATCAGGATCGGCAGCGAATAGCCGAACTCGATCAGCGCGACGGCGCTCGTTTCGCGCCGCAGGCGGCCGGTTTCCCTGCGCATCGCGCGCAGCAAGGGGCGGATCAATTGCATCGCGTCACCACCGTCGGCTGATATTGGGTCGAATAGGGCTGGTTCTTGAGCACTGTCTGGGCGACCAGCGTCTGGGTCGATGACCAGCCGAGCAGGCCCGCCATCGGAAAGATGCGGGGATAGGTCGCGGTCACCTGATAGACGACGATATCGTCAGCGCCGCCAAGGCCTGCCTTGCCTGGATCGACGTCCCACTGGCCGTTGCCGTTCACATCATCATAACATTCGCCGGGATCGCGAACGCCGTTCTTGTTGGTATCGGTGAACTTCTCGGGCTTGATGTTCGAGAAGGTGGTGTAGCTTTTGCGGATCGGCTTGACGTCCGCCGAAGGCGCCACGCGATGGACGGCGTCGATCACCGCCTGATCGATCGCGTCGATATTGGTGCTCGCGCTTTCCAGCGTCGCATCGCGCGCCGCCTTCTGCACTGCGCCTTCGAGCATCGACTGCGTGTAGGATTGGTAGGCGAGGTCGCTGAGCCCGAGGATCATCAGGCACAGCACCGGCGCGACAATGCCGAACTCGATCGCGGTGACGCCGCGGCGATCGCCGACGAGGGGATGAAGCGGGTTCTTGCTCATTTCGACAGCCTCAACTCGGCGATCTGCGACGCGATCGTCTTGAAGGCGTTCTTCAGCGCCGTATCGTCGGCGGCGTAGAAAGCCTTGTTGGGCGATGCGCAATTTTGCAGTTCGGTGGTCATCGTCTGGGCGTAGGCGACGACCCAGATCGTGATATTCTTCGACTTGGCTTCCTCGCAGATCGTCGAGAAGCGGGCGTTGTGCCGGTCTTTCTGATCGGTTTGCGATGTCGCACCCACGCGTCCGTCGAGCTGTTCATAGCCGTACAGTCCGTAGATCGTCATGTTGGGCGCCATATCGCCGTCGGTCATGAACACGATATTGCGGTTGGGGGGATTGCGGTTCGGCCAGGCCGCCGTGTCCGTCGCGTAAGGCCCGGTCGGCGAGATGAAGCGCGATCCCCAGAGCATGCCGACGTCGTGATAGGTGCCGCCGATCACATGGAGGCTGTTGACGTAGCTGCTCACCTCTGATGCGGTCATCGTGCGCAGCCGCTGGGCCTGCTGCCCGCAGGTGACATAGCCCGATTGCATGTTGGCGGTGGAAGCAGGCGAGCTGTTGGTTGCCGTGGTATCCTGCGGCGTGCTGCTGCGGGCATAGATCAGTTCGGGCCACATCGGGCGCCAGCGCGTCGCATAGGAGGTAGGCGCCAGGTCGATGTCGAGATCCGACGGCAGCGCGCTCAGGCTGAACGAGGTGGAGGCGGTAGTCGGCCGTTCCTCGATGCAGCCCTGCCAGATGTTTTTCGAGCCGTCGGTCATCGCCGGATTGGTGACGGCGAGACCCGCGACGAAGTTCGTCACGTCAACGGATTCCTGCTGGTATCGCCAGCTCTGCGCATAGGTCGTTTCGCTATAGCTGCATTTGCCGCCGCCATTGGACGACCAGTTTGTCGATCGGCGAGAGGTCGCAGGAAGCCCGGTGGCCGGCGTGCGGCTGTAATTATATGTGCCGGGATTCTGGTTGCAGGCCGTCTGGCTGACATTGTTGGCGGTGTAGTTGCTGGTGGACTGCCCTTCGCCGTTGGGGTGGCGGGACTGGTAGGTATAGTTCCCCGTGATCATGTGGCTGCTGGGGATGATGTAACCGACGTTGACCGTGGAGGTGTATGGCACAAAGCCGAACCTGAGGTGCGTTGAAGCATCCGCGGCGCTGGTCAGCGTCGTATAGAAATCATTTACCGCCTGTCGCAGCGCGACGATCTTCGACGTCGACTTTTCCTGCAGATAATAGCGCGTTCCGGACGGAGTGCTGTAGGCGATCTGGGTCTGGCTGCAGCTCGATTCGGACGCCGCGCAGGCCATCGACCCCGTGGTGTCGAGCACGAACATGACATCGACGTCCGCAACCTCGAGCCGCGCCTGGCAGTTGACGTTGAGCGTGACGGCCTGCTGGCCAAAGGCCTGCATGACGACCATCGGGACCGTGGCCGTCGCAGTTCCGGAAATCTGTCCATCGACGGTGGTCTGCGGCGTGAAACTCACGCTGCGCGTGCTGAACCAGCCCTGCTGGAAATTATTCTTGAAGAAGTTTTGCGCCTGCGTCTGCGCATTGGCGTCGAAAGTGGAGTCGACCATGAACTTGCGGCCGGCGAGCGCGCCGGCGTCGCAGGCCTGCTGGAGACGGACCTTGACGACATAAAGGCGCGCCATGTCGACCGCCGAACCCGCGAGCGCCGTGAGCGGCATCAGCGCGGCGGCGACGATGACGAGCGTATTGCCGGCCGTGTCAAACGCCAGCCGCCCGAGCGAGCGCCCGCGCCCCCTGATCATCCATCCGCTTGCCATGCAGTCCACCCCAATCCATGGAGGCAGGCGCCTCCGCAGTGGATGCTCATGCAGCAAACACAGCTAATGTCCGTTGAAGCGGCAGGGTTAACGCGCCTTTTGCCTTGTTGGTGGTCATGCCAGTCGAATCAATGATTTATGATCCGGATCGTGCGCTTGCGCTGGTTTATGCGCCAGCCGCGGCGCGGGCGGCGCTCGCAACGTTGTGGCGACTCGACGAGGCGCTGGCGCAGGTGGTGCGGACGACCAGCGAACCACTGGTCGGGCGTATGCGGCTGACATGGTGGCATGACGCGCTGCTGGCGCTTGCGGAGAAGCCCGCGCCTGCCGAGCCGCTGTTGCGCGACGTGGAGGCGCATTTGAAGCCGCACATAAGGCTGGAACGGCTGGCGCCGCTGATCGACGGTTGGGAAGCGTTGCTCGATCCGCTGCCGCTGGCGGCTGATGCGATCGCCGATCATGCGGCGGGTCGGGGCGAAGCGATGTTCGCGGTTGCGGTTGACCTGCTCGGCGGGTCGCGGGAGGCGCGGTTCATCGAGGCCGGGCGGCTTTGGGCCCTGGCCGATCTGGCGGGGCATGTCAGCGACCCGGAAACGGCGGAGCGGGCGCGGCAGGCGGGACGTGCGGCGATTGCGGGCCTGCCCCGTCGCTGGCCGCGTCATCTGCGCGCGATAGGGGCGCTGGCCGTGCTGGCGCGGGGCGATCTGGAAGGCAAGGGGCGGCCGCGCGGATCGCCTGCGCGGACCCTGCGCGCGTTGGGGCATCGCCTCTCCGGCTATTGAGTGCTAGCCTTCCGCTTGCACGGGCGGAGGGGGCTATGGGGCGTTTCCTGGCGGGGGTCGCATCGGCGCTGTTGCTGGCGGCGGCGGGTTTTTTCTGGTGGCAGGGCAAGGGGGGGGACGGCGCTCTGGCGATCCCGCCGGCGCGGGACGTCGCGCTTGCCGAACCCGGCCTGCCGACCCCGCCCGAGGCCGACGAACGGACGCGCGAGCAGAAGCGCTTCGATCGTTATGACAAGGATCGGAGCGAAGGCGTTTCGCGCGAAGAATATCTCGCCAATCGGCGCAAGGCCTTCGCGCGGCTCGATGCCGACGGCGACGGCAAACTCAGCTTCGACGAATGGGCGAAGAAAACGACGGACAAGTTCGCCCTCGCCGACGCGGACAAATCAGGGGTGCTGACGCGGGCCGAGTTCGCGACGACGCGCGTCGTGCGCAAGACGCCTGTCCGCCGCGATTGCCCGCCTGAAAAACCGGCCGAAGCCGATGAAAGCTAAAGCCAGCCGGCGAACGCCTCACGCGCGCGATCGGTGTAGAGCAGCTTGCGGTCGGCTTTCTTGGTCTTTTTGCCCGTCAGTGGCGGGAACAGGCCGAAATTGACGTTCATCGGCTGATAGCTTTCGATGTCCGCTCCGCCGGTGATGTGGCCGAGAAGCGCGCCCAGCGCGGTTTCGGGCGGCGGCGGGACAGGTGATGCGCCGGAGAGTTCCGCCGCGGCGAAGCGCCCGGCGAGCAGGCCGACCGCCGACGATTCCACATAGCCTTCGCAGCCGGTGATCTGGCCGGCGAAGCGGACATGCGGGCGCGCCTTGAGGCGAAGCGTCGCGTCGAGCAGCCGGGGCGAGTTGATGAAAGTGTTGCGGTGCAGCCCGCCCAGCCGCGCGAACTCGGCCTTTTCGAGGCCCGGGATCGTACGGAACAAGCGCACCTGCTCGGCATGTTTCAGCTTGGTCTGGAAGCCGACCATATTCCACAGCGTACCCAGCGCATTGTCCTGCCTGAGCTGGACGACGGCATGAGGCCAGCGGCCGGTGCGCGGATCATCGAGTCCCACGGGCTTCATCGGGCCGAAGCGCAGCGTGTCGAAACCACGTTCGGCCATCACCTCGATCGGCATGCAGCCCTCGAAATAGGGCGTGTCGCGCTCCCATTCCTTGAACTCGCCTTTTTCGCCGTCGATCAGCCCCTGATGGAAAGCGGCATATTGGTCGCGGTCCATCGGGCAATTGATGTAATCCTTGCCGTCCCCCTTGTCCCAGCGCGACTGGAACCAGGCGATCGACATGTCGATGCTGTCGCGGTGGACGATCGGAGCGATCGCATCGAAGAAAGCAAGCGAGTCCGCACCCGTGGCGACGCCGATCGAGGTGGCCAGCTTCTCCGCGGTCAACGGCCCGGTCGCGACGATGGTCGGGCCGCTTTCAGGCAGGCTGTCGACGCGCTCGCGGACCAGTTCGATATTAGGGTGGCTTTCGATCGCCTGCGTTACGGCCTGGGAGAAGCCGTCGCGATCGACGGCGAGCGCCGAACCCGCAGGCACGCGATGGGCATCGGCCTTGGCCATGATGAGCGAACCAAGCGCGCGCATCTCCGCATGAAGCAGGCCGACGGCGTTGCGTTCGGCATCGTCGGAGCGGAAACTGTTCGAGCAGACCAGTTCCGCCAGTCCGTCCGTCTGGTGCGCCGGCGTCATGGAGCCGCTGCCGCGCATCTCGAACAGGCGGACGGGGATGCCCGCTTCGGCAAGCTGCCACGCGGCTTCGGAACCGGCGAGGCCGCCGCCGATGATTTGTACCTTGTCAGTCATGACACGCCCGATACTCATAGTCGCAAGGGGAGGCGAGGGCTTTGACCATCACAATCTGCACCATCGGCTACGAAGGCGCGACCGTGCCCGAGCTGGTGGCCGCGCTGCAGGATGCCGGCGTTGAATTGCTGATCGACGTGCGTGCGGTGACAAGCTCGCGGCGGCCCGGCTTTTCAAAGAACGCGCTTGCAGCCGAACTGGCGGCCGCCGGAATCGAATATCGTCATCTGAAGGCGCTCGGCACGCCCAAGGCAGGGCGAGACGCGGCGCGCAAAGGCGACAAGACGACGCTGGAAAGCATCTATGCAGGGCAACTGGCGCTGCCCGAGGCGCAGGCGGAGGCAGCCGTGATGACCGGCCTGGCGGCCGTCAGGCGCGCGGCCCTGCTCTGCTATGAGCGCGATCCGGGCATGTGCCACCGCTCGATCCTGATCCGCGCGGTCATGCCCCATGCCGAGGTTGAGGATCTTTTCGCATGATGAATGGGAAGGGGCTTCTGCTCGCCCTGGCGGTCGTTGCCGGGCTGGCCTATCCGCTGAGCTGGGGGCATGAATTGGCCCCCGTCGCCGCAATCGCCTGCAAGGGGCTGGCGGTTTCGCTGCTGGCGCTGTGGTGCGCGGTGCAGGCGCGCAATTTCGACGGCTGGCTGCTGACGGGCATGTTCGCGCTCTATGCGATCGCCGATATGGCGCTGGTTGAAAGCATGACGCTGGGCGCGATCGTCTTTATGGCGGGACATGCGGCGGCGATCTGGCTCTATCTGCGCAATCGCCGGATCGGGCCAACGCCGAGCCAGAAGGCATTGGGGCTGCTCGTCATGCCCGCCACGGTGATGATCGCTTATGCCCTGCCTGCCGATCGCGGGCAGGCGCCAGGCGTCGCCTTATATGCGCTTTTCGTCGCGGCGATGGCGGGCACAGCGTGGTTGAGCCGCTTTCCGCGCTATCGCACCGGGATTGGCGCGATGCTGTTCGTTGCGTCCGACCTGTTGATCTTCGCGCGCATGGGGCCGTTTTCGTCCAGCCATGTCGTGCATTTCGCGATCTGGTACGGCTATGTCGCGGGGCAGGTGCTGATCGCGATCGGCGGCGTGGAGGGGCTCAGGCGTCGCACGGACGCCTGAACCTCGCCTCTCATTCCTCCGCGTCGCCGTCCGCGTCGTCGTCGTCGCTTTCGTCGATACGCGCGGCGGAGACGACATGCTCGTTCTCCGCCACGTCGAACAGGCGGACGCCCGCGCTGTTGCGGCCGATGACGCGCGTGTCGGCGATCTTCATGCGGATAAGCTTCGCCTGATCGGTGACGAGCATGAGCTGCTCGCCATCATGCGCGGGGAAGCTGGCGACGACCGGGCCGTTGCGCTCCAGATTGTCGATATTGGTGATGCCCTGACCGCCGCGATTGGTGAGGCGATATTCATAGGCCGAGCTGCGCTTGCCATAGCCGTTGGCGCAGACGGTGAGGATGAACTCCTCGGCGGCGGCGAATTCGGCCATGCGCTCCGCGCTGAGAGTCGTTTCGCGCTCGCCTTCCTTCCAGGGCGCGGCGCGCAGATAGGCCTCGCGTTCCTCGGTCGAGGCGTCGAAGCCCTTGAGGATCGAAAGCGAGATGACTTCGTCGCCGTCGCGCAGCGTTATGCCGCGAACGCCCGTCGACGTGCGGCTCTGGAACTCGCGCACCGCAGTCGCCTCGAAACGGATCGCCTTGCCTTGCCGCGTGGCGAGCAGGACGTCATCCTCCTCGGTGAGCAGCGCGACGCCGATCAGGCGGTCGGTCGCGTCCTCCTCGAAACGCATCGCGAACTTGCCGTTCGACGGAATGTTGGCGAAGGCATCCATGCTGTTGCGGCGGATATTGCCGTGCGCCGTCGCGAACAGAACGTGGAGGCGGCTCCATTCGGCCTCGTCCTCGGGCAACGGCAGCACGGTGGAGATCGTCTCGCCTTCGGCCAGCGGCAGCAGATTGACCATCGGCCGCCCGCGCGTCGCCGGACCGCCCTCGGGAAGGCGCCAGACCTTGAGGCGATAGACCTTGCCATGGGTCGAGAAGAACAGCACCGGATTGTGCGTCGAGGTGACGAACAGCTCGGTGACGGCGTCCTCATCTTTGGTCGCCATGCCGGCGCGGCCCTTCCCGCCACGACGCTGCGCGCGGAACGTATCGAGCGGGGTGCGCTTTATATAGCCGCCGAGGGTGACGGTGACGACCATCTCCTCGCGCTCGATCAGATCCTCGTCATCGATGCCGTCGGCGGCCGGGGCGATCTCGGTGAGGCGCGGTTTGGCGAACTCGTCGCGGATCGCGATCAGCTCCTCGCGCATCACTTCGTAGAGGCGGGCGCGGTTGGCGAGAATCTCGAGCAGCTCGCCGATGCTTTCGGCCAGTTGCTTGAGCTCGTCGCCGATCTCGTCACGACCGAGCGCGGTCAGGCGGTGGAGGCGCAGATCGAGGATCGCGCGCACCTGCGCGTCCGACAGGCGATAGCTGTCGCCCTCAATCTCCTGCTCGACGGCTTCGACGAGGCGGATATAGGGTGCGATCTCGGCGATCGGCCATTCGCGCGCCAGCAATGCGGCGCGGGCCTCGGCCGGGCTTGCCGATCCGCGGATGATGCGGACCACCTCGTCAAGATTGGTGACGGCGATGACGAGGCCGAGCAACAGGTGCGCACGCTCGCGCGCCTTGGCGAGCTCGAACTTGGCGCGCCGGGTGATCACTTCCTCGCGGAAGCGGATGAACGCCTCGATGATGTCGCGCAGGTTGAGCGTTTCGGGCCGGCCGCCGCGAATGGCGAGCATGTTGGCCGGGAAGTTGGACTGGGCGGGCGTGTGACGCCAGAGCTGGTTCAGCACCACCTCGGGCGTCGCATCGCGACGCAGGTCGATGACGATGCGCACGCCCTCGCGGTTCGATTCGTCGCGAATGTCGCTGACGCCTTCGATGCGCTTTTCTTTGGCCGCCTCGGCGATCGATTCGACCAGCCGGTTCTTGCCGACCTGATAGGGAATCTCGGTGAGGACGATCGAACGGCGATCGCCGCGCCCTTCCTCGACCTTGTGCCGGCTGCGCAGGATGATCGATCCGCGCCCGTTCATATAGGCGGCGCGCGTGCCGGCCTGACCCAGAATCAGCCCCCCGGTCGGGAAGTCGGGGCCGGGGATATGCTCCATCAGGCCTTCGACGCTGATCGCCGGATCGTCCATATAGGCAAGGCAGGCCGAGATGACTTCGCCCAGATTATGCGGGGGGACGTTGGTGGCCATGCCGACCGCGATGCCGCCGGCGCCGTTGACGAGCAGGTTGGGGAAGCGCGCGGGCAGCACCTGCGGTTCGTCGCGCGAGCCGTCATAGTTGGGCTGGAAGTCGACCGTGTCTTTGTCGAGATCGTCGAGCAGCGCCAGTGCGACCTTGGCCAGGCGGGCCTCGGTGTAACGCATCGAGGCGGGCGGATCGGGGTCCATCGAACCGAAATTGCCCTGGCCGTCGATCAGCGGCACGCGCATCGACCAGTCCTGCGCAAGGCGCGCAAGCGCGTCGTAGATCGCGGCGTCGCCATGCGGGTGATAGTTGCCCATCACGTCGCCGACGATCTTCGCCGACTTGCGATAGGGGCGGCCGGGGACGAAGCCGCCTTCCTGGCTGGCGTAGAGGATGCGCCGGTGAACGGGCTTCAGCCCGTCGCGCACGTCAGGCAGCGCGCGTGCGACGATGACCGACATGGCGTAGTCGAGATAGCTCGACTTCATCTCGTCGACGATGCTGACGGGGGAAATGTCTGAAGGGTCGGCGAGCAGGGTCGCGTCGTCGGTCAACGGGAAGGCTTTCGGTGTGTGTTACGGAAGGATGTCAGTCCTAGCCGATCGATCCGGCGAAGGCCACCCCTGCGGCCCTGAAACAAGCCCCGGATACGCCCGATCCGCGCAGTTGTGCGACGAGGGAACAGCCGGGCGACTTGTGCGCTTCGCATGCTGGGCTTAGGACGGCGCGCGAAGGCCGCGCAGTCCGGCTGCAGGATCGCTTTAGGAGGCATCATGAAGAAGATTTCCACCTTCGCGCTGGCGTTTGCGACGACCGCGCTTCTCGCCGGGCCGATCGCCGCCCCGGCTTTCGCCGCGAAGAAGGACAAGGCCGCAGCAGCCGCGTCCGATTTCAAGCCGGAGTTGAGCAAGGAGTTCCGCGTGCCGATGGGCGCCGCGCAGCAGGCGATGACGGCGAAGGATACGGCGACCGCGCTCGCCAAGCTGAGCGAAGCGGAGGCGCTGGCGAAGCTGCCCGACGAGAAATTCTATGTCGGCCAGATGGAGCTGCAGATTTCGCAGGCCAATGGCGACAAGGCGCTGCAGATGAAGGGCATCAACGACGTCCTTAACAGCGGCTCGACCGCAGCCGTCCAGGATCGTCCGCGTTATCTGTTTTACGCGGGCAGCGGCGCTTATGACGCCAAGGATTACCAGGCCGCGATCAAGCAGCTCTCGGAGTCGGAGAGCCTTGGCTACACCAACCCGAACCTGCTGCCTCTGCTGGCCGAATCGAACTTCAAGCTGAACCAGGTGCCGGCTGGCCTCGCGGTGCTTGAGCGCGCCATCAAGGCGCAGCAGGCCGGGGGCCAGAAGGCGCCCGAGGATTGGTACAAGCGCGGCGCCTCCGTCGCCTATCAGGCGAAGCTGATGCCCGAAGTGGCGAAGTGGACCCGTCTGCAGGTCGCCGCCTATCCGACCGCCGAGAACTGGCGCAGCGCGCTTGTCATCTACCGCGACACCGGCGCGCTCGACAATCAGGCGACGCTCGACCTCTACCGTCTGATGCGCGCCAGCAAGGCGATCACCAGCGAGCGCGACTATTTTGAATATGCGAACCTCGCCAATGATCGCGGTCTGCCGGGCGAAGCCGTAAGCGTGATCGATGAAGGCGCCGCCGCCGGCAAGCTCAACAAGACCGCGCCGGGCATTGCCGACATCTACAAGATTGCCGCCCCGAAGGTCGCGGCCGACAAGGCTTCGCTGCCCGCGTCGGAGAAGGCGGCAGCCTCGGCCAAGGATGGCAAGAGCGCGATGTCGACCGGCGATGCGCTGCTCGGCTACGGCGAATATGCGCGTGCGGCCGAGATGTACAAGCTTGCCCTGTCGAAGGGGAATGTCGACGCGAATGTCGTCAACACCCGCCTTGGCATCGCACTCGCGCTTGGCGGCCAGAAGGATGCGGCCAAGGCCGCGCTCGGCGCGGTCACCGGCGCGCGCACCGACCTCGCCCAGTTCTGGGTGCAGTGGCTTGCCCAGCCGGCTGCCTGATCGGATTGGAGTCCCGGGGCCTTGCGCCCCGGGATTGTCCGCCGGCCCTTACAGGCTGAGCGGGATTGGAACGCCCGGCTCGTCCTTCGACGTGCGGATCGTCAGCGACGTTTTGACGCTGGTTACGTTCGGCGCGGTGGTGAGCTGCGATGTCAGGAAGCTCTGGAACGCCTGAAGGTCGGCCGCGACGATCTTCAGGATGAAGTCGATCTCGCCATTGAGCATATGGCATTCGCGCACTTCAGGCAGGCGCGCGACATGATCCTCGAACGCCTTCAGGTCTGATTCGGCCTGGCTGCGCAAGCTGACCAGCGCAAAGACGCTGATGCCATAGCCTAGCGGAATGGGGTCGAGCGCAGCATGGTAGCCCTTGATCACGCCGCTCTGCTCCAGCCCGCGGACGCGGCGCAGGCAGGGCGGGGCGGTGAGGCCGACGCGCGCCGCCAGATCGACGTTGGTCATGCGGCCGTCGCTTTGCAGTGCGGCAAGAATCTGCAGATCAATCGCGTCGAGCTGGGTTTGTGCCATAAGCTTATTCTTTTCCAAAATGACCCTTCGGTCACAAAATAATAATCTTGCGACAGAAAGCAATTGTCCCACATTGCGACGTGCCAAAAACAACACTGTCGCGCGCTTCGGAACGGATTTATGGGACGGCCATTCGGCATTGGTCGCGTTCGAGGTCCTGAGTTCGATGGGAGGGGCACGTGCGATTCGATGACAGGTTGGCGACGGTGCTGGCGCTGCCTGTGGCCGACAGCGGGAGTCGCGTTGCGGCATGGATGCAATTGGTCGATCTGCTTGCGCAGGACGGCGGCGCCGCCACGTCCGCTTCGGTGGAGCTGGCTTATGATTTGCTGCGCCAGTGGCGCGACGCGGTTCCGCGCGAACGGCGTCGCGGCGTCGCGGCGGCGCTGCACGGGCGCGCGATCGATCCGCGGATCGTCGCTTTTTTCGCCGAGGATGAGGCTGGAATAGCCGCGCCGGTGATTGTCGGCGCAATTCTGCCGCCCGAGGCATGGCTTGACCTGATACCGGCGCTGTCGCCCTCGGCGCGGGCGCTGTTGCGGCACCGCCGCGACGTCGGCCCGGAAGTGGAGCGGGCGCTGGCGAGTTTCGGCTCCGCCGATCTGGTGCTGCCGACAAGCGTCGAGGCCGTGTCGGCGCCTGAG
>QFNN01000079.1 GCA_003240855.1 Sphingomonas sanxanigenens
TCTCGTGCGACGGGAGTTGGCGCAGGCTGATTGAGCTTTGCGTTCTTAAGTCAGAAACTGGATCAGTCGATCGCGTAGCCTGGCGGGATCGCGCGTCTCACATTCCCATATCACGAGCGTTTGCCAGCCAGCCTTCTGCAGAGCGGCAATTGCGTTGGCGTCTCGCTCCCGATTGCGCGTAATTTTCGCTCGCCAATAGTCGGAATTGGATTTTGGTTCCCGCGATCCGCGAGAGCAATCATGCCCATGCCAAAAACATCCGTGCACAAAAACGACCTTCCGTCTTGGTCCAAAAACCAGGTCCGGTTTGCCTGGAAGCGACGCCCTATGGAGGCGATAGCGGTAGCCAAGTGAGGTTGCCGCTCGCCTCACGGCGAGTTCCGGAGCAGTGTCGCGCGACTTTACGGAGCGCATGATGGCGCTACGGTCGATTATTCATCTCCTTCATCGCCCTCGATTGCAGTCGAAAGCTTCAAAAGATCGCGATGATATTTCTGTAGACGCTGAAAATGCGCCTGCATCGCGAGCGCAATTTCCGGCGAGTTCTTTACCGCGAGGAAATGGCCGACAATTTGCGAATAATGTTCCGCCTGTCTTGGCAGGCGTAACGCAGGATCTCGCTTTTCCATGATTTCGGCATCCGCTATGACCTGAACGATCTGCTCGGGGGACGGAATGACGATCGGTGGATGCGGCGCTTGCGGGACGCGACCATTCATTAATGCCGACTTGGGATGAAAGGCGTGGAAGAGGGCGTCCTCTAGCGGGGTAATTTCCGCCGCACTGTCGAGGGGATAAGCCCAAACATATGCGATTTCCCAAACGTCGACTTGCCGATTGGCGATGATGTCGGATCGTGCGGACGTCAGGTGTCGGTTGACTCTGGACCGGATGCCGTCGCGCGATTGGCCTACATAAAGCGGCACCCCGTCCAAATCGCACAGAACGTAACAGCCAATCCGGTTTGTAAGAGTGCGAACCTGTTTGCGACGGTATGCTAAATCGATCGCCATCGCGGAGCTCTATGCTGCCATTGCTTCGTCGCCACGGTCCGCCGCAGCCAGAATGGGCTCAAGCAGTTGAGCGGCTATATAACGGACGACCGGCGCGCAAACGCCGTCGCCGGCGACGTGATAAGCATCATTATAGCGATCGGGCAGGATATAGTCGTCATCCAAACCCATCAGGCGCGCCGCTTCACGCGGAGAGAGCAAGCGCGATCTCACGGAGCTACCCTCCACCACGACGATTGCTTGCCGGCTTGAGCCCCCCGCAGGGGTCCGGAGACAACCGGCTAAGTCGTCGAAGCGAACTTCCGCCCGCTGCCTTTTGACCCCGTTCTCGTCCAACCGGGTCCGCTTGTAGACGCCGCCCACACGACGCTTGCCGCTGGCGCGAGCCTGATCGATCTTCGCCAGGTGCAACGGCGTCATCATCGCCAGGAGGCGTTGCGTTTCGCCCTGGGAGTGCCAACGGCAATGAGTGGGCTTCTCCTCAATTATGTCGGCGAAGCCCATATTGCGAACGGGCGGTTGGTCCATGCTCCACCAGACCCACTGCTCCTTTGCGGCGCCCGCGAGACGAGCCTGTGCGGCGCAGAGAGCGGGGGGGTGCCATAACCTGTCCGGTCCATGGCGCATGAGGCTCGCCGGCGTAGGAACGTCCGCAGCGACAGCGATAAAAAATAACCGAGGGCGGCTTTGAGGAACGAAATGACGTGCGTCGATCACCATCGCTCCATATCGATACCCGCCGTCCGCCAGCGCTTCGCACAGCGCATTAAAATCTCGTCCCCCCCGGGAGGAGAGTGCGCCGGTCACATTCTCAAGCACGATCAGACGGGGAGCGCGGCCTTCGTTGCGGAGCTGCGTCATCAGCGCCCAAAACGGCCAGAACGTTCCCGACCGCGTCATGACCTGAGATGAGGATTCGCCAAGGCCGCGATAAGTTCCGGCGAGCGACAGGTCTTGGCAGGGAAAGGAGGCCCAGGTCAGATCAGCGCGCCCGGCAAGTTGGGATGCCTGAATGAGGCCGACATCGCCCGAAACAAAATGCGCCTTCCCCCAATTGGCTTCGTAGGTGCGGGCTTTCATTTCGCTGAAATCATTCGCGAAAGCGCAGCGCCAGCCTTCGCCTAATCCCGCTCGCGCCATGCCACCGCCGGCGAAAAATTCATAAAATGTGCGGCTCTCACTCACCGGCGCGCTCCCCTTGGTTGGCAAGTTAGCGACTTCGATGTCGCGGCAGAAGCCTGTTTTCGCGGAAGTCCAAGGCTATCCCATGTTCTTGATATGTTCAATGCATATCATCAACGCTCGTTGAGGCGGGGCATCAGTTCGACGAAGTTGCAGGGCAGGAAGCGGCTGTCGAGCTGGGTGGCGAGGATGCCGTCCCAGCCGTCCTTCACCGCGCCGGTCGAGCCGGGCAGCGCAAAGACATAAGTGCCGTTGGTCACGCAGGCGCAGGCGCGCGACTGGATGGTCGAGCTGCCGATCTTGGCGTAGCTCAGCCAGCGGAACAGTTCGCCGAAGCCGGGAATGTCCTTGCCGCCCAGCCGGGCCAGCGCCTCGGGCGTGACGTCGCGGCCGGTGACGCCCGTGCCGCCCGTGGTGATGATGCAGTCGACTTCGGGATCGTCGACCCAGCCCTGCAGGCGCCGGGCGAGGCGATCGACGTCGTCCGGTTCGATGGCGCGTGCGGCGAGGATGTGGCCGGCGGCAGTCAGGCGCTGGACGAGCGCGTCGCCTGACCGGTCGGTTTCGGGCACGCGCGTGTCCGATACGGTAAGGACGGCGATACGGACGGGGATGGGAACCGGCCCGTCGCCGGGCTTGTCGCTGGCCATGGCGGGTTACTGGGCGCTGGCGGTGCGCATCGCCGTTGCAGCAGCGGCGACGGCGGGGCCGGTCGGCCTTTCCATGCGCACGGCGGTGGCGCCCGGCAGGCCGGGGAAGCGTGGCCACAGACCCTCCGCCAGCGCCTTGCGGCTGGGCGAGTCGTCGCCGGCATTTTGCTGGTACATCCAGTAGTTGCGCATGACGATCGTCACATAACCGCGCGTTTCCCAGTAGGGAATGCTTTCGATGTACAGCAGCGGATCGCCCTTGTCGAAGCCGCGCGCGTTCCATTCGCCCACCGGCTGCGGGCCGCAATTATAGGCGGCGATGACCTTGGGCAGCAGCCCGCCGGTAGCGCCATAATCGCGCAACTGTTCGAGATAGGCCTGGCCGAATGCGATATTGGTCTGCGGATTGGCGAGCTGCGCGCGATCCACCGTTTCGCCGCGCCGGCGCGCGATCAGTTGAGCCGTGGTCGGCAGCACCTGCATCACGCCATAGGCGCCGGCGGGGCTCACCACATCAGGCCGGAAACGCGATTCCTGCAGCGCGTGCGCGAAGACCAGCGACTTGTCGACGCGCCAGCCGCCCACCGGCGTCCAGTCCGGCGCGGGATAGCGGGCGCTGGCCTGGAGCCGCGTGCCGGCGGGGCCGTTATGCGCCAGCCAGATCTGGAGATCGGGCATGTTCATCCGGCCGACGAGGCGGACGAGCATTTCATGCTCGCGCGCGTCGCCGATCCGCGCCTGATGGCGGATCGCATCGGCCGCGAGGTTGCGCTCGCCGATTTCCGACAGCGCGACGGCGGCGCGCACGCCGGGGTGCGTCGAGAGCTTTTCCCAGTCGGCGGCGAGAATATCGGGCTGGAGCGCGGGGGCGGCGGTGATGCCCAGCGTCTGCTGGGCAAGCTGGCCGTAGAAGGTCTCGGGATTGCGCGCGGCGGCGCGCAGGCGGTTCTCGATCCGCTCCGGATGCCCGCCCGCCATATCGGCGCGCGCCGCCCAGTAATTGCCGGCGGCCTGCATCTCCTCATCCTCGCCGCGGCGCGAGACGGCCTCGAAAGCGCCGAGCGCGGCGACATAATCCTGCTGGCGCCAGGCCGCGAGGCCCGCAATCCAGTCGGCATGGACGGCCCATTCGCCGATGCCGGCTCGCGCCTTGTCGGCAAGGCGGCGGGCGTCGGCGTCGTTGCCGGTGATGTAGTAGGACCAGGCGACGCGCTGCTGCCATTCGGTCAGCGCCTCGGGCGACAGCGAAGCGGCGGCCTCTTCGATCAGCTTTTCGGCGTCGGCGGGCGCGTCGGCCTTGATAAGCGGCAGGATCCTGGCGGACAGCGCGACGCCGACCGGATCGACCTTGATCGTCGCGGCGCGGCCGCGCAGCGGCTGGCTGCCCAGCCATTGCAGGCGCTGCTCAGTAGGGATGAAGGGAAGATCGCCCGCGCCGCGCCGCGTGGCGAGCGCCGCGATCTGCTGCGCCTCGGGCAGCTCAGGCGATTTTGCGAGCCAGGCGAGCAGCGGATCGAGCGCGACCCTGGGCGAACCCTTGGCCGTATAAAGCTCGCCAAGCGCCGTCTGGTGCAGCACGCCTTCGGGCATGGCGGCGAGGAGCGATTGCGCCTCGGCCCAGCGGCCGGCGTGGATCGCCGCGAAAATGGCCCGGTAGGAAGCGCGATCGGCGTCGTTCAGGACGAGCGGCGCCTTCTTGTGCGCAGGGGTGAAGGCGTCGGGCGCGCTTTGCACCGCGCCCGTGCTGGCGGCGAATGCGGGCATGGCGCAGCCGGCCAGCGCAAGCGCTACGAGCAGCTTCATTTCCCAAAATCCCCCACGAACAGTCTCAAATCCTTCCAGGCTTCCGCCTTTGCCGCCGGCTGCTGAAACAACAGGCGCGGCGCATAAGTCGCCACCGCCTCGACCTTGCCGGCTGGGGTGTTAATCTGCCGTATCGCGCCGCGCGCGTCGCGCAGGTCCATCCCGCACAGCGCACGGCTCGCCGCATTCCCCATCAAAAGGACGCGTCTGGGCGCGGCCAAACCGATGTGATGGCGCATGATTTCGGCAAGGCGCGCACCGCTTTCGGAATCGACGAGTCCGCCCGGCGCGCGCACCGCGGCAAGCGAGGCGAGATAGACGGACCCGCGGTCGCGCCCGACGGCTGCGAGCATACGATCGAACAGGCGGCCGACATCACCGGCGAAAAGCTGGTCGGCATCCCCCGGTTCGGGCTGGTCGACGACGACCATCAGCCCCGATGCGGGATCGCCCGCCGGCGCGATGCGGCGCGGACCCCAGCGCGTATCGGGCAGGTCCGCCCCCGCAGCGAGCCAGGCCTGAAAGGCGTCGAGCGTGGCTGGAAGCGCGGCCGGTGGGGGGGGGGCAGGCGTCGCCGTGCGGGCGACGACGGGCGCCTCGCGCGCCAGCCAGTCGAACGGTTCGTCGCCGACCAGCGAATCGACTCCGGCCTCGCGCCACCAGGCGACGAGGCTTTCCGCCTCGATTTTCGTTATTTCTTCGACCCGCATGGTGCGCCATAGGCACAGTAGTTGACGTGAAGGTCAATCTGTTGGCACGGGTCGCAGGGACGGGGCGTTGTCCCGATGCGACAAGAAGGACCGGGGACGGATCATGAGTGAACGCGAATCGATGCCCTATGACGTGGTGATCGTCGGCGGCGGCCCGGCCGGGCTGGCTGCGGCGATCCGGCTGAAGCAGATCGCCGCCGAGAAGGGCGGCGAAATCTCCGTCTGCATCCTCGAAAAGGGATCGGAGATCGGCGCACACATCCTGTCGGGCGCGGTCGTCGACCCCAAGGCGCTGGACGAGCTGCTTCCCGACTGGCGCGAAAGCTGCCCGCTGGCCGAAACGCCGGTGACCGAGAATCACCACTGGGTGCTGAGCGCGGGCAAGAAGTTCGAGTTCCCGCACGCTGTCATGCCGTCCTTCATGAACAACAAGGGCACATACACGGGTTCGCTCGGCAATCTCTGTCGCTGGCTGGCCGAGCAGGCCGAGGGGCTGGGCGTCGAGATCTTCCCCGGCTTCGCGGCGGCGGAGATCCTGTTCAACGAGGACGGATCGGTGAAGGGCGTCGCGACCGGCGACATGGGCGTGGCGCGTGACGGCACGCACAAGCCCGACTATCAGCCGGGGCTGGAACTGCACGCCAAATATACCTTCTTCGCCGAAGGCGCGCGCGGCCACCTGACCAAGGAGCTGAAGCGCATCTTCGACCTGGAAGCGAACAGCCAGCCGCAGGTCTATGGAATCGGCCTGAAGGAATTGTGGGACATCGATCCCGCCAAGCATGCGCCGGGGCGCGTGATCCACACGCAGGGCTGGCCGCTGGACGACGCATGGGGCGGCGGCTTCCTCTATCATCAGGCGAACGGGCAGGTCGCGCTCGGCTTCGTCGTCGCGCTCAACTACAAGAATCCGCACCTTTCGCCCTTCATGGAGTTCCAGCGCTGGAAAACGCACCCGGAAATCCGCGCGATCCTGGAGGGCGGCCGCCGCGTTTCCTATGGTGCGCGCGCGATCAACGAGGGCGGCTGGCAATCGGTACCCAAGCTGACCTTCCCGGGCGGCGCGCTGATCGGCTGTTCGGCGGGCTTCGTGAACGTGCCGCGCATCAAAGGCAGCCATACCGCGATGAAGAGCGGGATGCTGGCCGCCGAAGCGGCGTGGGACGCGATCGCCGCCGAGCGCGCAGGCGACGAACTGGCCGCTTATCCCGATGCGGTGGACAAGAGCTGGATCGCCACCGAGTTGAAGAAGGTCCGCAACGTCGAACCGGCCGTCGCCAAGTTTGGCGGCACGCTGGGCACGCTCGTCGCCGGGATCGACATGTGGATGCGCCAGCTTGGCGTCGGGCTGCCCTTCACCTTCAAGCACAAGCCTGATCACACCAAGCTGTGGCGCGCCGACCAGTGCAAGAAGATCGATTATCCCAAGCCCGACGGCGTCATCAGCTTCGACCGCCTCTCTTCGGTGTTCCTGTCGAACACCAACCATGAGGAGGATCAGCCCTGCCACCTGACGCTGAAGGATCCCGATATCCCGATCAGCTACAACCTGCCCCTCTACGACGAGCCGGCCCAGCGTTATTGCCCGGCCGGGGTTTATGAGATTGTGGGGCTTGAAGAGGGGACGCCGCGCTTCCAGATCAACGCCCAGAATTGCGTGCACTGCAAGACTTGTGACATCAAGGATCCGACCCAGAACATCAATTGGGTCGTGCCCGAGGGCGGTGGAGGACCGAATTATCCGAACATGTGACGCCCTGCTGACGGCCCTCGCGGCTGTCGCCGCGCCGCTCGCTGCCGCGACTCCGGCTCAGGCGATGCGACCGTCGGACCGCGAGATGATGGGGCAATATGTGACCGCGCGGCTGGCCGATTCGATCGGCGCCGACGCGGTGGCCAGCCGCAACTATTCGGCGCTGCTCGGCGCCATGCCCGATGAAATCGGGGTGGCGACGCGCGCATACCGGCGGGCGATGATCTCGGGCGATTTCGATCTGGCGGTCAAATCGGCGGTGGTGCTCGACAAGGCCGGCATATTGCCCGCCGACGGCCGCCTGCTCTTCTTCGTGAAAGCCGTGCAGGATCGCGACTGGGGCGGGGCGGGCCGCGCCGTCGACCGCGTGATGAGCGACGGCAATTTCGATTTCCTCGGGCCGATTCTCCGCGCCTGGGTGGCGATGGGCTCAGGATCGGGCGATCCGGTGGCGCTGCTCGACGCTTCGCCTTCGAGCGCGCTGGCGTCGGCCTTCCGCCCCGAGCAGCGCGCGCTGCTGCTGCTGGCCGCAGGTCGGACCGACGAGGGGCTGGCGGCGTCGCAGGCGGTGGCCGCCGCCGGTGGGGCGCGGACCTTCGCCTTCCGGCTGAGCGCCGCATCGACGCTGCTCGCCAAAGGACGCAAGGACGCGGCGGAGGCGCTGCTGGCGGGTGACGAGCCGCCGCTGGTCGCAGCGCGCGCGATGATCGCATCGGGCAATCCGCCCGCGACCCCCGTGCTTGGCCCTGCCGAGGGGGTCGCGCGCCTGTTCGGGCGGCTGGCGATCGACCTGGGCGCGCAGAAGCCCTCGCCGCTTTCGCTTTCCTTCGGCTGGCTGTCGCTGGCGCTCGATCCGAAAGACGACGCAGTGCGGCTGGCGACCGGGCGGGCGCTTGCCGCCGCCAGCGACGGCGCGGACGAAGCGCTGGCGGTGATCGATCCGGTCAACGGCGCGGGGCCGTTCGCACCGCTGAAGGACGAGTTCAGCGTCGTGCTGCTCGCGCGGGACGGGCAGCGGGACAAGGCGCTGGAAGTGGCGCGCGCGCTGGCCGACAAGCCGGGCGCCAGCCTGCCCGACGTGGTGCGGCTGGGCGATACCTACGCCTCGCTCGATCGCTATGCCGAAGCGGCCGACAGCTATGGCCGCGCGATCCGGCAGGCTGAACGCGACCCCGACGCCCGGGCTGTGCTGGGATCGCTTTACATGCTGCGCGGCGGCGCGCTCGAACGGTCGGGCGACTGGAAGAAGGCGCTGCCCGTCCTGTCTAAGGCCGTTGAGCTGTCGCCCGATGATCCCACCGCGCTCAACTATCTGGGCTACGCCCAGCTTGAGCGCGGGCAGAATATCGCCAAGGCGGCGGCGCTGGTGACGCGCGCGGCCGAGCTGAAGCCCGACGATCCCGCGATCGCCGACTCGCTGGGCTATGCGCTGCTGTTGCGGGGCGACGTGGCGGGGGCGGTCGCCGCGCTCGAACGCGCAGTGGCCGGACAGCCCGACGATCCGACGATCAACGAGCATCTCGGCGACGCCTATTGGGCGTCCGGCCGGCATTTCGAGGCGCGTTATGCGTGGCGGGCGGCCGCAGTGCTCGCCGACGGGAAAAGCGCGCCGCGCATTGCCGAAAAACTGGAGCGCGGGCTGGATCAGGCCGGCCGCATCCGCTGATGGAAGCCGCACCTGCGAAGATCAACCTCGCGCTTCATGTGCGCGCGCGCGAGCCCGACGGCTATCACCGCATCGAGACGCTTTTCGCCTTCGCCGAGGATGGCGACAGCGTGACGGCGGACGCGGGCGAGGGCGTTTCACTGACGATCGGCGGACCGTTCGGCGCGGGGCTGGACGCGGGGCCGGACAATCTGGTCCACCGTGCGGCGACCGCGCTGCGCGACGCGCTGGGCGTGCGCGAAGGCGTGGCGTTGCACCTCGACAAGCGACTGCCCGTCGCATCGGGGATCGGCGGCGGATCGGCGGACGCGGCGGCGACGCTGCGCCTGCTGGCCCGGCGCTGGGGCGCGGCGGTGGACGATCCGCGCCTGCACGACATCGCGAAGCGGCTGGGCGCGGACGTGCCCGCGTGCCTCGTCAGCCGCACGGTGCGCGGCGACGCGCGCGGCGACGAGCTGCGCACCATTTCGGCAGAGGGGCTGAGCGGATTGCCGCTGCTGCTCGTCAATCCCGGCGTCGCGGTGTCGACGGCGGCGGTGTTCAGGGCATGGGACTGTATCGATCGCGGCGCGCTGGGCGAGGCGACCGACCTGCAAAGCATCGGCGCCGCGCGCAACGATCTTGAACCGCCGGCTATCGCGATCGCGCCGGCTATCGCGACGCTGCTCGACTGGCTCCGCGCTCAGCCGGGGGTGACGCTGGCGCGCATGTCCGGATCGGGCGCGACCTGCTTCGCGCTGTTCGACAGCGACGGCGCGCGCGACGCGGCGGCCGGCGCGTCGCGCGCCCGCTTCCCCGACGCCTGGTGTCTTGTTACGAGACTCGCATGACATTTCTGTCCTCCCCCGGGACGATTGCCGATGCGGCCGGCGCGACAATGCGCGCAAATCGGCGGCTGGCCCGGTTCGTGCCTGTTGCGGTGCGAACGGATCGGCCCGCAAGGTGGCGGCGCCCGTCCGCTTGTGGTCCGCGTGCCCAGGGGGCGTGTGCATCGCACGGGGCGGCGGGGGGCCTTGGCCTCCCGTCCGCCTGTCCGCGACAGCCATGGGGGCATGCACGATGAGCAGCGACGGGAGCGCCTCGCTGACCGGCCTCGTCGCCTCGATGCGCGGCAGCGCCCGCGCGACCGCGATGTTCGAGTTGACGATCGACGAGAGGATCGCGCGGCTGACGCTGGCGCGCGCCGCGACGCGCAACGCCCTGTCGACCGACGACTGGCGCGCGCTGCCCGCGCTGATCGAGCAGGCGGCGCGGCTGAAGGCGCGGGCGATCATCCTGTCCTCGCGCGTCGAGGGCGCTTTCTGCGCCGGGGCGGACCTGCGCGAACTGGCGACGCTTCACGACGATCCGGGCGCGCGCCTGCCGTTCCGCAACGTGATGCGCGCCGCGCTTGACGCCGTTCGGAACAGCGCCGTGCCGGTGATCGCGCAGGTCGATGGCGACTGTTTCGGCGCGGGCGTGGCGCTGGTCATCGCCTGTGACGTGCGCGTGGTGGGACCGGCGGCGCGCTTTGCCGTGACGCCCGCCAAGCTGGGCATCGCCTATCCGCTGGAGGACATAGCGCGGCTCGCGGCGCTCGTCGGCGACGGGCAGGCGTCTCGAATGATGCTGGCGGCGGAGATCGTCGGCGCGGACGAGGCGTTGCGCATCGGCCTGGGCGAAGTGGCCGGCGGCGAGGCGGAGGCGAGGCGACTGGCGCACGCGATCGCGGCCAACGCGCCCTCAAGCATCGCCATGCTCAAGCGGGGGCTGACGCTCGCCGCCAGCGGGCGGAGCAGCGACGAAGGTCATGACCGCGCCTTCGACTCGGCTTTCGGCGGCGGCGATTTCGCCGAAGGGATCGCAGCCTTCCGCGCGCGCAGGACGCCTGATTTCGAGGGATGAGCGCGGCGGCCGAGCATATTACGGGAACCGGCGAGAGCGACATCCTGCTGATCGTCGATCATGCCTCCAACGCCGTGCCCGCCGATATTGACCTTGGCGTGGGGCGGGACGCGCTCGACGATCATATCGGTTACGACATCGGCGCGGCGGCGCTGGCGCGCGCGCTGGCGGCGCGGTTGGGCAGCGACGCGATCCTGGGAACGGTGTCGCGCCTCGTCGTCGATCTCCACCGCGAGCGCGATCATCCGCGCCTGATTCCCGAAACGAGCGACGGGCAGACGATTCCCGGCAATGCGGATCTGGACGATGCGGCGCGGCAGGCGCGGATCGCGCGGTTCTGGACACCCTATCATGATGCCGTCGCCCATCGCATCGCGACGCGGCGGCCGGCTTTCCTTGTCGCCGTGCACAGTTTCACGCCAGCGCTGGCGACAACTGGCGAGGCGCGGCCTTGGCCGGTCGGGATCCTCTACAATGAGGATGAGCGCGCCGCGCGGATCGCGATCGACCTGCTGCGCGCGGCCGGCTTCGAGACGGGCGATAACGAGCCTTATTCGGGTAAGCTCCTCAACGCGACGCTCAATCGCCACGGCGAGGCGAACGGAATAGCCTATATCTCGATCGAGGTGCGCAACGACGAGCTGCGCGATCCGGCGGGCGTTGCGCGTTGGGGGGACATTTTGACGCCGATCATCGCGGAAGTTCGTAACAGACTTGCGTAAACGCCCCTTGCCGGGACATAGGCGTGCGCGATGACCCAGCGCTTTGACAAATCGCGGCTGCCCAGCCGCCATGTATCCGTCGGCCCCGAGCGGGCCCCGCACCGCAGCTATTATTACGCCATGGGGCTGGACGAGGAGGCGATCGCACGCCCCTTCGTCGGCATCGCCTCCGCCGGCAACGACAGCGCGCCGTGCAACACCACGCTGGACGCGCAGGCCGATTTCGCTCGCGCCGGCGTCGAAGCCAATGGCGGCATGCCGCGCCGCTTCAACACGATCACCGTCACCGACGGCATCGCGATGGGGCATCAGGGGATGAAGTCCTCGCTCGTCAGTCGCGAGGTGATCGCCGACTCAGTCGAGTTGTCGATGCGCGGGCACTGCTATGACGCGCTCGTCGCCTTTGCGGGGTGCGACAAATCGCTGCCGGGCATGATGATGGCGATGCTCCGCCTCAACGTGCCGTCGATCTTCGTCTATGGCGGATCGATCCTGCCCGGCCGCTTCCACGATCATGACGTGACCGTGGTCGATGTGTTCGAGGCCGTGGGCCAGCACGCGGCGGGCAACTGCCCGCTGCGCGAACTGATCGAGCTCGAAAAGGTCGCCTGCCCCGGCCACGGCGCGTGCGGCGGACAGTTCACCGCTAACACGATGGCCTGCGTCGCCGAGGCGATCGGCCTGTCGCTGCCCAACAGCAACATGATGCCGGCGCCCTATCGCGGCCGCGACGAAGTGGCGCGCGCGGCGGGGCATCAGGTGATGAACCTGCTGGAGAAGAATATCCGCCCGCGCGACATCTGCACGCGCGCGGCCTTCGAGAATGCGGCGCGCGTGGTGGCGGCGACCGGCGGATCGACCAACGGCGCGCTCCATCTGCCGGCGATGGCGCATGAGGCGGGGATCGATTTCTCGCTGTTCGACGTAGCAGAGATATTTAAATCAACGCCTTATATTGCAGACCTCAAACCCGGCGGAAAATATGTCGCCAAGGATATGTATGAGGCCGGCGGCGTCTATATGCTGATGAAAACGCTGCTCGCGGGCGGCTATCTCGACGGTGAATGCCTGACGGTGACAGGCAAGACGCTGGGCGAGAATATCGACGAGATCACCTGGAACCCGGACCAGAAGGTCATCTACAGCGTCGACACGCCGATCACGCCCACCGGCGGCGTCGTGGGGCTGCGCGGCACGCTCGCCCCCGACGGCGCGATCGTGAAGGTGGCTGGGATGAAGCGCCACCAGTTCGAGGGGCCGGCGCGCGTCTTTGACTGCGAGGAGGATGCTTTCGCGGCTGTCGAAGCGCGCGACATCGCCGAAGGATCGGTGGTCATCATCCGCTATGAAGGCCCCAAGGGCGGACCGGGGATGCGCGAGATGCTGGCGACCACGGCGGCGCTTTACGGCCTCGGCATGGGCGAGAAGGTGGCGCTCATCACCGACGGGCGCTTCTCCGGCGCGACGCGCGGATTCTGCATCGGGCATGTCGGACCGGAAGCCGCCGAGGGCGGGCCGATCGCGCTGGTCGAGAATGGCGACATCATCCGCATCGACGCCGATGCGGGGACGATCGACCTCGACGTGGCCGAGGATGTGCTCGCTGAACGGCGCGCGCGCTGGACCCCGCGTGTGAACGACTATCAGTCGGGCGCGCTGTGGCGCTATGCGCGGACCGTCGGACCGGCCTATATGGGTGCCGTCACCCATCCGGGAGCCCGGTCCGAAACGCATGTGTACGCGGATATCTGAACGCAACGGCGCGATCCTCGTCATCGTCCTGCTGGCGCTCACCGCGTGCGGAAAGCAGGGCGACGATCCCCGCCGCGCGGCGCTGGACGACCGCATCGTCTGTGCGACGGCGGGATCGGACGACTTCACGCGCGCCTGCACGCTGGAGCGCCGGCTGGGCGCGCGCGGGCTTGAACTGACGCTTGGCAATCCCGACGGCGGCTTCCACAGGCTGCTGGTCGCCAGGGACGGGCGCGGCGTGGTCGCGGCCGACGGCGCCGAGCAGGCGGTGGTGAGCATTGCCGGCGACAAGGAAATACAGGTGGCGATCGGCGGCGACCGTTATGTGCTGCCCGCAACGATCAAGGGCCAATAGCAAGGCATGGATGACAGCCCGATCCTGACTGCGGCGGCGATGCGCGCGGCCGAACAGGCCGTGATGGATGGCGGCGTGAGCGTCTGCGAACTGATGGAGCGCGCGGGGCGGGCGGTGGCCGACCTGGTCTGGCGCGTCGGCGGGCGACATCCCGCGCTGATCCTTTGCGGACCCGGCAATAATGGCGGCGACGGCTATGTCGCGGCGCGGCTGCTGGCGGCGCGCGGCGTGCCGGTGCGCGTCGCGGCGACGGGCGAGCCGAGAACCGGGGCGGCCCAGGAAGCGCGCGCGCGCTGGGACGGGCCGGTGGGCGCGCTGGCGGAGGCGACGCCCGCGGACATACTCGTCGACGCGCTGTTCGGGACGGGGTTGACGCGCCCG
>QFNN01000196.1 GCA_003240855.1 Sphingomonas sanxanigenens
AATACACCACGACGGATCGGATGGATTCGCCTTTGTGCATGAGGTCGAAGCCCTTGTTGATGTCGTCGAGCGAGAGGACATGGGTGATCATGGGATCGATCTCGATCTTGCCGTTCATATACCAGTCGACGATCTTGGGGACATCGGTGCGGCCCCTGGCGCCGCCGAACGCGGTGCCGCGCCAGTTGCGGCCGGTGACAAGCTGGAACGGGCGCGTCGCGATCTCCTTGCCCGCCTCGGCCACCCCGATGACGATCGAGGTCCCCCAGCCGCGGTGGCACGCCTCCAGCGCGGTGCGCATCACCTCGGTATTGCCCGTGCAATCGAACGTATAGTCCGCCCCGCCGTCGGTCAGATCGAGCAGCTTCGCGATCGTCTCCTCGCGCGACAGCCCCTTCACATTGACGAAGTCGGTCATGCCGAAGCGGCGGCCCCATTCCTCGCGGTCCGGGTTGATGTCCACGCCGATGATCCGGTTCGCACCCGCCATCTTCGCGCCCTGCAGCACGTTCAGCCCGATCCCGCCAAGCCCGAACACCACCACATTGTCCCCGACCTGGACCTTCGCCGTGTTCACCACCGCGCCAACCCCCGTCGTCACCCCGCAGCCAATGTAGCAGCTCGTCTTGAACGGCGCGTCCTCACGGATCTTCGCCACCGCAATCTCGGGCAGAACCGTGAAGTTCGAGAAGGTCGAGCAGCCCATATAATGAAAGATCGGCCGCCCCTTGTAGCTGAACCGCGTCGTCCCGTCGGGCATCAGCCCCTTGCCCTGCGTCGCGCGGATCGCCGTGCACAGGTTGGTCTTGCCCGAAAGGCAGCTTTTGCACTGACGGCATTCCGGCGTGTAAAGCGGGATCACATGGTCGCCAGGCGCAACCGACGTCACCCCCGCGCCAACCTCGCGCACGATACCCGCGCCTTCATGCCCCAATATGCTCGGAAAGATCCCCTCGCTGTCCAGACCGTCCAGCGTATAGGCATCCGTGTGGCAGATCCCCGTCGCCATGATCTCAACAAGAACCTCGCCTGCCTTCGGACCCTCAAGGTCAAGCTCCACAACCTCCAATGGACGCTTCGCCTCAAACGCTACCGCCGCTCTCGTCTTCAT
>QFNN01000003.1 GCA_003240855.1 Sphingomonas sanxanigenens
AAAACACCGCCAGAGGCGCTCGTCCGGATCACATCACCGAAAACGCATCGCCACCCAACAAGCCCGGAACCTCAGTCTCATGAATAGGCCGGGCTAGGGAAGCTCGTGAAGCATAAGCCGGTGGAGAAGCCGGAGTGACTAACAGTTACATTTGCTGCCTGTGCGGTAGGGATATAACCAAAGAAGACTACGCCGCCCTACATCTGATTGCGACCAACCTCTGGGAGCGGGAGGCGGCACAAAGCGCCTATGCGCACTCTCGCTGCGCGGAAGACCAGATGGTGTTTGGCCAAATCTCGCCCGATGCACTCGTAGACGGCAGCACAGGGTATTCTGTGCAAGAGATTATCTGGGGCGAGGACGAAGGGCGACGTGTGCGCCTATCTGGATGGGGCTGCCTAGCCGGGTTAGTCATCGTCCTTGCCGCCCTCTACCTCATCACCCGCTTTGTGGGATTGTAAGCGACATAACCACCCAACATTTGCGAACGCCAAACTTATGTCGTATTTTCCGATTATCGGATGGCTCGTCCGAGTCATCGGGTGTTGCGGGAGGGGTAGACGCTCACCATATGATGAACCGAAGTTCGTCACGCGCATTTACGCTTTTTGAGGCTTTTTGGTCGACCGTTGGCAGGGGGCTGCGGCGGAATGGAAACGTTATGCGTGAGAGTTTTGAATTGAAGGTACATCTGGATCGGGACGAAGATACCGGTCGCTGGTTTGTATCTTCTTCCGATATCCCCGGCCTCTGGCTTGAGGCTGATAATCCTGTTGCGCTGATGGAGCGCATCGCCAGCGCGGCGCCCGAACTTATCGAACTCAATCTAGATGAGATCGTGGAAAGCTGTAGGGCTCGCCAGGATGGCGTGCGCGTCAAAGAGTGGAAGCCCACCGCCCGCCCATCGATCCGGCCTGTTTTCGACAGTCCGCTCGAACTCGCTTATGTCTGACCCTGCGTGGCGGGGTTTTATAAGGATGTGAAGCGGCGACTTATTGAAGCGGGCTGCACCTTTGTCCGCAATGGCAAAGGTGATCATGAAATTTGGTATAGCCCGATCACTCGTCGAAACGTAATCCTCGATCGCGGCGTTCAGATAAGGCATACCGCGAACGGCACGCTGATTGACGCCGGCCTCGACAAGCTCCCATAAAAACAAACCCGGCTGAGCCGTCATTGCTCAGCCGGGTTAGTTCAATCGGCCCTAAGCCCATTGTCCTCATGAAGGATTCGGCGAGCTAAGGCATTCACATACATCAATTGCCCATACATAGTGGGCGACACATCTAAAATTCGCGAGAGGTGAAGTGCATGGATCTCGACACGGCTCAGGCAATCCAAAGCCTAGTAAATATGGTAGATCACGTCCATTCTACCAAATCTTTTCAGGGCTTTACCGGCAACCTAGCCATCGCCGCAATTTGCGCGCTGAGAAGCAATGGCTCGCTCTCTCCTCAAATTGAGGCATTTGTCGATCAGACTTTTGTCAATTTCCAAGAGATTATTGATAACGAGCCCTACGAAAACACTCAGTCATTGTTTTTATCTGCGCGAGAAATGTGGGATGCGAGCGCGCCAAGATAGCGTGTTCGCTCTTTGCGAAACATGAGCGAGCGCGGTTGAGAGAACGGCGTTGCCGACTGGAAAGCCGCCGAGCTGATCAACCGAAGCGGAGCCCCTCCGAGAACACGCAGATGCCCAGCCTCTCATTGTGTAGCTTGGGATCATTCGCGATCTCGCGCGTTGCGCGGTGCCAATCTTCAGGCGCGTCCAGATAGCGGCGCACGCGGTAGCACCATTCGATACACGACGCTTGCGAGGCGTGTGTAAGACCTATCCCCGAAGAGTGTAAATTACTGTATTTTCTGGGAAAGTTTGGTGGACGCACTTGGGCTCGAACCAAGGACCCGCTGATTAAGAGTTTTGGAATCACGCCCTTGCGCTAGATTGCGTTAGCTTGTTCTAGCACCTCTAACCCTTGATATTGCGCGCTTTTCGCCCTTGCTTTTTTGCGGTTCCTTGTCGTAGCTGTAAGCTCCTTGCTAGAAATACGCTAGAATATAGCAGCCAAGGAGCAGCATGGCAAAGATTACGAAGACCTTCGTGGACAAGGTCACAGCGCCCGCCGAGGGCTACGAGGTTCACTGGGACGACAGCGTGAAGGGCTACGGTCTGCGCGTCTCGTCGCAGGGCAAGCGAGTGTTCATCGTCATGGGCCGGGTGCTGGGCAAGTCGATCCAGTTCACCCTCGGTCCCTACGGCACGCTCACCGAGGACGCCGCGCGCAAGCGGGCGCAGAAGGTGTTGCAGGACATGCGCGAGGGGATCGACCCGCGCGCTGTGGTCAAGGCTGACGCTGCGGCGAAGGTCACGCTTCAAGACGTGCTTGAGGCCTATGTCGGTCGCCCCGGCAAGATGAAGGACAGCACCGCGCGCGAGTATCGCCGCCATGTGGAGAAGACCTTTGCCAAGTGGGCACCGCTGCCCATCGCTAGCATCACCCGCGATATGGTGAAGGAGCGCCACGCTGCGCTGGTGAAGGGCGGTCTGGAAGGGAAGAAGGCTGCACCCGCCAGCGCCAACGCCGCGTTCGTCACGCTGCGCATCCTGATCCGCTTCGCGACCGACGAATACCGGCAGGCCGACGGCACCCCGCTAATCCGCGACAATCCGGTGGATGCGCTCAAGCACCATTGGGCGAAGCTGGGCACGCGCACCGAGCGTTATGTGGACCGCCGCAAGATTGGCGCGGTCTGGAACAAGCTGCACGCCATGCGTAGCGAGGTTCAGGGCTACGAGGCACTGGCGTCGGTGGACCTGACCATCTTCCTCCTGCTGACCGGCGCGCGTCGTGACGAAGCGGCGACGTTGACGTGGGATCGCGTGCATATTGATGACCACAACTCGGCCGAGTGCTGGTGGCATCTGGACGACCGCAAGCGTGGCGATCCGATATGGCTCCCGCTGTCGTCGCAGGCCGTGGCGCTGCTCAAGTCGCGCCCGCGCCTCAAGCTGGCTGATGGGACCGAAAGCCCGTTCGTGTTTCCCTCGTGGGGCAAGTCGGGACGGATCATGGATGCGCGCGCTCCGATGGAGGTGGTCGGCGAGATCGCGGGCAAGCATCTCTCGCTCCACGACCTCCGCCGTTCGTTCACGAACTACGCCATGCGTGAGTGTCTGATTGAGAAGTTCCGCACTGACCTGCTCACCGGCCACAAGCCGAGCAGCGACGACGTGACCGCCCGTGCATATCTCGACCTGGCGCACCTCGATTGGCTTCAGCCCGATGTGCAGAAGGTCGGCGACTGGATCGAGCAGCAGGCCGCTATCGCTGCCAGCAAGAACGTGGTGCCGCTGCACGCCGCTGGGTGATGCACGCGCGGGGCCGCGCAGCCTCGCGCACAGCCCCGGTCGCGCAGCGCCGCCGGGTAAGGGGCGGCGGCACCCCGATCACCGCTGTAGCCGGCCTGTAGCCGAGAGGCCGTCTCGGTCAGGTCCAATTCGCACAATCGAGGGAAATCGCGCGAGGCCGGCGATAGGCAAATCGCCCCCTGATCGGTTTACGGACCAAAAATCTGCCGAGCGATTGGGCATCGACTCACAGCCCACACTGAGCTATCAAACATCCACCCGCAGCCATGCGCTCAATCGGAGCGTAGGAAACAGCCGCAAGGCAGGCGTTGACGAAGCAATAGCTCGTCCGTCTGCCTTTTTTATTGGCGCGCGCGGATCGAGCTTCAATTGGAGAAGCCCGGTGACTACCATGATATACAGCAAGCCCCGCGAGATCTTTTGTTCTTGGGAGTTCGCGGAAGGACTTATGAACAGCGATGACGCTGTGGTCATTCTTGCCATCGCTACAAGTGATGAAGATATTTGCGCCATGACCTTTTGGTATAAGGACATGGATGTATTGCCGCCGTGGATTATCGACCGCAAAGCGGCGTAATTTTATCAAACACTCGCGCACTTGTTTGCGCTATAACTAGCTTGCCGGTCCGCGCTATCTGATATGGTGCGGGCCGGTAGTTCTCCCATCGGCTCCACTGTGGAGTGTTCACCCCGGCGCTAGGTTGCAGCGCACGGAGCCGAAACGTGACCGAAATGACTTTCGACCAGCTCTGCGAGCTGTTTGCCTACGAACCGATGCGCCGCCCCCTCGACAGTCGAGAGGTTGCCGAAATCCTCGGCGTGCATCCCAACACAATGGAGCAGTATCGCTTCCGTGGCGAAGGGCCGCGCTACTTCAGCCCGCCCGGCACGCGCCGCGTCTGGTATGCAGAACTCGATGTGCTGCGCTGGCTCGCGTCCGGTGCCCGTCAGAGCACCAGCGAAGCCGCCTGATCCCCCATTCATGAGTAGGCGGCAGGGAGCCACCCCCGCCGCCCGGAGTATCATCGTGAACAGCACATACATACCCGATCTCGCGGAGAGGTCGCAAACATCGACATGCCCCGAAGTATTTGGGCAAAACATAGCGCCGCGTAAAAATTCGCCGGATGCAGATGGCGACGGGCATAGATTGACTACCGCCCCGACCGGCGCCGCTCGCTGGGAGGTCGCTCATGGCTGACGATCCCGAGCGCGAAGCGGTTGATGCGTTCTTTGCTCAAGAAGCCCCACCCGTCAAACCGACGCCCTATCAGATGAGCGAAGGACACTTCTGGGGCGGGCCAACGCCTGAGCAAGAAATCCAGAAGATCAAGGAGGTGCGCCTTGCGAAAGAGGCGGAGTTGGAAATCGCGAGGATCAAGGCGGGCGGGGGCGTACTCGCCCGCTGCTAGGTCAGACCGAAACGGCGGTGGACGAGGCGTTCAAGGCACTGCAATCCATCCACGACGCGAAGGCGGGCGCAGCGAAGAACCCGATGCGACTGACCCGCCCGTGCGATTTGACACATAGGGGCACCGGCTCATGACGACGATAACCACAGCCCGGAACAGGGTCATCACGGAGACCCCGGAACCGGATGACGTGCTGGTGCAGGTCATTCTATTCGGTGAGGGCGACACGCCGGGAACCGTTGCTGGTCGCAGCCTGCGCTACCTCCCTATCAGCGCCTATCAGGAATGCTTGGATTGGGCTGTCGCCATTGCCGACCAGATGGCGCGCCCGCTCTACGTCGTGCCGCTCAATCACGGCGACATTCTCAACACCGAGCGGTGGACGCCATACCGCGACTTCATCGCCAGCATGAACGATCAGCAGCGGGGCGAGCTGCGCCGTATCGTGGTCACCACATGCTGCGAGATCATGCGCGACTGCGACGACTGGCACGTCCGTGCCGATGCCCACGACATTCTCACTCAACTGAAGGTGATACATCATGACTGACAACAACGAGTCCCTGAAAGCCGCCGAACCCGGTTCGCACCCAAAGGCGGAGAAGTATGGGATGCCCATCGAATATGCTGACCGCATCGTGCAGCGCCACTTCGGCCTGACCGACGACAACGCCGCGCTCGCTGGCGGGCAGATCGCCGCTGACATCGAGGTGAGCAAGGCGCTCGCCAAGAAGGACTGACCACAGTGTCGGGCCTCCGGGCACTACAGCGTCGCGTGGCGAAGCTGGAGACCGCTCGGAAGCCGCGACCGTCACCCATCGTCATCATGTGCGGCTCGTTCGACGAGTTCGCCGACACCGCCTACGCGGAGGTAGAAGCGGGCAAGCTGGCAGGGGACTTCCTGCGAATCCTCGACACGCTCCGCACATGGGACGAGGGCGGGGTATGGGCGTTGGCATATGCCCGCTGACGGTGAACCCGCGTGGCTACTAGCGTGGCAGGACCAGCAGAGTCGGCCAGCACCGCCGCCAGCGCCTAAACCGCCGCGTCCCAAGTCGGCAGACGGGTTGCATGTGCCGCTCCGTATGCGCGGGCAGGCCGCCGCCATCGGTATCATCGAACCGGACCCTTGGCCGTTCGACGGGTGCAAGCGTCGCGAGCCGGTGACGGACGAGGATCACCCGGGCCGTGTGGTCAGGAAGGTTGGCTGGCACCGCTGTCTCAAGTGCCGCCGTCCATTCTTCTCAGAGGACGTGCTGCGCCTGCGCCTGTGCAGCGGCGCTCAGGGATGCCGGGGAGATGAAGATAGGTTTCGATGAGACAGGTTCGCGGGGTAAGTCCTTCCCTCGCGCCGAGGCATAGCGGTTCGTTCCTCGTTAAATCCAACGGCCGCGCCAGCGGGGATGGTCTTGCCTTTCCTCCTACGTCCTGACGCTGTGCAGCGCCTCGTGCCCTCGGGTGCGGGGCGCTGCTGTTAGCAGCTAGAGCGGCTAGAAATACGCTAGAAGGCGCGCGCCGCTGGCCTACGCTGCGGCGCTAGACCTTCTCTAAGTGGCTGTTTTCATTGAGAGAAAGTGGTGGACGCACTAGGGCTCGAACCTAGGACCCGCTGATTAAGAGTCAGCTGCTCTACCAACTGAGCTATGCGTCCACTCGGGAGGCGGCGAAATGGTCGATCGGGGCCGCGCAGTCAACCCATATCGACGAAAATATTTGTCCTTTCGCGCAATCGTCGGTTCGACGGGCTTTTTTAGGGTCAGCGCAGGCCGCCGCGACGCGGCTGGCGGTCGAGCGACATCAATATGCCGAGGCAGATCATCACCGTCATCATCGCCGATCCGCCGAAGGAGACGAGGGGCAAGGGGATGCCGACCACCGGCGCCAGCCCCATCACCATCATCAGGTTGATCGCCATGTAGAAGAAGATCGAGGTCGCTAGCCCTGCCGCCGTCAGCTTGGCGAAGCGCGATTCGGCCTTGATCCCGACGTTGAGACCCCAGCGCACGACGAGGATGAAGGCGACGATCAGGAACAGCCCGCCGGCGAGCCCCCATTCCTCCGCCATCGTTGCGAACACGAAGTCGGTATGCCCTTCAGGCAGATAGTCGAGATGGCTCTGCGTCCCGTTGAGGAAACCCTTGCCGAACACGCCGCCCGATCCGATTGCGATCTTCGACTGGCTGATATGATAGCCGGTGCCGAGCGGATCGGATTCGGGATCAAGGAAGATCAGCACGCGGTTGCGCTGGTAATCGTGCAGCATCGAGAAGGCGATCGGCATGGCGGCTGCGAGAAGCGCGCCGCCGCCGACGAAGAGCCGAAGCGGAATACCGGCGAGGAACATCACTGTCACCGCGCCGAAGATGATCATCATGGCTGTCCCGAGATCGGGCTGGAGCATGACCAGTCCTGCCGGCACTGCGAGCAGCGCGGCTGCGGGCCAGACCGCGTTGAGCGATCGCAATTGCGCCGCAGGGAGCAGCGAATAGAAACGCGCGAGCGCAAGCACGATCGCCGGCTTCATGAACTCCGAAGGCTGGAGCCGAATGAAGCCGAGGTCGATCCAGCGCTGGCTGCCGCCGCTCACCTTGCCCATCAGTTCGACTGCCGCGAGCATCAGCACGATCACGACATAGGCAGGGAAGGCGAGCTGCTGCCAGACTTCCTCCCGCACGCGCGACAGCAGGATCGCGCCGCCGAGGAATATAACGAACTTGACGCCCTGCGAGGCCGCCCAGGGGGTGAAGCTGCCGCCCGCCGCCGAATAAAGCACGGTCAGGCCGAAGCCGGTAATTGCGAGGATGAGGAACAGCAGCCGCCAGGGTAGCTGGCGGAGCGGCGCGGGGATGATCCCGGGGCGGCTGAGGCGGCTCATTGCTGATCGTCCGTATCGGCGGCTTCGGGGGATGCGGCGGGAGAGGGGGGCGTCATGTTGTCGCCGGCCGCTGCGCTGGCCGCCGCCTGGGCTGCGGCTGTTCCGTCGCGCGCCGCTTTGAACGCCGCTTCCTCGGCAGCCATGCGGGTCGTGAAATCGCCGCCCCAGGTCGGCTCCACCTCGGCGAGGCTGGCCATCGCGCGTTCCTGATCGAAGAGATAGGTCATGATGTCGCGACCGATCAGCGGCGTATCGAGGTTGCGGACGGTATGGCCGTTATGCTCGAGCACGATTGCCGCAGCGTAGCGCGGATTATCAGCGGGAGCGAAGCAGACGAATAGCGCATGGTCGCGCAGCTTGAACGGCAGCGCGGCATTCTTGAGCACGCCCGCGCGCCGTTCGGCCATGGTGATGCGCCTGACCTGCGCGGTGCCGGTTTTTGCCGCCAGCATGACGCCCGGGACCTGCAGGCGCGCAGCGCCGCCCGTGCCGCCGCCATTGACCACGCCCGACATCGCGTCGCGCACGATGGCGAGATGCTCGGGATCGATGTCGAGCGCGGGCGCCTCATGACGCTGCTGCTTCATAAACAGCACCGGGTCGAGCGCGCGCCCCGATGCGATACGCGAAGCCATGACGGCGAGCTGGAGCGGGTTGGCGAGCACATAGCCCTGGCCGATCGAGGCGTTGAGCGAATCCGCGACCGTCCAGCTCGTCTTGTAGCGCCGTTCCTTCCACTGGCTGTCGGGCACGGTGCCGTAACGCTGGCTGGCGAAGGGCAGATCGAACTTCTGCCCCAGCCCGGTCATCCGCGCGACCTCTGCGACGCGGTCATAGCCCAGCCGGCGAACCATTTCGTAGAAATAGATGTCGCAGCTCTGCATGATCGCATGCTTGAGGTCGAGCGCGCCATGCCCGCCGCGCTTGTGGCAGTGGAAAACGCCGTTGCCGACGCGCAGCGCGCCGGTGCAGACGACGCGTTCGTCGGGGCTGACGCCGGCGCGCATCAGCGCCAGTCCGTTCATCGGTTTGACGGTCGATCCGGGCGGGTAAAGACCTTGCGTCACCTTGTTCATCAAGGGGACGTGATCGTTGCTCGACAGCATGTCCCATTCGAGGTGGCTTATCCCGTCCGAGAAGCTGCTCGGGTCGTAGGCGGGCATGGAGACCATCGCCAGCATCTCGCCCGTGCGACAGTCGAACACCACGGCCGATCCCGAATTGGTGCCCAGCCGCCGCGCCGCATAAAGTTGCAGCCCGGCGTCGATCGTCAGCCGCACTGATTTGCCCGGCGTGTCGGGCTGCGTGGTAAGTTCGCGCACGACCTTGCCGCGCGCGGTGACCTCGACACGCTTGGCGCCCGGTTTGCCGCGCAGCACGGGCTCCAGCGTGCGTTCCAGCCCGTCCTTGCCGACCTTGAAGCCCGGGGTGACGAGCAATGGATCATGCGTCTTTTTATAATCGTCGGCCGATGCGCCGCCGACATAGCCGATCAGATGCGCGACCGCCGCGCCATCGGGGTAGTAGCGCGAATAGCCGCGCGCGGGCGCGACGCCAGGCATTTCGTTGAGGCGCACGCTGACCGCCGCATAATGGTCCCAATCGAGATTTTCGGCGACCTGCACAGGCTGAAATCCCGCGCTTTTGTCCAGATCCTCGCGGATGCGTTCGATCTCATCATCGCTGAGGCCAAGGATCTGGCGCAGCGCGGCGAGCGTGCGATCCGCGTCGGCGAGCCGTTCCGGGATCAGGTCGACGCGGAAGTCGGTACGGTTGATCGCGATCGGCTTGCCGTGGCGGTCGATGATCCACCCGCGCCGGGGCGGCACGAGCGTCATGTTCACGCGGTTGCTTTCGGACAAAAGCTTGTAGTGATCGTTCTCGACCACTGAGAGCCATGCCATGCGCCCGGCGAGCAGCGCGCCGACGCCTGCCTGCGCCGCGCCCAGGAACAGCGCGCGGCGCGTGAAGATGAATCCCTGGCCGGCTTCGGAGACTTGCCGGCTGCCGAACAGCTTCATCGCAGCAGCCGCCACCGGTCAAGCGCCGCGCAGAAGCGGACGACGAGAGGGAAAAGCAGGATCGAGGCGATAATCTGTGGCACGACGACGCGAACAGGACCTCCCCCGCCGGTCATGGCCGCGATCATGAAGTTCGCGACGATCACGAAGCTGATGATCCCGGCGGCGACCAGCCAGTCCTGCCAGTAATCGCGCCAGCGCAGCCGCTTGTCGATGGCTTCGATGACGAGGAAGGCGAGCGTCCAACTGAGCATCGCGCTGCCCAGCGGCTGGCCGCTGAACAGATCGTCCCAGAGCCCCAGCGGTAGCGGCGCCCAGATGCGCCAGAACTCGGGGCGCAGCAGACGCCAGGCGAGCAGGACCAGGAAGCTGAGCGGCGGCAGGATCGGCGCCTGTGCGACGAGCGGCAGGAGGCTGGCGAGGGCGGCGGCCATTGTTGAAGCGATGGGCACGGCGCGCGCGCGCAGGCTCAGCGTGAGCTGGCTCGTCTCCATCCCGACGAGGCGCGTCATTGGCGGGCCGGCGCTGCCGGCGGCGGTGCCAGCGGCTTTTCGATAGCGGGCTGGAATAGCGGCTCGACGATCGCGAAATCGGTTTGCGCGGGATCGGCGAGGGGCCGCGCGACGGTCTGGTCGCCCGCAACGCGGACCACAACGGCGACGGGAATGTCAGGCGCGTAAACGCCGCCGACGCCCGAGGTTACGAACACATCGCCGGCCTTGAAGGGGTTGTCGCCGGCGCCGAGCGCGCGCAGGTCGATCGCGCCTTCGCCCGTGCCTGTCGCGATCGCAGGCAGGCCGTCCTTGGCGCGGCGCACGGGAACGACCGTGCCGCCGTCGGTCAGCAGTGCGATCTGCGCCGTCGTATGGCCGACGGCGACCACGCGGCCGATCAGCCCCGCTGCGGCGCGGACCGGCATGCCCGCACGCACGCCGTCGGCATAACCCGCGTTCATCACCGCGAAACGCCGGCTGCTGGTCAGCGAGGAACTGACGAGGCGCGCGATCGCGACGCGCTGCGGCATCTTTTCAGTCACGCGCAGCACGGCCTTCAGGCGGACATTCTCGGCCTCGATCGCGCGGGCGCGGGCAAGCTCGATACGGTGTTGCTCAAGCTCGGCGGTGAGCGCGCGGTTCTTGGAGCCGGCGTTGATGTAGGCCGCGACTTCATCGACGACGCGCTCGCCGCCACGCGCTGCGCTGCGCCCGATACCGGAAATCGGCGCGGTCAGATCGCTCATCATGGCGCGGATCGCGCCAAAGCCGGTCGGGTCGAAAATCGCCGCTGCAATCAGCAAGAGCGCAAAGACCGCCCCCGCGATCGTTGCGACATAGCCGATGAACAGCCCATATTGGGCCCTGCGCGAATAACCCGGCCGCCGGTTTCTGGGCGGCGCCATCGTCGTCTCCCTAACGCGCGTTCACGCCCGTGCGGGCAGGGCGCGACTGTCGCGAACCGGCCCGCGCGGGGATGAGCGGTCGGAGAAGGCGGCCACGCGCGCCCTCACGCGCTTTGCAGGACGCCGCGATAGACGGGATCCTCGAGCGCCCGCCCGGTGCCGAGCGCGACGCAGGTCAGCGGATCGTCGGCGACAGTGACGGGCAGCCCCGTTTCGTCGCGCAGCACTTCGTCGAGGCCCTGGAGCAGCGCGCCGCCGCCGGTGATGACGATGCCCTGATCGACGATGTCGGCTGCGAGTTCAGGCGCGGTATTCTCCAGCGCGATGCGGACGCCCTCGATGATCGTGCCCACGGGCTCGCTCAGCGCCTCGGCGATCTGGCCCTGGTTGATCTCGATTTCCTTCGGCACGCCGTTGACGAGGTCGCGCCCCTTGATCTGGATGGTCAGGCCGACGCCGTCGGCGGGCGGCTTGGCGATGCCGACTTCCTTCTTGATCCGCTCCGCCGTCGCTTCGCCGATCAGCAGGTTATGGTTGCGACGGACATAGGAGACGATGGCTTCGTCCATCTTGTCGCCGCCGACGCGGACCGAAGTGGTGTAGGCGAGGCCGCGGAGCGAGAGGACCGCGACTTCGGTGGTGCCACCGCCGATGTCGACGACCATCGAGCCGATCGGCTCCGTCACCGGCATGTCTGCGCCGATCGCGGCCGCCATCGGTTCCTCGATCAGGAAAACCTGGCTGGCGCCGGCGTTGGAAGCGGCGTCGCGGATCGCGCGGCGCTCGACCGTGGTGGAACCCGACGGCACGCAGATCACGATCTCGGGCCAGCGCATGAAGGTCGACTTGCGCCCGCCATGCACCTTGCGGATGAACTCCTTGATCATTTCCTCGGCGACGTCGATGTCGGCGATGACGCCATCGCGCAACGGGCGGATCGCCTGGATCGAATCGGGCGTCTTGCCCATCATCAGCTTGGCGTCGTCGCCGACGGCCTTCACTTTGCGGATGCCGTTGATCGTCTCGATCGCAACGACCGACGGCTCGTTGAGAACGATGCCGCGCCCGCGCACGTAAACGACCGTGTTAGCCGTGCCGAGGTCGATCGCCATGTCGTGGGACATGAACTTGAAAAAGCGGGTGAAAGCCATTTACGTCCTGTCTGTGTCTCGCCCTGGCCGCTTTCGCGGCCTTGCCCGTCCCGTCGCCCCCGTCCGGCGCCGCGCCAAAAAAATAGGTAAACGCCGGGATGCGGGATGAGGCCGCTTGGGCTAGACACCAGCCCATGTCAATACGCCGCCTGCCTTCGCATCTCGTCAATCGCATAGCTGCCGGTGAAGTGGTCGAAAGGCCGGCCAGCGCGCTCAAGGAACTGGTTGAGAACGCCATCGACGCGGGGGCGACTCGCATCGCAGTGAAGCTTGTTTCGGGGGGCGCCGATCTCGTCGAGGTGACGGACGACGGCTGCGGCATGACGCCCGCGGACATGGCGCTCGCGCTCGAACGCCATGCTACGTCGAAGCTGCCCGACGACGCGATCGAGGCCGTCACCACGCTCGGTTTCAGGGGCGAGGCGCTGCCGTCGATCGCCAGCGTCGCGCGCCTCACCCTCGAATCGCGGGTGCGCGGTTCGGATGGGTGGAGCCGCGTCGTCGACAATGGCGAACTGGTGGGCGAGGGGCCGGCGGCGCTTCCGCCCGGCACGCGCGTCCGGGTCGAGGCGCTGTTCGACAAGGTGCCGGCGCGCCGTAAGTTCATGCGCTCGCCGCGTTCCGAATATGCTGCGTGCCTCGATGTCATGCGCCGGCTCGCGATGGCGCGGCCCGAGATCGGCTTTTCGGTCGAGCATGATGGGCGGACTGCCTTCTCGGTCCCGCCGGGCGAGGACCGGCCGGGCCGGGTCGCGGCGCTCACCGATCGCGCGCTTGCCGACAACAGCGTGGCGGTCGATCTGGCGCGCGAGGGCGTGACGCTCGGCGGCGTCGCCGGCCTGCCGACCTTCAATCGGGGCGTCGCCGATCATCAATATCTCTTCGTCAACGGTCGCCCGGTGAAGGACCGGCTGCTCGTCGGCAGCGTGCGCGGCGCCTATGCCGATGTGCTGGCGCGCGACCGGCACCCGGTGGTCGCGTTGTTCCTGGATGTCCCGACCGACGCCGTCGACGTGAACGTCCATCCCGCCAAGACCGAAGTCCGCTTTCGCGATCCCGGCCTGATCCGGGGCATGATCGTCAGCGGGCTGCGCCATGCCCTCGATGCGGCGGGGCATCGCAGCGTCCAGCGCCCATCGGCCGCCGCCCTTGGCGCCTGGCGGGCGGAACCGCTCGCGCCCGATTGGGCGCCGATGCCGCGCCAGCAGACGCAGCATGCCGTCTGGGATCGCACGGCCGGCTTTTCCGCGCCGCCGATGGCGCGCAGCGAGCCGGCCTATGCGCCGCCGCCGGAGCCTGTCTCCTATCCGCTCGGCGTCGCACGCGGGCAGGTGGCCAGGACCTATATCGTCGCGGAAGCCGAGGATGGGCTGGTGATCGTCGATCAGCATGCCGCGCACGAAAGGCTGGTGCTCGAACGGATGCGCAAGGCGACGGCCAATGGCGGCGTCGCGCGACAGGCGCTGCTCCTCCCCGAAGTCGTGGAGCTCGACGAGCCGGCCTGCGACCGGCTTGAGGCGCGCATCGCCGAGCTGTCCGATTTCGGGTTGGAACTTGAGCGCTTCGGCCCCTCCGCTGTGCTGGTCCGCGCGACCCCGGCGATGCTGGGCGCGGGCGACGTCAAAGGCCTCGTTACCGATCTTGCGGATGAACTGACCGCCTTCGATCAGGCCTTGTCGCTCAAGGAGCGCCTCGATCTGGTCGCCGCGACGATGGCGTGCCATGGGTCGGTTCGCGCTGGTCGTATCCTTTCGGTCGCCGAGATGAACGCGCTGCTCCGCGAGATGGAAGTCACGCCGCATAGCGGCCAGTGCAACCACGGCCGTCCGACTTGGGTGAAACTGGCGCATGGCGATATCGAGAAGTTGTTCGGTCGGAAATGAGGGGAATGCGCGCGGTGCTCAGGGACATGTTCGGCAGCTTTTCGTCGGGGCGGATCGGGCGACTGCGCTTTGTCGGCCTTACCCTGCTGCTTGACGTCGCGCTCGTCGCGGTAGGGCTGCTGTTCGGACTGTTTGCAGGCGTCATGGAACGGCTCGATCCCTATCGGACTCTGACCGCCAATGGCCCGATTCTGCCTGCGCTGGGCCTGACGGCCTTCACGATCATTGTCGCGGTCTCGCTGCTGGTGATTTTCGGCACGCTCAATCTTGTCGCCAAGCGCGCCCGGGACATCGGATGGAGTCCTGAGCTGCTCCTTATTCTGTGCGTGATGTTTTCGGGCGTGACTTGGATCGTGCTTGCGATCGTGCCGGGCAAGGCGGACGCTGCGGCCTAATCGCCCGCGCTCGCGACGGCCGTGCGCTCGCGGTGCAGCCGATGCTCGCGATAGACGATGTAAAGGCCGCTCGCCACAATGATCGGCGCCCCGATCCATGTGGCAGCCGTCGGGAAGGTGCCGAACAGCGCGTGGCCGAGCAAGGTTGCCCAGAGCAGGTTGGAATAGTCCATCGGCAGCACGACCGAGACGGGGGCGAGCCGCAGCGAGACGGTGAGCATGAGTTGCGCCACGCCGCCGAGAAGCCCCAGCGCCACGAGCATCGCCATCGTCGCCGGATCATGCCAACGCCCGAAGTGGATCATCGCCACGGCCAGCGGCGCGCTCGACAGGATGGTGAACCAGAATACGGTCGTCGTCGCGCTTTCCGTCTTGCCGATCTGACGGAGCGTGATGCTGACTGCCGCGACGACGACCGAAGCGGTGACGCCGACGAGCACGCCCAGTGGCGCGGCATGATGCCCGCCTGGTTGGGCGACGATGACGACGCCGGCGAACCCCACGATCACGGCCGCCCAGCGATGGCGGCCCGTCGGCTCGTGCAGCACCAGCGCCGAAAGGATGGTCGCGAAGATCGGCACCGAGAAGAGGATCGTCGTCGCCTCGGCGAGCGGCAGCAGAAGATAGGTGGTGAAGTTGAGCGCCATGCCGGTCATGCCGACCGCCGAGCGCCAGACATGCGCGCCGAAGCGCTTCGTGCCGAGCGAACCGAAGCCCGGCCCGGCCGCGATCCATCCAAGAACGAGCGGAATGGCCAGCGCTTGCCGATAGAAAAGGCTTTCGACCAGATTGACCCCGCGCGCGCCGACCAGCTTCACCAGCGCGAACATCAACGACAGGCAGATGACCGAGGCGAGCCGTGCGCCGATCGCCAGCAGGCGGCGGTCCTGATGCGCGCTCATCCTTCGCTCCCTTCGATCATCGGGCGCAGCTCGATCACCAGCGCGTCGAGCCAGTCCACGAAACGCGATACGCGCGAAACCCCACGCAGGTCGCGGTGGACGACAAGCCAGAAGGTCCGGCGAATGTCGATCCGGTCGGGGAGCAGGCGCGCCAGTCGCGGATCGGCGTCGCCGATGAAACAGGGGATGATGCCAACGCCCGCTCCGCTCGCGATCATCGTCGCCTGTGCGGCGACGCTGGTGCTGGCGATCGACGCGGCAAGCCCTTCGCCGACATCCTCCAGATAGCGCAACTCGGGTGAATAGATGAGGTCGGGGACATAGCCGACGAGCCGATGCCGCGCGAGATCTGCGATGCGCGCGATGCCGTCCGGCGCCGCATCGCGCGCGGCATAGAGCCCGAGCCGATAGTCGGTCATCTTGCGGACGAGGAGTGGTCCCGCCTTGGGGCGCGCCAGCATGATTGCGACATCCGCCTCCCGGCGCGACGGATTGAGAAAACCGGTGGAGGCGACGAGTTCGACTGCAAGATCGGGGTTGGCGGCGGTGAAGCGCGCAAGGTGCGGTGCGATGATCGATCCACCGAACCCTTCGGAAACGCTAACGCGGATCGTGCCGCCGGGATGTCCGCCCTCCGCGTCGCTGACGCTCAGTGCGAGAGCGGCGCTTTCCATCGCCTCGGCGTGGGTCAGCAGTTCGACGCCGCGCGGGGTGAGGACGTGTCCGGCAGGCGTCAGCTCGAACAGGGTGCGCCCGAGCCGTGCTTCGAGCCTGGCGACGCGCCGCGCCACCGTGGTCGCGTCGATGCCCAGCCGCTGCCCCGCTGCGCTCAGCGTACCGGCGCGGGCGACGGCGAGGAAGATGCGGAGATCATCCCAGTTCATAACGCGCGCTTATTGCTGCGATATTGCAGCAGGTAAATGCGATAATGCCTGCTTGTCTGCGATTTTGGGGTTGATATGGATCGCTCAAACAGATTTGCAGCAGGAGCCTGAAGATGCGCGATATCGACCATTTCGTCGTGGGCGGGGCTAGCGGCGCGGCGCGTTTCGGCGACGTGTTCGACCCCAATAGCGGCCAGGTGCAGGCGCGCGTCCCGCTGGGCGACAAGGCGCTGCTCGACACGGCGGTGGCCGCTGCGCAGGCTGCGCAGCCGGCATGGGCCGCAACCAATCCGCAGCGCCGCGCTCGCGTCATGTTCCGTTTCAAGGAACTGGTCGAGGCCAATATGGAAAGCCTCGCGCGGCTGCTGGCCTCCGAACATGGCAAGGTGGTTGCGGACGCCAAGGGCGATATTCAGCGCGGGCTTGAAGTCATCGAGTTCGCCTGCGGCATCCCCCATGCGCTGAAGGGCGAATATACGCAGGGCGCCGGGCCGGGGATCGACGTCTATTCGATGCGCCAGCCGCTGGGCATCGGCGCGGGCATCACGCCGTTCAACTTTCCGGCGATGATCCCGCTATGGATGTCGGGCGTGGCCATCGCCTGCGGCAATGCCTTCATCCTGAAGCCGTCGGAGCGCGACCCCTCGGTGCCCGTGCGCCTTGCTGAACTGTTCCGCGAAGCGGGTCTGCCCGAAGGCATCCTGCAGGTCGTGCACGGCGACAAGGAAATGGTTGACGCGATCCTCGATCATCCCGCGATCAGCGCGGTGAGCTTCGTCGGTTCGTCGGACATCGCGCATTATGTCTATCGGCGCGGCGTCGATGCGGGCAAGCGCGTGCAGGCCATGGGCGGGGCGAAGAATCACGGCATCGTCATGCCCGACGCCGATCTCGATCAGGTGGTGAACGATCTGTCGGGCGCGGCCTTCGGCTCGGCGGGCGAGCGCTGCATGGCGCTGCCCGTCGTGGTGCCGGTGGGCGAAAAGACCGCAGACGCGCTTCGCGCCAAGCTGATTCCCGCGATCGAGGCGCTGCGGGTCGGCGTCTCGACCGATGCCGAGGCGCATTACGGCCCGGTGGTCAACGCGGCCCATAAGGCGCGCGTCGAGAACTGGATCCAGACCGGCGTCGACGAAGGCGCGGAACTGGTCGTCGACGGGCGCGGCTTCAAGCTGCAAGGGCATGAACAGGGCTTCTTCATCGGCCCGTCGCTCTTCGATCGCGTCACGCCTGACATGCAGGCTTATAAGGAAGAGATTTTCGGGCCTGTCCTCCAGATCGTCCGCGCGCCTGATTTCGAGGCCGCGCTCAGGCTGCCGAGCGACCATCAATATGGCAACGGGGTCGCGATCTTCACGCGCAACGGCCATGCCGCGCGCGAGTTCGCCGCGCGCGTCAACGTCGGGATGGTCGGCATCAACGTGCCGATCCCGGTGCCCGTCGCCTACCACAGCTTTGGCGGCTGGAAGCGATCGGCCTTCGGCGACATCAACCAACACGGCATGGAGGGCGTCCGCTTCTGGACCAAGACCAAGACCGTGACCCAGCGCTGGCCCGACGGCAGCGCCGATGGCGGCAACGCTTTCGTCATTCCGACGATGGGGTGATAGGGACATTCGACTCAAGCCGGGGCAGACGATGACCAACCAGTTCGATCTGACTGACGACCAGCGCGAGATACAGGAGCTTGCGCGCCGCTTTACCGCCGATCGCATTACGCCTTTCGCCGCCGAATGGGACGAGAAGCATCATTATCCGGTCGATGTGTGGAAGGCGGCGGGCGAACTGGGCTTTGGGGCCATCTATGTCGCCGAGGAATCGGGCGGGATCGGGCTGGGTCGGCTGGAGGCGGCGCTGATCATGGAAGCGATGGCCTATGGCTGTCCGGCGACCAGCGCCTATATTTCGATCCACAACATGGCGACATGGATGATCGATCGTTTCGGCGATCAGGCGATCAAGGATCGCTTCCTTCCCGACCTTGTCAGCATGGAGAAGATCGCCAGCTATTGCCTGACCGAGCCGGGATCGGGATCGGACGCCGCCGCACTCAAGACGAGCGCGCGCCGCGATGGCGACCATTATGTGCTCAATGGCGCCAAGCAGTTCATTTCGGGCGCGGGCTATAACGACATTTACGTCTGCATGGTGCGCACCAGTGAGGAGAAGTCGAAGGGCATTTCCTGCCTGGTCGTCGAGAAGGGCACGCCCGGCCTGTCGTTCGGCACCCCCGAGAAGAAGCTGGGGTGGAACGCGTCGCCGACCGCGCAGGTGATTTTCGAGGATTGCCGCGTGCCGGTCGAGAACCGCGTCGGCGCGGAAGGCGATGGTTTCCGCTTCGCGATGGCGGGGCTCGACGGCGGGCGGCTCAATATCGGCGCCTGCTCGCTGGGCGGCGCGCAACGCTGCCTTGACGAGGCGGTGAAATATACCAGGGAGCGCCAGCAGTTCGGGCAGCCGGTCGCTGATTTCCAGAATACGCAGTTCATGCTCGCGGACATGGCGACCGATCTGGAAGCGGCGCGCGCGCTGCTTTACCTCGCGGCGGCCAAGGTCAATGCGAATGCGCCCGACAAGTCGCGCTTCTCGGCGATGGCGAAGCGGCTGGCGACTGATAATGGCAGCTCGATCGTCGATCGTGCGCTCCAGCTCCACGGGGGCTACGGCTATCTGCGCGATTATCCGATCGAGCGCTTCTGGCGCGACCTGCGCGTCCATTCGATCCTGGAAGGCACTAATCAAGTGATGCGGATGATAGTCGGGCGGGAGCTGACGCGCCAATGAGCGATGTACTGACTGCGGTCGAGGGCAGGGCGGGGTGTATCCGGCTCAACCGTCCCAAAGCCATCCATGCGCTCAATCTCCCGATGTGCGAGGCGATGCTGGCGGCGCTCGAAGCGTGGCGGATTGATTCCGCGGTCGATCTGCTGATGATCGACCATGCCGAGGGCAGAGGATTCTGCGCCGGCGGCGACATTCGCATGCTGGCGGACAGCGGCGCGAAGGACGGTGTGGAGGCGCGCGCTTTCTTCCACACCGAATATCGCCTCAACAACCGGCTGTTCACCTATGCGAAGCCGACGGTCGCTTTCATGGATGGGATAACGATGGGCGGGGGCGTCGGCATATCAATGCCCTGCCGTTTCCGCGTGGCGACCGAGAACAGCAAGTTCGCCATGCCCGAAACGGGGATCGGCCTGTTCCCCGATGTCGGCGGCGGCTGGTATCTCTCGCGTCTGCCGGGACGCGTCGGGCAATTTCTTGCGCTGACCGGGGCGCGGCTCGACGGGGCGGAATGCCTGTATCTCGGCATTGCGACTCATTATATTCCCACTGCGTCGCTCGACGAGGTGAAAGAAAAGATCGCCGCCGATCCTTCCGCTGTCGAGGCCATTCTCGATGCCTTCTCGGAAGAGCCGCCGGCGGCGCGGATCGAGGACAATCTCGATGCCATCGAACAGCTTTTCGCGTCGGACCGGCTAGAGGATATCTACGCGGCGCTGCAGGCTGACGGTTCTGACTGGGCGCGGAAGGAGCTGGCGACGCTCGAAACCAAATCGCCTCAGACGATGAAAGTCGCGCTCCGCCTGCTCGCGGAAGGCACGGAGATGAAGAGTTTCGCCGATGAAATGGCGCAGGAATATGCGGTCGGCAGCCGCGTCGTGATGCGGCACGACTTTATCGAGGGCGTACGCGCTGTCATCATCGACAAGGATAATGCGCCCAGGTGGAATCCGGCGACGCCCGAGGGCGTCAGCGACGCGCTGATCGACGAGATTTTTGCGCCGCTTCCCGCCGGGGAAGCTTGGACGCCCGCCTGACGATTCCGTCCAAAATCCAAGGAGAAGCCAATATGGCGAGTTACGAAACGCTTCTGGTCGAACAACGCGGGCCGGTTACGTTGATTACGCTCAACCGTCCCCATGCGCTCAATGCGCTCAACTCCGTGGTGCTGGGCGACCTGATTGCGGCGCTCGGCGCTTTCGATGCGGACGAGACGCAGGGCTGCGCCGTCATTACCGGCAGCGAGAAGGCGTTCGCCGCGGGCGCGGACATCAAGGAAATGTCCGATCAGGGCTTTGCCGACATGTTCGGCGTCAATTTCTTCGCAGGCTATGATCGCGTCACGGCGACGCGGAAGCCGGTGATCGCGGCGGTGGCCGGCTATGCACTCGGCGGTGGTTGCGAACTGGCGATGATGTGCGATTTCATTCTCGCGGCGGATACGGCGAAGTTCGGCCAGCCCGAAATCAAGCTGGGCGTATCCCCCGGAATGGGGGGATCGCAGCGGCTGACCCGCGCGGTCGGCAAGGCCAAGGCGATGGAAATGTGTCTGACCGGCCGGATGATGGACGCGACCGAGGCCGAGCGCGCCGGGCTGGTATCGCGCGTCATTCCTGCGGCCGATCTGATCGAGGAGGCGGTCAAGACCGCGACGGCGATCGCGGGTATGCCGCCGCTCGCGGTCAAGGCGAACAAGGAAATGGTCAACACCGCGTTCGAGACGACGCTCCATCAGGGCATCATGTTCGAGCGTCGCCTGTTCCACGCACTGTTTTCCACCGCTGACCAGAAGGAAGGCATGGCCGCTTTCATCGAGAAGCGCCCGGGTCACTGGACCGGAAAATGAGGGGCTGCCTCAGCCCGTCCCGAGAGGGTTGGGTTGGCGGCTTTCAAGACGTCTTTCGTGTCGAGCGAAGTCGAGACATGCTGAAGCGAACCGACGTCCCTCGACTTCGCTCGGGACGAACGGATGGAGAGGATCAAGAATGGCGCGCATCGGCTTTATCGGGCTGGGCAATATGGGCGGTGGAATGGCCGCCAATCTGGCGAAGGGCGGGCATGACGTGCGCGCCTTCGACCTTTCGGCCGAAGCGCTCGATCGGGCGAGGCAGGCTGGGTGTCTGCCTGTTGAAAGCGCGAGCGCGGCGGCCGAGGGCGCCGAGGCGATCGTCACCATGCTTCCCGCCGGAAGGCATGTCGCGCAGGTTTATGCGGAATCGCTCGTCGGCGCTGCAACTCCGGGCACGCTGCTGATCGATTGCTCGACGATCGATGTGGCGACTGCGCGCAAGGTTGCGATCGAGGCGGAAGCGAAGGGTTATGCCGCAGTCGATGCCCCCGTTTCGGGCGGTATCGCGGCGGCCAATGGCGGCACGTTGACTTTCATGGTCGGCGGTTCGGCCGAGGCTTTCCACCGCGCCGAGCCGATCCTGACGCTGATGGGCAAGGCGGTGATCCATGCCGGCGGCCCCGGTGCGGGGCAGGCGGCGAAGATCGCCAACAACATGCTGCTTGGCGCGACGATGGTGGCGACGTGCGAAGCCTTCCTGCTGGCCCAGAAGCTTGGTCTCGATGCGCAGACCTTCTTTGACATCTCGTCGCGGGCATCGGGGCAGAGCTGGTCGATGACCAGCTATTGCCCGGTCCCCGGCGTCGGCCCGGAAACACCTGCGGATCGCGATTATCAGGGCGGCTTCGCGACCGCGCTGATGCTCAAGGATCTGAAGCTCGCGGTCGAGGCGGCAAGCGGGGCCGACGCCAGCGTGCCGATGGGCGCGAACGCGATGGCGCTCTATCAGGCTTTCGCCAACGCCGGGCATGGCGGACTCGATTTTTCGGCGATCATCCGCATGCTCGGCGGCGAAACGGGCAGGTAGGGCGCACTTTTCGCTTGAACCTTCCCCGGCATTCCCGCGAAAGCGGGTGTCCATGAGCATAGGCTTGCCCTGAAAAGGTGGTGGGCCCGGATTCCCGCTTTTGCGGGAGTGACGATATTCTTTGAGGTTCGAGCATTGAAACACGCGCTTTCCGTTACCCGCGAGCAGGATTTCGCCGCCTGGTATCAGGCGGTCATCGCCGAGGCCGACATGGCCGAGGATTCGGGAGTGCGCGGCTGCATGGTGATGCTGCCGTGGGGCTATGGCATCTGGGAGCGGATCCAGCGTCTGCTTGACGCGCGCATCCGCAACCTGGGCTATGACAATACCTATTTTCCCCTCTTCATCCCGCTTTCCTACTTCGAGAAGGAAGCCGAGCATGTTGAGGGCTTCGCCAAGGAAATGGCGGTCGTCACGCATCACCGGCTGATCCCTGATGGCAAGGGCGGGCTCGTTCCCGATCCCGCCGCGAAGCTCGAGGAGCCGCTGATCGTCCGCCCGACGAGCGAGACGGTCATCGGCGCGGGTTTCTCGCGCTGGATCCAGTCGTGGCGCGACCTGCCGGTGCAGATCAACCAGTGGGCGAATGTCGTGCGCTGGGAAATGCGCACGCGCATGTTCCTGCGCACGGCTGAGTTCCTGTGGCAGGAAGGCCATGCGGCCTATGCCGATGCCAACCAGGCGAAGGTCGAGACCGCCAAGGCGCTTGAACTGTACCGCAGCTTCGCCGAGGATTGCGTCGCGATGCCCGTGGTTGCCGGCGAGAAGCCGGAGAATGAGCGCTTCCCCGGCGCCGTCGAGACCTGGTCGATCGAGGCGATGATGCAGGACGGCAAGGCTCTGCAGGCCGGCACCTCGCATTATCTCGGCACCCATTTCGCCGAGGCGCAGAATATCCGCTTCCAGAATCAGGAAGGCCAGTTCGAGCCGGCGCACACGATAAGCTGGGGCATGTCGACGCGCATGGTCGGCGGCCTGATCATGGTGCATGGCGATGACGATGGGCTGCGTGTGCCGCCGCAAGTCGCGCCCTGGCAGATCGTCATCGTGCCGATGCTGCGCGACAATGACGAGGATGAAGTGCTGATCGCCTATTGTCGCGAGGTAAAGGAAGCGCTCGCGGCGCGGCAGGCGTTTGGCGAGCCGATCCGCGTCCTCCTCGATCTCAAGGCGACCAAGGCGGCGACCAAGCGCTGGGGCTGGGTCAAGAAAGGCGCGCCGATCGTCGTCGAAGTGGGCGGGCGCGATATGGCTGGCGGCAACGTCTCGATCATCCGCCGCGATCGCCTCTACCGCGAGGATGGCAAGCTCGACAGCGCGATTGTGACGCGCGACGCCTTCGTCGACGGCGCGGCCGAAACGCTGGCGGCGATCGAAAAGACGCTGTTCGCCGGGGCCAGGGCGCGGATGGAAGCCAATATCCGCCGTGACGTGACTGACATGACCACGCTCGCCGATCATTTCGCCGAAGGCAATCGCTACCCCGGCTGGGTCGAGGTGCAATGGTCGAAGCCGACCGGCGCGGCGCTCGACAAGGTCGTCGAGACGCTGAAAGGGCTGAAGCTGACGTTGCGCAACACCCCGCGCGATGCGACGGCGGCGGACGGCGACTGCATCTTTACAGGCGCGCCCGCAGTCGAGCGCGTTCTCGTCGCCCGCGCTTACTGATCGAGCCAGGCCTGGAGGCGCGTCGCCGTCTCCGGGCCGGTTTCCAGCCCGAGACGGGTGCGCCGCCAGAGGATATCCTCGGCGGTGACGGCCCATTCGCGCGCGACGAGCCATTCGACTTCGCGCTCGGTCAGCCCGCCGCCGAAATCCTCGCCCAGTCCTTCGGCATCGCGCGCGTCGCCGATCACCGCCTCCAGCATCGTCCCATAAGCGCGCGCCATGCGCAGCGTGCGTTCCGGCCCCAGAAAGTGCCATCGCGCCTGCGCCCTTCCGACGAAGTCGTCGAAATGCGCGATGTCGCCGCCCGGGAAAATGCGCGCGCGGGTGACTGGCGCTACTCGCCTGCCCAGTGCGGGACCGATCTTGGCCAACGCATCCTCGCCAAGCTGCCGCGCGGTAGTGATCTTGCCGCCGAATATGCCGAGCAGCGGCGCGGCGCTATCCTCTAGTTCCAGTACATAGTCGCGCGTCACCTGTCGCGCCTCGCTGGCGCCATCGTCATAAAGCGACCGGACTCCGGAATAGCTGGAGACGATGTCGGCGCGGCTTGCCTGCCGCGTGAAATGACTGTTCACGGACCGGAGAAGATAATCGATCTCGCCTTCGTCGATGACCGCATCCTGTGGCTTCTGGACCGGAATGTCGGTGGTGCCGATCAGCGTGAAATGATCGCGATAGGGGATGGCGAACACGATGCGGCGGTCGGGCTGCTGGAGGATATAGGCCTGATCGCCCTCAAACAGCTTGCGCGTGATGATATGGCTGCCCTTGATCAGCCGCGCGCCTGCGCTCGCATGGGCGCCGAGCAGCCTGTTGACCTCGGGTACCCATGGTCCGGCCGCATTGACGATCATGCGCGCATCCACCGAGCGACCATCGCTCAGCGTCGCGCGCCAGCCATCGGGGCCGCGATCGGCAGCGGTGACGGCGGAGCGCGTTGCGATTTCCGCGCCATTGTCCGCCGCGTCGCGTGCGTTGAGGATGACGAGGCGCGAATCGTCGACCCAGGCGTCGGAATAGACGAAGCCCCTGCCGCGTCCTTTGAGCGGCGCGCGGTAAAGCCAGTCGTCTGCGCGCAACCCGCGCGACTTGGCCAGCGACATGCGGCCGCCGAGATGATCGTAGAGGAACAGCCCGGCGCGGACCATCAGCCACGGGCGCAGCCTGTTCTCGTGCGGCAATATGAAGGTGAGCGGGTGGATCAGATGCGGCGCGGCTTTCAACAGTCGCTCGCGCTCGATCAACGCCTCGCGCACCAGTTTGAAGTCATAATATTCAAGGTAGCGGAGGCCGCCATGGATCAGCTTGGTCGATGAGGATGAGGTAGCCGAAGCCAGGTCATTCTTCTCGACGAGCAGCACGGACAGACCATTGAGCACAGCTTCGCGCGCGATGGCGGCGCCGTTTATTCCACCGCCGATAATCAGAAGATCGTAGGTCACGCGCTTTGGCTAAAGACAATTGGGGCGGCGCGCCAGTCGCTGGCATCGCGGTGATGTTCTACCGGCTCAGGCCGATGCCAACAACCATGGCGCGATCCGCCGGCAGCCCCTAGACTCCGCCGATGAGAAAACCGAAACCCGCCGGCCTGCCCTCGCGCGAGCAGATCATCCGCTTCATCACTGAATCCGAAACACCGGCGGGCAAGCGCGAGATCGCGCGCGCCTTCGGGCTTCACGGAGCGGAAAAGATCGCACTCAAGGCATTGTTGAAAGACATGGCCGACGAGGGGCTGATCGATGGCGCACCCGGGCGCGCTTTCCACAAAATGGGTGGAATCCCCAAGGTCACCGTGCTGCGGGTCACCGACGTCGACGAGGATGGTCAGGCCTGGGCCGTGCCGGAGCGCTGGGAAGCCGAATCCCCCGAGCCGCGCCTGCGCGTGAAGGAGAAGTCGCGCAAGGGGGCGCTCGGCCCGGGCGATCGTATCCTTGCGCGCACCGAGGAGGCAGGGCGCGGCTGGATCGCCCATCCGATGAAGAAGCTGCTGCGCGGCAGCGAGTTGATGCTTGGCGTGTTGCATGACGAAGGCGGGAAGTTCTGGCTGCAGGGCGTGGAGAAGAAGGAGCGGCGTGACTTTCCGGTCTCTGATGTGGGCGAGGCGAAGGCGGGCGATCTGGTGCTTGCCGAAAAGACGGGGCGGCCGCCGCGTATCACCGCGCGTGTCACCGAACGCCTCGGTGATCCCTTCGAGCCTCGCAGTTTTTCGCTGATCGCGATCCATAAGCTCGGCATCCCCAATATTTTCCCAGAGGCCGCGATCGACGAGGCGAAGAAGGTCGCGCGCCAGTCGCTGGGCGTCATAGCGTCGAGCGAGCATGCTGACAGCGACGAACGCGAGGATCTGCGCCATCTGCCGATCGTCGCGATTGATCCTGCGGACGCGCGCGACCATGACGACGCGGTCTGGGCCGAGCCGCTGGAGGATGGCGGCTGGCGTGCGATCGTCGCGATCGCCGACGTCAGTTTTTACGTCCGCCCCGGATCAGCGCTCGATCGTGAGGCGCGCAAGCGGGGCAACAGCGTCTATTTCCCCGATCGCGTCGTTCCGATGCTGCCCGAGGAATTGAGCGCCGACATCTGTTCGCTGAAACAGGGCGTGGAGCGGGCGGCGCTCGCCTGCCATCTGATCATTTCGGACAAGGGCAAGGTGACCGGCTGGCGCTTCACGCGCGCGGTCGTCCGGCTTGCGGCCAATATCGCCTATGAGGACGCCCAGGCCGCGATCGACGGTGCAGCCAGCCCGGTGCCCGCCGAACTGGTCGAATCTGCGCTGCACCCGCTGTGGGCCTGCTGGCAGGCCCTGTCCAGGGCGCGTGCCGATCGCGCCCCGCTCGACCTCGATCTGCCCGAACGGCGGATCATGCTTGATGAAAAGGGGCGGATTCTTTCGGTCGCCCCGCGCGAGCGCCTTGATGCGCACAAGCTGATCGAGGATTATATGATCGCCGCCAATGTTGCGGCGGCGAAGGCGCTCGAAGCGAAAAAGGCGCCGGTCATGTACCGCGATCACGAGCCGCCGGCGCGCGAGAAGCTGGTCGCGCTCAAGGACTATCTGGAGACTTTCGGCGTCGAGTTCGCGCTGGGGCAGGTCATCCGTCCGGCGACGTTCAACCGCGTGATCGAGCGGGTAGGAGACGCCGATTTTCGCCCGCAGGTGATGGAGCAGATACTGCGCACCCAGACGCAGGCTTATTATGCGCCCGCCAATACTGGCCATTTCGGGCTGGCGCTGGGCAGCTACGCCCATTTCACCAGCCCGATCCGCCGCTATGCCGATCTGCTGGTCCACCGTGCGCTTGTCGGAGCCTATCGATTGGGGCCGGGGGCGCTCACATCCGACGAAGCGACATCGATGGAAAAGATCGGCGAGTCGATCAGCCAGCTCGAACGCCGCGCGATGGAGGCCGAACGGGATACGATCGACCGTTATGTCGCCGCCTATCTTGCCGGCAAGGTCGGGGAGATCGTCGATACGCGGATAACCGGCGTCCAGCCTTTCGGTTTTTTCGCTACCGTCGAGGGTTTGGGCGGCGACGGACTCGTGCCGGCGTCCACGCTCGGCCAGGATTATTTCCGATATGACGAAGCAACCCACAGCCTGACCGGAGAGGATAGCGGAACATGTTTCTCGCTTGGTCAGCGGCTTAAGCTTCGCCTCGCGCAAGCCGATCCGGTGAGCGGCGCGCTGCGGTTTGAATTGCCGGAAGGCGGCGGAAAGCCGGGAATCCATCGCAACGGACCACGCGTGATCAAGCGACGAGGCCGTCCGGCGAATGTGCGCGCAAAGGGTGTGCGGCGCAAATAACCTGAAAGCATTTGCAGTAATGTAACACTTATGTCGCACAATCATCATCTCTATGCAAAGAAGGAGAGAGATGATGATCAAGACCGTTCTCGCCCTTGTCGGCGCCGCGTCCGTCGTCACGACGGGCGCGGCTGCGCAAACCGCCCCCAGCCAGGCGCAAACCTATGGCTTCAACGCGATCGCGCGCGGTGATCTCAATGCCGCCGAAGCGCGCCTCATCGCCCAGCGCGCCGAAGAGCCCAACGAGCCGTCGGTGCTGCTCAATCTAGCTTATATCTATGGCCGCACCGGCCGGGCTGACGAAGCCACGGTGCTTTACAATCAGATTCTCGCCAGCGACGATGTGCTGATGGTCTCCGGCAAGGGAGAGCAGATCGGGTCGCACGCGCTGGCGCGCAAGGCGATGAACCGCACGACCGGCATAGCCTCGCGCTAATCGACGGGCGGGCTGTCCAATGTGGAAAGCTCGCCGATCGCTTTCAGGATAATCGCGAACAGGCGGTCCTCGTCGCCGGGTCCGGCAAAGCCGTGCGAAGCGGTGGGGACCGTCGTTACGCTGATCCGCGCGCGGGCGGTGGCGAAAGGTGGTTTGCGCCACTCGGCTGCGAAGGCCATCGCCGTCATGTCCCGCTCCGCGAGGATGATCTGCGCGGGCGGCGCATCGGTGAGCGCGGCAGCAAGTCGCATGACCAGTGGTTGCGCTGAGGCGGGGTGAGCCGCGCGCGACAGGCCCAGCGCCAATTTGCCAAGGTCGATCCTGCCGCGCTGCAGCGCGCGCCAAGCCGCCGGATCGCGTAGCCGCCGCGCATAATGCCGCCGGATCGCACCGGGGGGCGGCAATCCGTCGTCGTTTTCGACCGCCCAGGGATTGGAGAGGATCAGGGCGTCGAGCCGAGCATCATTATGGAAAAAAGCGAGCGCTGTCGCGGCATCGCAATTGCCGAAGCCGATCAGGCGCGAGACATGCGGGCAGGCGGCGCGGAACGCGGCTGCTGCTGCGGCGATGTCGGCCGCGCTGGCGGTAAAGCCGTCATTCTCGCCTCCGCTGTCGCCCACGCCGCGCCGGTCGAAGCGAAAGACGGGGATTCCGCGCGCCGACAGATGCGCGGCCAGGCGCGCCATCCCGGCATGCGCGCCGGCGCGGATTTCGTTCCCCCCCGATACGATCAGCAGACCTGTTCCACCGGACGCCGTATCCAGTGTCGCGGCGCAGATTTCATCTTCACACGAAAAGTTCAGGATATAGCGCAAGATTTTGACCAATATATAATATCTTGCACGATCCAGTTCGTCAGATCGGGATCGTCGCCAGGTTCAGCGCGTCGCCAGATAGGCGCGAAGTCGATATAGGCGTCGGCGGGTGCAGGATCATCTGCGGTGCGGATCGTCCGCGCCTTGTTCGACGCCATAGGAACCGCCGCTATCAACTCGGCATGAAGCTCGCGGCCCACCCGGTGCCCGCCGCGCAACAAATAGGGGGCATCCGCAGCGTCGGCTTCGCCGCCGACAAGTCGCCCGCGATCAAGGTCGCGGATCAGCGCCGCTCCCGCGACAGGGGACAGCCGCCAATGCGGAATATCGCCTGCCGCGTCGTCGATCAGCGCGCCGCCCCTAAACGCGATCGTGAAAGCGGGAGCGGCTGCAGCCGCGATTGCCGCCCGCCAGTCTTTCAAGCGCGCATTGGCCAGGTCGCTCAGGCTCTCGCCGAGCCCGGCGAGTACCGGCATCCGTGTGCCGATGCCGTTCATAGCAAGCGTTCGCATCGCCTGCGCGATCACGCGGCGCATGCGGTTATGCTCATCGAATAAGGGAGGTATAACAATACCCTGAACGGGATTGTCATCGCCATATATCAATTCGAGTTCGCCGAACCCATCGGGGCCGGCGAAGCGCATCAGGCGAGCACTTTGCGCGTGACGAAGGCCACCAGCGCGCCGAAGCTTTCGAGCATCTCGCCGTCCACCTCATCATCCTCGATGATGATGCCCAACCTGTCCTCAATCTCCGTCAACAGCCCCGCGACCGCCATTGAATCAAGTTCAGGCATTGCGCCGAACAGCGGCGTTGCCGGTTCCAGCGCGGCGGCGCGCGCATCGGACAGCGCCAGCACGTCACGCAATGCGCCGCGCACTCCGGCCTCGATCCGTTCACGCTCGTCAGTCACTCATGCTCTCCGTCAATTCCACGCGCCGGTTAGTCGACGCGGCGTCCCCGGACAAGGGCGGAAAGCCATGCCCAGGCCGCGCGCGGCCAGGCAGTGGGGCGCGAAAGATTGAATAGATCGACGCGCTGCAAAACCCGTTTCTCGTCCATCCAGTCAGCCTTGTAGGCATCGTCGCCCGTGCCGAAGTCGATTGTCTGAACGCCGTCCATGTCGATCGCGCGCTCGAACATGGCCGCGCTAAGCACCGTGCCGGGGGAATGTTCTCGCGCATCCTCGGCATGCGCGAGTTTGTGGATGATCGCGACGCCGTTCTCGACCGTCCAAAGCTGGGCCGCTATCGGTCGCCCGCCGAGCCGCGCCACGCCGATCCTCAGCGTGCCGGCTCCGCCTTCCTCTTCGGCGAAGTTTCGCAAAAAGGTGGGGGAGCCTTCGGCTGGTTTCCAGCTTTCGCCATAAACCTGTTCATAGGCATCCCATGCGGCGGCGTCGAAATGGTCGAAAATCTCGATGCCCAGGTCGGTGCGCTTGCGCTCGACGGTCGAGCGAAGCTGGCCGGGGCGCGCCGCCCAATATTCGCTGAAGATTCGGCCATTCACGTTCAGTCGCCAATTCGCGGTCGCCGGACGCACGATGCTGAGCCATCCCGCGCGGCGGAAGGCGCGCGCCAGCGCCTGCGCTTCTTCGTCCGGAACCGGGCTGAGCGAAATGCTGGCGATGCCGAGCGCGGGCGCGCGCAGCCGGCGCGCAATCGCGCGGAGCAGCCGGCGTTTGAGCAGCGCATCGGGCGTCGCCGAATAGACGGGGGAAAAGGCCAGCGTGTACCAGCTCGCCAGAGGAACCAGACGGTCGCGCCGTTCGCGTGCGAGGAACAGCCAGGCATCGGCGCCATCGGAGCGTGCGCGGATCATCAGCGGAGCGATCCCCGGCGGGACAAGCGCCCATGTGCGTCGGAACCAGCCGAGCCGATCGAAAGGCGCGGGCTGAGCGTTGCGATCAAGCGTGCCGCGCGCCACCTTGGCGACGGCGTCGAGATCGTCGAAACATTCCCCCTTGACCAACAAGGCGCTATCGCTCCTCCCGACCGTCAGACGTTAAGCAGAGGATGAGGCGCGGGTGCAAGCCCCGGATTCCACAACAAGGGCCGAACCGAGGCCGATCGACCGCATAGCGCTGTCAGGCGCGGGCGATGCGCCGGCGCTCGCGATGCGGGATCTGGTGCTCGATTATGCAGAGCTTGAAGATCGCGTCGCCAGGCTTGCGGCATGGATACGTGCGCAGGGGGTAGCGACCGGTGATCGGGTGGCGAGCTGGCTGCCGAAAAACGTCGAGGCGTGCCTGATGCCGCTGGCGGCGGCGCGCGCAGAGGCGATCCACATCCCGATCAACCCGTTGCTCAAGCGCGCGCAGGTCGCGCATATCCTTGCCGATAGCGGCACAAGGCTGCTGCTGACGGGCGCAGGCCGGGCCGCCACGCTCGAGCCGGGGGATTTGCCCGAAAGCTGCGCGCTGGCGATCGATGCCGCGATCACGCCGCCGTCGGAAGGCCTGCCGCCATCCGACGCCGATCCGTCGGCGCTTGCCGCGATCCTTTATACGTCGGGGTCGACCGGCCTGCCCAAGGGCGTGATGCTCAGCCATGCCAATCTCTGGCTCGGCGCGATCTCGGTTGCGACCTATCTCAAGCTGTCGCCAGTCGATCGTGTGCTGTGCGTCCTGCCGCTGAGCTTCGACTATGGCCAGAATCAGCTTTTATCGACCTGGGCGGCGGGCGGCTGCGCTGTTCCTCTCGACTATCTGGCGCCGCGCGATGTCGTTCGCGCTGTCGAGCGCGAGGCGATCACCACGCTCGCGGGCGTGCCTCCGCTCTGGCTGCAACTTGTCGAGGTGGAATGGCCGGCGGAAACCGCGGCGCGCCTGAAGCGGCTGACCAATTCGGGGGGGGCGCTCACTCCGCCGCTGGTGCGCGCCCTGCGCGCGACTTTCCCGGCGGCCGACATTTACGCGATGTACGGGCTGACCGAGGCGTTCAGGTCGACCTATCTTGATCCGGCGTTGATCGACGCGCACCCCGATTCCGTGGGTAACGCCATCCCCTTCGCCGAGGTTATGATCGTGCGTCCGGACGGCAGCCCGGCCGGTGCGGATGAGCCGGGAGAACTCGTCCATGCCGGGCCGCTGGTGGCGCAGGGATATTGGCGCGATCCCGAACGCACCGCGCTGCGCTTCCGCCCGGCTCCGCCTGCGTCGCATTATGGCGGTACGGCGGTGTGGTCGGGCGATACGGCGCTGCGCGGAGCGGACGGGCTGATCCGTTTCGTCGGCCGGGACGACGAGATGATCAAATCCTCGGGCAACCGCATCAGCCCTGCCGAGATCGAAAGCGCCGCCATCGCAAGCGGCGCAACGGGGGAGGCCGTTGCGATCGGGGTGAAAGACGCGCGGCTGGGGCAGGCGGTGCTCCTCGTCGCGCGCGGAGACGGCAGCGGCGAGGATGCGCTGAAGAGCTGGCTGAAACGCGAACTTCCCGCCTATATGCAGCCGCGCGAGATCGTCTGGCGTAGCGAATTGCCGCGCAATCCCAATGGCAAGCTCGATCGGGCGGGGCTGAGGAAGGAACTGGCGTCATGAAGCCGATGGGGCCGATCCCGCCCGATTTTCAACGCCAGCGGGGCATTCTCACGATTGGCGGGCAAAGCGTTGCTGCGTTGGCGGCGGAGGCGGGCGATACGCCTTTCTTCGCCTATGATCTGGGCGTCATCCGCGCGCGGGTCGCCCGGTTGCGAGCGGCGTTGCCAGCATCAGTCGCGATCCATTATGCGATCAAAGCCAATCCCTTTGCGCCGCTGGTGACGGCGATGGCCGGGCTGGTCGACGGGCTCGACGTCGCATCCGAAGGCGAACTGGCGCTGGCACTTGCATCGGGTGGGGAGGAGATTTCCTTCGCCGGTCCCGGCAAACGGGACCGCGAGCTTGAGGCGGCGATCCTCGCAGGTGCGACGCTCAACCTTGAATCCGAAGGCGAGGCTGATCGTGCGCTGGCGATCGCCGATCGGATCGGTATTGCACCGCGCCTTGCCGTTCGCGTGAACCCCGATTTCGACCTGCGTGGTTCGGGGATGCGGATGGGAGGCGGCGCAAAGCCCTTTGGCGTCGATGCAGAGCGCGTGCCCGCTTTGGTGAGGCGTCTGGTCGCCGCAGGCGTGGACTGGCGCGGCTTCCATATTTTCGCCGGATCGCAGGCGCTCGATCCTCAGGCGATCATCGAAACGCAGGCTGCGACCGTCGCGCTTGCCGCGCAACTGGCCGAATCCGCAGGCGCGCCGCCGCCATTGGTCAATCTCGGCGGTGGTTTCGGCGTACCCTATTTTGCGGGTGATGAGGCGCTCGATGTCGAGGCGGTTGGCCGCGCCCTTGCGGATACGCTCGCCGCGCGCCCGGCGATCCTGGCGGACAGCCGGTTCGCAATCGAACTGGGGCGCTGGCTGGTCGCCGAAAGCGGCGTCTATGTGACGCGCATCGTTGACCGGAAAGTGAGCCATGGCGATATTTTCCTCGTCGTCGACGGCGGCCTGCATCATCAACTCGCCGCCAGCGGCAATTTCGGCACGGTCGTCCGTCGTAATTATCCCGCTGCGATCGCCACGCGCCTGGGCGAGCCGGCCGTCGAGGAAGCAAGCATCGTCGGCTGCCTTTGCACTCCTCTTGACCGATTGGCCGACAAGGTCGCGCTCCCGCATGCCGAGGTCGGCGATCTGGTCGCGATCTTCATGGCCGGGGCCTATGGAGCCAGCGCCAGCCCCGCTGCTTTCCTTGGTCACAAGCCTGCCGCCGAATTGCTCGTCGAGGGCTGACTAACGCTATCTTCACTCTTCCGGCGCATAGCGCATCCTGAACCCGCGCGCCCCAAATCCGTGCGGGAACAGGGTGATGACGATGCGTTTCCGTGTGCCTCTTCCCTCCATCCCGGTCGCGATCGCGCTGCTGCCTTTCGCTGCGTCGGCGTTGGCCGAGACCAAGGATGCGCCCAGGTTACCCACCGCCAATTTCGTCGCGGTCGAGGACAAGCCCTCGGAAACCTACGTCATCGGTCCGCTCGATACGCTGACGATATTCGTCTGGCGCAATCCCGAACTGGGCGGCAAGGTCCAGGTCCGCCCTGATGGCCGCATCACCACGCCGCTGATCGAGGATATGCAGGCGGTCGGCAAGACGCCCAAACAGCTTTCCGACGATCTGGCGGAGGCGCTTTCCAAATATATCACCACCCCACGCGTCTCGGTGATCGTCGAGAATTTTTCGGGCACCTTCTCGCAGCAGATCCGCATCGTCGGCGCGACCGACAAGCCCGCCGCCATCCCCTATCGCGCGAACATGACCTTGCTCGACGCCATGATCGCGGTGGGCGGCCTTTCCGAATATGCGGCGGGCAACCGCGCGCGCCTGATCCGATATGATCGCGCATCGGGCAAACAGATCGAGTTTCGTCTGAAGATCACCAGTCTGCTCCGCAAGGGCGACATCAAGGCCAATGTCGGGCTTGAACCGGGCGATGTCATCATCATCCCCGAAAGCCTGTTCTGAGCCGATGGGCGCGCTCTATGACGAACTGCTGATTGCGCTCCATCTGGTGTGGCGACGGCGCTGGATCGCGCTTGGCGTGGCATGGGCCATCTGCCTCGCGGGCTGGCTGGTCGTGGCGCTCATCCCGAATCGCTATGAGAGCCGCGCGCGCCTCTCGATCCAGGCGCAATCGCTGCTTGGAGGCAGCGTCGGCATAGACGACGCCCGCCGCCAGCGCGATCTAGACCAGATCCGCCAGACGCTCGTTTCGACGGTCAACCTGCAGAAGGTGGTCAAGTCGACCGACCTCAATCTGACGGTCGCCAGCGACCGCGACGTGGCGTCGCGCGTCGAAAGCCTGCGTCAGGCGATCAGCATCGTCGCCCAGCAGGATAATCTGGTCGAGATCAGCGCGCGCTGGGGTGCTCCGGGGCTTTCCGACTCCGTCAATGCGAAGCTGGCGCGCGCCATCGTCCAGCGCCTCGCCGATCTCTTCATCGAGCAGAATCTGGCTGACGGGCGGGAAGAAAGCAGCCGCACGCTCGCTTTCCTCGACGCCCAACTCGCCGAACGGTCGAAGCAACTGAGCGAGGCCGACGCCAAGCGCGCCACGTTCGAGGCGCAATATCTCGGCGCACTGCCCGGGACCGGTTCGGTCGCAGATCGCCTCGACGCAGCGCGGGCCGAGCTTTCGCGCATTGACTCAGATCTGGCGGCGGCAGGAAGCGCGCTGGTTGCCGTCAACGCGCAGATGGCGGGCACATCGCCAACGGTCGCGGGGGCAGGGAGCGCAGCGGCCCCCGCCACGGCAGGCCCGGCGCGCGCACGCGTCGCCGCGCTCGAAAGCCAGATCGCGGAGGGCCGGTCGCGCGGCTGGACCGATCAGCACCCTGACATGGTCGCGCTCAGCGTCCAGCTTGCGCAGGCGCGCGCGGCTGCGGGTGGCGAGCGGCTTGTCACAGCCGCTGCCGGCGGCGCAGCGAGCGCCAATCCGCTCTATCTGTCGCTGCGTTCGATGCAGGCAGACCGGCAGGCGGCGGTCGCCGCGCTGTCGGCGCGCAAGGCGCAGATCCGGCATGACATCGACCAGTATCTTGAGCGGACATCGGCCGACCCCGCAGTGGCGGCCGAAGCTGGGCGCGTCAGCCAGGACTATGCCGTGCTCAAGGATCAATATGACAAGTTGCTCGCCGAGCGCGAGCAGGCGGCGTTGCGCGGACAAGCCGAGACCAAGGCCGGCCCCGTCCGCATCGCCCTGATCGACCCGCCGAGCGCGCCGCGCCTGCCTGCGGCGCCCAACCGTCCGCTGCTGCTGACGGCGGTGCTGCTGCTCGGTGTCGCGGGTGGCGTCGGCGCGGCCTATGCGCTTGGCCGGATCAGGACGACCTATCCCACGGCGCGCCGGCTGGAACGCGCCAGTGGCCTGACTGTCATCGGGGCGATTGGCGAGGCGCAGACCGAGGCCCGCCGTGCGATCGCCGCGAAGCAACGTCGCTGGCTGATGGGCGGCGGCGCCGCGCTTGCGGGCGCCTGGGCGCTGCTGCTCGTCATCGAGCTTGTCCAGCGTGGCATGGTGGCATGAGGCGTCGATGACCGAACATGGCCCCATTCGCACTGGATCGCTGATCGAGCGCGCAGCCGAAATCTACGATTTCGCAAGCTTCCGGCAAGCGGTGAAGCCTGCGCCAGACGCGACGGCTGATCGACCGCAGCCCCACATCGCATCGGCCGGCGTCCAGGCCATTGATCGTGACCTTTTGCGCATGTCGGGATTTATCGTCCCCGGAGAGGCCGTCAGCCCGATCGCCGAGGAGTTTCGCATCGCCAAGCGCCAGTTGCTGATCGGCGGCATGGCGTCGGCCAGGGATCGCGTGATCCTGATCGGATCGGCGCGCAAGGGCGAGGGCAAGAGCTTCTGCGCGGTCAACCTCGCGCTCTCGCTTGCCTCTGAGCGCGACCTCGAAGTGCTGCTCGTCGATGGCGATGTCGCCAAACCTTCGATATTTTCGATGCTTGGCGTCGCAGGTGGACCCGGGTTGATGGACGCGCTTGCAGACCCCGGCATCGCGATCGACGATTGCATCGTCGAGACGGATATAGCGGGCCTGTCTCTGCTCCCCGCAGGTCGCGCGACCCATAACGATACAGAACTGCTCGCCTCGGCCCGCACCGCGTCGCTGATTGCAGCGCTTGCCGAAAAGAACCTGCGCCGCCTCGTCATTCTCGATTCGCCGCCGCTGCTTGACGCTTCCCCAGCCTCGGCGCTCGCCCTTCACGCCGGTCAGGCGTTGCTGGTTGTCCGCGCTGATGTGACGAGCGAGGCGGACCTGCGGGCCGCCGTTGCGATGCTTGATCCGTGCGGGGAGGTGAAGCTGCTGCTGAATGGCGTCAGCCGCATGGTCTCCGGGCAGCGCTTTGGCGATTATTATGGCGAAGTACCGTGATCCGGCGCCTGCTCTTGATCGCTGCGACGCTGCTCGCCGTGCCGGGGATGGCCGGTGTGGCCGAGGCGCGTTCGAATGCGCAGATCACGCCTTATATTGAAGTCGATCAGGTCGTTCTCGCCGACCTCAAGGGGGCGGGCGACGTCCTGACCTACACCACATTGGCGGCCGGCGTCGACGCCAGCATCGCCGGGCGCAATGCGGAAGGGCAGGTGAGCTATCGCTATGAGCATCGGTTCGGCTGGGGGCGACGCGCGGGCGACGAAGGTGTGCATTATGGCCTCGCGCGCGGGCGGCTGACCGTTACCGACGGGTTCAGCCTTGAAGCGGGCGGAATCGCGACACGCGCGCGCAGCGATATTCGCGGGGCCGCAAACGGCTATGGCGATCTCAATCCGGACAATGTCTCGAATGTCTATGCGTTATATGCGGGCCCCGCTTTCGCGAGGCGCATAGGCGATCTCGATGCCGCGGCCGCCTATCGCATCGGTTACACCAAAGTCGATCCTGCCGACATCATCCTGCCTGCAGGTCAGCCCCGTCTCGATCAATATGATCATTCGCTCAGCCATTATGCGACCGCCAGCATCGGCATACCCGCGCGCATTTTTCCGCTGTTCGGCTGGAAGCTGTCGGGTCTGTGGCAGCGTGAGGCGACCGGACAGCTAGACCAGCGTTTCGACGATAAGGCGGTGAGACTCGATCTCACCCGCCCCCTCGGCCGCACGCTCGCGCTGGTCGGCTCGGCGGGATATGAAAAGATCACGATAAGCCAGCGCCCGGCCCTGCGCGATGCAAATGGCGCTCCGGCGTTCGACGCCAAGGGGCGTTTCGCGACCGATAAGAGCGCGGCGCGGCAACTCGCTTATGAAACTGACGGACTGATCTGGGACGCCGGCCTGTCCTGGCGGCCCAGTCAACGGACTATGGCAGAGTTCCGCGTCGGCAGGCGTTATGGATCAACTATTTATACTGGCTCTCTCACGCACGAAGTTAAGCCGGGCGTGGCCGTGCAGGTGACTGCCTATGATGGCCTCCAGAGTTTTGGTCGGCAACTGACGGATGGGCTGGTCGGCCTGCCCACGCAATTCGCGACATTCAGCAATCCGCTCGCCCGGACGATGGGCGGCTGCATCTATGGCGCGAAGGCGGCAGGAACCTGCCTCGATGACGCCTTCCAGTCGATCGCGACAGCCCAATATCGCGCTCGGGGCGTAACGGCGCTGCTATCGGTCAATCGCGGCCCGTGGAGCGGGGGTGTCGGCATCGGCTATGCCCGCCGCAAATATCTAGCGCCCGAGGATGGCCTCTTCTTTTCGCTCGACGGCGTCGTCGACCAAAGCTGGTTCGGACAGGCTCAGATCGGCCGCAGGTTGAGCGAGCGATCGAGCGTTGAAGCGAGCCTTTACGCCAATCGCTACGAAAGCGGCATCGCCTTCGCGCCCGCCGTGACCTCGACGGGAACGACGGTCAGCTATTATCGCCTTATCGGTCGTCGGCTGAGCGCCACGGCGTCGATCGGGTTGTTCACTTCGGATCAGGACGGCTTCGCCAATGATGTGGTAGCATCGGGACTGATCGGCCTGCGGTATAGTTTCTAGGGGGTTAGCAAGGTGTATAACAGCTTTTACGGCCTGACTGATCGGCCCTTTCAGCTCACCCCGGATCCGCGCTTCTATTTCGAGAGCGCGACGCACCGGAAGGCGATGGCCTATCTCGGCTATGGTCTCGCGCAGGGCGAGGGCTTCATCGTCATCACCGGGGAGATCGGATCAGGCAAGACGACGCTGACCGGTCACCTAATGCAGACCGTTGATCCCGCGCGGCTGACGGCGGCGCGGATTACGACGACCCAGGTCGACGGCGACGATATGCTTCGCCTCACCGCCCAAGGGTTTGGAATCGACATTGATGGCGCAGATAAAGCGACCATTATCAGGAGATTGGATGATTTTCTTGCGGAACAATCTCGGATCGGTAAACGCAGCCTGCTGATCGTCGATGAAGCGCAGAATCTTCCGGTCGAGACGCTCGAAGAGCTGCGCATGCTCTCAAATCTCCAGGCGCACGGTCATGCGCTGCTCCAGATCTTCCTGCTCGGCCAGCCCGAGTTTCGCGATCGCCTGGCCGGGCTTGAGCAGCTTCGCCAGCGCGTCATTGCAACGCATCACCTCGAACCGATGCTGGCCGAGGAGGTTGAGCCTTACGTGGTGCATCGGCTGAGTCTTGCGGGCTGGACGGGAAATCCTGAGTTCACCCCTGACGCCTTCGTGGCCGTCTACCGCTTCAGCGGAGGCATACCGCGCCAGATCAACGCGCTGGTCTCGCGCGTGCTGCTGCTTGGCGCGATCGAGAAGCTCGCGCTGATCGACGGCGCGACCGTGGACCGTGTCATCGCCGATTTTGAGCATGACGCGACGGCGCCGGTCACGGCGGTTTACGCCGCCGTGACGGAAGCGCCGAATGTTGTCGTGGAGCATGAGCCCGTCGCTGCCGCCGTCATGCCGTCGATTGTTCCCGACTCTGCACTCGTCGCGCGGGTCGAGGCGCTTGAGGCTCAGGTCGCGGCGCAGGACGCCGTCATACGCCGCGTGCTCGCGCTGCTCCTCGACTGGGTCGAGACCGAGCAATATCCGCCGATTCCGACTGGCCTTATGCGCGACAGCGCGGCCTGACGCCGTTTGAGGGGGCATGCCCATGCTCAACGCGCTGTCAGTCGACGTCGAGGACTGGTTCCAGGTGGGCGCTTTTGAGCGGGTGATTGCGCGCGGCGACTGGCCGACGCTGGAATCGCGCGTCGAACGCAACAGCGACGCCGTTCTCGACCTGTTCGAGCGGGCAGGCGTGAAGGCGACCTTCTTCATTCTCGGCTGGGTCGCTGAACGTCATCCCGCGCTGATCCGCCGCATCGCCCAGCGCGGGCATGAAGTGGCCAGCCACGGCGTCGACCATGCCCGCATCTTCACCTTCACCGCTGGCCAGTTCCGCAACGACATCGATCGCGCCCGCAAGGCGATCGAGGACGCGGCTGGCGTTGCCGTCACCGGCTATCGCGCGCCGAGTTTCTCGATCGATGCGCGCACGCCCTGGGCGCATGAAGCGCTTGCGGAAGCGGGTTACGCCTATTCGTCCAGCGTGGCGCCAGTCGTTCACGATCATTATGGCTGGCCTGACGCACCACGCTTCGCCTTTCATCCCGTTGCCGGAAGTGCGCTGGTCGAACTTCCAGTGACGACTGCGCGCTTCGCCGGACGGACGCTCGCGGCTGGAGGCGGAGGCTTTTTCCGCCTTCTGCCTTATTGCTTTTCCGCATGGGCGATCGGCCGGGTGAACCACCGCGAGGGGCGCCCGGCAATCTTCTATTTCCACCCCTGGGAAATCGATCCGGGTCAGCCGCGTGTGGCCGGCGCGCCGCTGCGGTCGCGCCTGCGACACTATAGCCGGCTCGATGCGATGGCCGGCAAGCTCGATCGTCTGCTCTCCGAATTCGCGTGGGGGCGCGTGGATGCCGTCGCTGCCGATCAGGCGCGGAGGCTTGCGTGAATGCGGCTGTGCGCCATTCCTTCCCCGGCGTTCGCGAAGCCATGCTCGGCGACGCGCGGGAGGCGGCGGCGCTCGACGCTTTCGTCCGTGAACATCCGCATGGAACGCCTTTTCATCTGACCGGGTGGAGCCGAGCAGTCGAGGCGGGTTGCCGTCAGCGCGCGCGGTTTCTGATCGCGGGGCAGGGCGCGCGGATTGAAGGCGTGCTGCCGTTGACCGAGATAGCTTCGCCGCTGTTCGGCCGTGCGCTCGTCTCGACGGGTTTCGCGGTCGGCGGGGGTATTCTGGCGGCCGGACCCCAGACAGAACTGATGCTTGCCGACGCCGCCCGCGACCTCGCCGGCCGTCTGGGCTGTCCACTCGAACTGCGCGGCGGGCCGGCGCCAGGCGAGGGCTGGGTGATCGACGACGCGACTTATGCCGGCTTCGCGAGGCGCCTTGCTGCGGACGATGATGCCGAGCTGAAAGCCATCCCACGCAAGCAACGCGCCGAGGTGCGGCGCGCGCTTGGCTTCGACCTCAACATCGAAGCTGGTCGATCCGCCCGTGAACGGGCCGTGCATTATGCTGTCTATGCCGAGAGCGTCCGCAATTTGGGAACCCCCGTTTTCCCTCGATCTCTTTTCGATTATGTTCTGAATGAGTTCGGAGAAGATTCTGATATATTGACGATAAGTCAAAATGGCGTCCCCATCTCCAGCGTCCTGAGTTTCTACTATCGCGGTAGCGTCATGCCCTATTGGGGCGGTGGCACGCGGTCTGCGCGAGGCTGGCGCGCCAATGACCTGCTTTATTTCGCGCTGATGCGTCATGCGCGCGCGCGCGGTTGTACGCGTTTCGATTTCGGCCGCTCGAAGGTCGGGACGGGCGCTTATGCTTTCAAAAAAAATTGGGGGTTCGATCCCGTGCAGCTCCGCTACGCGACGTTGGGGCCGGGGCGTTCGATCAATCCGCTCGATCCGCGCTATCGCTTCCAGGTCGCGCTGTGGAAGCATATGCCGCTTGCTGTCGCCAATCGGATCGGGCCGATCATCGCGCGCGGCCTCGGCTGATGACGGGCGAGATCCTCTTTATTGCACATCGCGCGCCCTATCCGCCCGATCGCGGGGACCGGATGCGCGCCTGGCCCGTCCTTCGCGCGCTTGCCCGATTGGCCCCTACGCACCTGGCCTGCTTTGCTGACGGTCGGGCCGAGGTCGATGCGCTTGGTCCGATACTCCCGCTGCTCGCGAGCGCTTATGTGGAGCAACGTGCGCCAGCCGGCGCCATGACGGCGCTCCGTGCAATAGGCGGCGGACGCCCTGTTTCGCTAACCGCATTTGAAAGCCCGTCGTTCGCTGCGCACGTCAAGGGCCTGCTGAGCGAGCGCGATATTACCCATATCTATGTTTTCTCTGGGCAAATGGCGCAGTTCGTTCCCGCTGGCCGCACCTTCGTGATGGATTTCGTCGACGTCGATTCAGCCAAGTTTGAGGCCTATGGCCGCAGCCCGTTCGGCTGGATCTACCGCCGCGAGGCGCGCCTGTTAGCCGGTTGGGAAGCCGAAGTCGCGGCGCGCGCCGATCGCAGCCTGTTCGTCAGCGATGCTGAGGCGGCGCTGTTTCGCGCGCGCAGCGGTCAGGGCGACCGCGTGGAAACGCTCGCCAATGGCGTTGATACCGATCGCTACGATCCGGGATTCCCGGCGGAAGCGGTCGCAGGGCGGGGGCCGCTCATCGCCTTCACCGGCCAGATGGACTATCGACCGAATGTCGAGGCGGTCATCCGTTTTGCACGCGACACGTTGCCCCTGATCCGCGCGCGTCGGCCCGATGCCCGCTTTGCGATCGTCGGCCGCGCGCCCACCGCCGCAGTGAGGGCGCTCGCCCGCCAGACAGGCGTCATCGTCACCGGCGAAGTGCCTGACATTCGTCCCTGGCTCGCCGCCGCCAACATCATCGTTGCGCCGCTTGGCCTTGCGCGCGGCGTTCAGAACAAGCTCCTTGAAGCGATGGCGATGGCGCGCCCGGTTGTGGCGTCGCCCGCCGCCGTCGAAGGAATAGACGCCATAGTCGGCGAGGAAATCGTCATTGCCGATGGTGCGCCGGCCGAGGCCGCGGCCATTCTCAGCCTCATTGCGGATCCCGCCCGCGCCAGTGCGATCGGCGCGGCGGCCCGCGCGCGAATGCTCGGCGACTATGGCTGGTCGACGCGTCTCGCGGCGCTGCCTGCCCTACTGGGGCGTGAAAGCGTGCCAGCATGAATCCGGCGCTTATCCTTGCGCCGCCGCGTCTGGCGCAGGGCTGGCGCATCCAACTCGCGTGGCTCGGCGCGGTCTGGGGCGCGCTTCTTGTCCTGTTCCACCATGATATTCTCGCAATGGCGGGCATCTGGTGGAACAGCTCGACCTTCAACCATATCCTCTTCCTCCCGTTCATCATCGTCTGGCTGGTCAGCCTCAGGTGGCGGGCGCTGATGCATTTTACGCCGGCAGGATGGTGGCCGGGGCTGATCCTCGTCGCGCTCGGAGCGGTCGCGTGGCTGCTGGGCAGCGCCGCCGGCGTCGATTTCGCCTGTCAGCTCGGCGTCGTGATGATGATGCAGGGCGCAGCGATCGCGCTGCTCGGCCCTGTCGTATCGTGCGCGCTTGCTTTCCCGATCTTCTATGCTCTTTTCCTCGTCCCCTTTGGCGAGGAACTGGTGCCGCCGCTCCAGACGCTCACCGCGCGCATGTGTATGGCGCTTCTGCATCTGAGCGGCGTGCCGGCAGCGATCGAAGGTGTCTACATCACCATCCCCAACGGCGCTTTCCGCGTGGCGGAGGCATGTTCCGGCGTGAAGTTCCTCGTCGCGATGGTCGCGCTCGGGGCGCTTGCCGCCAATCTCTGCTTTCATTCGTGGCTGCGGCGTCTTGGCTTCATGGCGGCGTGCGTGGCTGCGCCCATCCTGGCCAATGGCGTCCGCGCTTTCGGCACGATCTGGATCGCGCACCGCACCAGCAGCGATTTCGCAGTCGGGGTCGATCATGTCGTCTATGGCTGGTTCTTCTTCGCCTTCGTGATCGCGCTGGTCATGGGGACGGCCTGGCCTTTCTTCGATCGGGGGCCTCGCGATCCCTGGTTCGACGCTGATCGCCTCGCAGACCTCAGTTTCCACGCAGCCAGTTCGCCGCTGGTCGCGCTTGGCTGCCTGGCGTTTGCAGTCGCGCCCTTGCTGTGGAGCGGGGCGGGAGCGGCAGCGCCGGCACCGCTTTCTGCGCCCCCCACCGTTCCCGGCTGGACGCGTATCGAAGCGAAGCCCGCCACGCCATGGCGGCCACGCTTCGATCGCGCCGATCACCTCGTCGTGGCGCGCTATCGCGACCGGAGCGGCGCCACGGTCGATCTCGCTATCGCCGTCTATGCCGATCAGCGGGGGCGTGAGATGATCGGTTATGGGCAGGGCGCGATCGACCCCGACGCCGATTGGCAGTGGCTGGCCGACAGCGCGTCCTTCCCGCGCGCCCACGCGCAGCGGATTGCTGCGCCGGGCGGGTTGCAACGCGAGGTTCTTGTTTTCTACCGCGTGGGCGACCTTCTCACCGGCAGCGAAAGCGAGGCGAAGCTGGAAACCATGAAGGTACGCCTCTTTGGCGGTCCCCAGCGGGCCGTCGCGATCCTCGTATCCGGCGAAGGCGACGGCGCGCGCGCAGCGGTGGAACGGTTCGTCGCCGCGCTCGGCTCCATTTCGGCTCTTGCCGACCGGGCGGCCGGGCTGGAATAGGCGGCCCCACCATGTGCGGCATCGCCGGAATCTTCCATATCGAGACAGCCAAGCCTGTCGATCCCGCGCGGGTTCGCGCGATGGCCGATGCACAGGCGCATCGAGGCCCCGATGGTTCGGGCGTATGGACCGCGCCCGGCGTGGGTCTTGGGCATCGCCGCCTGTCGATCATCGATATCGAAGGCGGCGCGCAGCCGATGCTGAGCGAGGATGGCCGCATCGCGATAAGCTATAATGGCGAGATTTATAATTTCGCCGAGGTCCGCGCCGATCTGCAGGCGCGCGGCCACATCTTCCGCACTGCGAGCGATACCGAAGTGATCCTGCATGGCTGGAGAGAATGGGGGGCGGACTGCCTCGATCGCTTCGATGGCATGTTTGCCTTCGCATTGTTCGACGCGGGGCGGCAATGCCTGTTCCTCGCTCGCGACCGTTTGGGCGTGAAGCCGCTCCACTATGCGCTGCTTGGTGACGGCAGCCTGATATTTTCGTCAGAATTAAAAGGGTTGATGGCGCATCCTCTCATGCGTCGGGATGTCGATCCACGCGCCGTGGAGGATTTTCTCGCCTTCGGCTATGTGCCGGATGATAGCTGCATCGTCGCGGGCGTACGCAAGCTCGCGGCTGGCCATCACTTGCTGGTCGAGCGCAAGCGCGGCCTTCGCGAGCCCTCGCGCTGGTGGGATGTCGATTTCACCGCGCGCGCGGGTGGGACGGAGGGAAGCCTCGGCGATCAGTTGCGCGATCATATGCGCCGCGCCGTGCGTTCGCGCATGATTGCCGATGTTCCCCTCGGCGCTTTCCTTTCGGGCGGCGTTGACAGCAGTTCGGTCGTTGCGCTGATGGCCGAAGCAAGCCCGCGCGCGGTCAACAGCTTTTCGATCGGCTTCGACGAGGCGGAGCATGACGAAAGCGCCTATGCTGCGGAGGTCGCCCGGCGCTTCGCCACGGATCATCGCAGCCGCACATTGGCGGCGGATGACTTCGCGCTGATCGGCACCCTTGCAGACGCATTTGACGAGCCTTTCGCCGATGCTTCCGCGCTTGCCGGCTATCGCCTCTGCCAATTGGCGCGCGATCATGTGAAAGTCGCTCTTTCGGGCGACGGCGCGGATGAAGCCATGGCGGGTTATCGCCGCTACCGCTTTCAGGTCGCCGAGGAACGCGTTCGGGCGCTGCTGCCCGATCGCCTGCGTCGTCCGTTCTTTGGCGGTCTCGGCAATCTCTATCCGCAGGCGGACGGGGCGCCGCGTCTGCTGCGTGCGAAGGTCACTCTCCTTGCGCTCGGGATGGACGGAGGGGAGGCCTATGCGCGCGCGGTCGGGATCACTGCGCCGGAAATGCGCGCGAAGCTGTTCAGTCCCGCTTTCCGGCGCGAGCTTCAGGGGCACCGCGCCGAAGATCGTTATGTCAGCGCGATGCGTTATGCCCCGGCTGACAATGCGCTTGATCGCGCCCAATATGCCGACCTCAAAATCTGGCTGCCCGGCGATATCCTGACCAAGGTTGATCGGACGAGCATGGCCGTGGGTCTTGAGGCGCGCGAGCCGCTGCTCGATCACCGGCTGGTCTCCTTCGAGGCCAGTCTTTCGCCCTCGCTGAGATTGAGAGGAGGCGAAGGCAAGTGGTTGATGAAGAAGGCTATGGAACCCTTTCTCCCGCGTAATATTCTCTACCGGCCCAAAATGGGGTTCGTCACGCCGGTGGGCGCATGGTTCCGCGGCCCTCTTGCCGACGAAGCGCGGGCGCTGGCGCGCGCGCCGTTGCTGGGCGGCAGCGGCTGGTTCGATCCTGCCGTGATCGAGATCCTGGTCGCCGAGCATCTGGCGGCGCGGCGCGATCATGGTCGGTTGCTCTGGCAGCTCGCAATGCTCGAACGGGCATTGGGGCGCCTTTTGGGCGTCAGTAACGAGCGCCCACGAAATACAGCCCGTCCGGCGGCGCATTGAAGCCCAGCGCCTCGCGGTCGCGCGCATCCAGCGCGGCCTTCAGGTCTGCGGCTTCCCATTTGCCTTCGCCGACCAGACCGAGGCAGCCGACCATCGATCGCACCTGATGGTGGAGGAAGGAACGCGCCTCCGCGAAAACGGTGATCCGGTCGCCCGTGCGAGTCACGTCGAGCCGATCGAGCGTACGGACCGGGCTGTCGGCCTGACAATGAACTGAGCGGAAGGTCGTGAAATCATGGCGTCCGACGAGCAGTTGCGCGGCGTCGTGCATGGCCTCTGCATCGAGCGGTTTTGGGACGCGCCAGGCGAGCCCGGCTTCGAAGGTGAGCGGGGCGCGGCGATTGGCGATGCGATATTGATAGGCGCGGCCGAGGCAGGAGAAGCGGGCGTGCCAGTCGTCCGCGACCGTTTCGCAGGACAGGATCGCGACCGGATCGGGGCGAAGCAGGGCGTTCAGCCCTTCCATGAGCCGGAAGGGCGCTACTGGCTTCATGACGTCGAGATGCGTACGCATGGCGGTTGCGTGGACGCCCGCATCGGTGCGGCCGGCGGCGTGGACTGCAACCTCTTCGCCCAGCATGCGAAACGCGGCGCTTTCGATTGCTTCCTGGACGCTCGGGCCATGGTCCTGGCGTTGCCAGCCCATGAACGGCCGCCCGTCATATTCGATCGTCAGCGCGAAGCGGGTCAAAGCCGGGTTCCGGCAGGGATCGGGAATCCGCGAAGCAGTTCCGTAACCGTCATCGCGCCCCGGCCCGCGCGCTGCACGATCTCTGGCCTGATTGCGCCCTTGCCGCAGCCGATCGCAAGTTGATCATCAAGGACCACGCCCGGTTCAATTGGGAAGCTGACGTCAAAGGGATCGTCTTTGCTGCTTTGAATCCTGACGGTAAGCAGCTTGATCCGTTCGCCCCCATATTCGAACCAGGCGCCCGGGGCCGGATTGAACGCGCGGACATGCCGGTCGACTTGTACGGCGCCGAGTTTCCAGTCGATCCGCGCCTCGGCCTTTTCGATCTTCGTTGCATAGGTGACGCCGTCGTTTGGCTGCGGGCGGGACGGATGGGCGGCCAAATCGCCGAGCACGTCGACGATCAGCTCCGATCCCAGGGCCGAAAGGCGTTCGGTGAGTATCCCGGCAGTATCGTAGGGACCGATCTGCGTTTCGACGGTGGCGAGCATCGGGCCGGTGTCGAGGCCGGCTTCCATCTGCATGATCGTAACGCCTGTCGTCGTGTCGCCCGCAAGAATCGCCCGCTGGATCGGCGCGGCGCCGCGCCAGCGCGGGAGAAGCGATGCGTGGACGTTCAGGCAACCATGCAGGGGGGCGGCGAGGATCGGGCGCGGCAGGATCAGGCCATAGGCCGCAACCACCGCGACATCGAGGCCAAGCCCGGCGAAGGCTGCCTGCTCGGCCTCGTCGCGAAGCGTCAGCGGGGTGCGGACTTCGATCCCCAGCGCCTCGGCGCGCTGGTGAACGAGGGAGGGGGTGAGCGCCTTGCCGCGTCCGGCGCGACGCGGCGGCTGGCTGTAGACGACGGCGACGTCGTGCCCGGCCTCGACGAGCGCGTCGAGCGTCGGCACGGCGAAGGCCGGGGTTCCCATGAAGGCGATACGCATGATTTTGCTGAAACGCTTGGCAGCGGCGAGCGCAACCCCCTATTTGTTCGCACATGGCTTCACAGGAAATAGAGGCGCTCACGCAGGCGCTGGCCCGGCTGCCCGGATTGGGGCCGCGATCGGCGCGCCGCGCGGTGCTGCATCTGATGAAGAAGCGCGAAACCGCGCTCGATCCGCTGCTCCGCGCGCTTGAGGCGGTAAACGACCGGCTGGCGACCTGCCATATTTGCGGCAATGTCGATACGACCGACCCGTGCGCGATCTGCGCCGATCCCCGCCGCGATGCGCGAGCGCTGTGCGTGGTCGAGGAAGTGTCAGACCTTTGGGCGCTCGAACGCTCACGGCTTTTTCCGGGGCGCTTCCACGTGCTCGGCGGGCGGCTGTCGGCGCTGGAAGGGGTGCGGCCGGAGGACTTGCGGATCGACAGCCTCGTCTCGCGCATCGCCGCGGGGGGCATCGACGAGGTGGTGCTGGCGATGAACGCCACGCTGGAGGGGCAGACCACGGCCCATTATATCGCTGAGCGGATCGAGGCTTATCCGGTGCGGCTGACCCAGCTTGCCCATGGCCTGCCGGTCGGCGGCGAACTGGATTATCTCGACGAAGGCACGCTGGCGCAGGCGCTGCGCGCGCGGCGGCCGGTGGTTTGAGCCGGCGCTGATCTTGACCAAAATCGGCGCGAAACCTACATTCGCGCCATGGCCATTCTTCCGATCATCGAGACGCCGGACCCCCGGCTGCGCATCATCTCAAAGCCCGTCGAGACGGTTGACGACGAACTGCGCGCACTGATCGCCGACATGTTCGAGACAATGTACGATGCGCCGGGCATCGGTCTGGCCGCGATCCAGGTCGGCGTGCCCAAGCGGCTGCTGGTCATGGACCTGCAGGAGCCGGAGGAAGAAGGCGGCGAGGCTGTCCGCAAGCCGAGGGTTTTCATCAATCCTGAGATCCTCGAGGAATCCGAGGAAACCCAACCCTATAGCGAGGGCTGCCTCTCGGTCCCCGATCAATATGCCGAGGTGCTGCGCCCGGCAGTGATCCGCGCAAAATGGCTGGACGAGCATGGCAAGGCGTATGAGGAAACGCTCGACGGGCTGCTCGCCGTCTGCCTCCAGCACGAGATGGATCATCTGGAAGGCATCCTTTTCATCGACCATCTGTCGAAGCTGAAGCGCGACATGCTGCTGAAGAAGCTGGCCAAGGCGCGCGCCAAGGCGGCCTGACCCTTCCCACCATTGCGGGCATGGCGATCCGGCAGGTGCTGCGGCAGCGGCTGGATTGTTTCGTCATGTCCGCAATGGCGGCGTGGGCAGCGTGACGCTGCCTGCTGTAGGGAATGGCGGAAAATCGCGATTCCCGGTCTTGGAAGTTGACAAAGTTGAGAGGCTGGAGCGCTGTTCTCAACTTGCGAGTTCGGGCGATGTCAAAGAGCAGCGGCGAGCGTTCCGGATCGGCGCCAGCCTAGCATCGCACGGCGACTGTAGGACAGCGTTTCAGCGCGGACGCTATTCGGGCCGGACGAACCTCAACGGCCGGCTGCCGATCGGCGCGCCGGTGGCGGCGTCGATCACCACGGGCTGGACCTGCTCGCCCGTCTCCTCATCGACGAAATAGCTGGTCGGGCCGCCGCCATGATGTTTGCGGCCCCAGGCGGCGATCGCCTGCAGGACCGGCATGAAGTCGCGTCCGGCAGTGGTCAGCACATATTCGTCGCGCGGAGGGCGTTCCGAATAGCGGCGCTTTTCCAGCAGCCCGTCCTCAACGAGTGCGGCCAACCGCCGGGTGAGGATGTTGGGGGCGATGCCAAGGCTCTGGCGAATCTGGTCGAAGCGGCCGAGGCCCAGGCCGATGTCACGCAGGATCAGCATGCTCCAGGCATCGCCGACGCGGGCGACGCCGCGAGCGACGGTGCAAATGCCATCAGAATATTTTCCAGTGTCCATTGCAAAATAATAGTAACGTTCATATCGAAATGCAAGCGACTCGACGGATCGAGTCGATTGGAGACTGACAATGAGCAATTCCCCCCTCGGAACCGCTGTCGTTACCGGCGCATCCAGCGGCATCGGCGCCGTCTATGCCGATCGTCTCGCCAGGCGCGGCTATGACCTCATCCTCGTGGCGCGCGACGTTGCGCGCCTCGCGGCGCTGGCCGATCGGCTGAAGGCCGAAACCGGCCGGAATGTGGACGTGTTACAGGCCGATCTGACCTCGACGGCAGATCTGACGAAGGTGGAAGCGCGTATCGCCGAAGACGTGGCGATCACGCTGCTGGTCAACAATGCAGGCATGTCGCTCAATGGCGGCATTCTTGAAAACGACGCCGCCAATCTCAGCCGGATCATCGCGCTCAACATCACGGCGCCCACGGTGCTGGCTGGCGCGGCGGCGCGCGCCTTCATTGCGCGCAAGGCGGGGGCGATCGTCAACATCGCGTCCGTCCTCGCCCTTACGCCGGAAATGTTCGACGGCGTTTACAGCGGCACCAAGGCCTATCTGCTCAATCTCAGCCTGTCGCTCGCGCAGCAGGGCAAGCCTGCCGGCGTCTATACGCAGGCCGTTCTCCCCGGCGCGACGCGCACCGAGATCTGGGAGCGTTCGGGCAAGGATGTCGAAGCCTTCCCGCAGGATATGGTGATGGACGTCAACGATCTGGTCGATGCGGCGCTGCGCGGCTTCGATCGCCGCGAGGAGGTGACCATTCCGCCGCTGGCCGATGAGAGCCTGTTCGATGCGTGGAATAACGCCCGCCTTGCGCTGGCGCCTCATCTTTCCAAGCGCGAAGTGGCGCTGCGTTATCGCGAGGTGGTTGACGCCTGAGGCTGGTTCGCGCCGCTCCGGCTTACGCCGGAGCACTCGGCATCAGAACAGACCTTCTATGTGTCCGGCGGGGTCGATGTGGATCGACTCCGCCGCCGGTTTTCTCGGGAGGCCGGGCATCGTCATGATCTCGCCGCAGATGGCGACGACGAAGCCCGCGCCTGCCGCCAGGCGCACCTCGCGGACAGGCACGACGTGGCCGGTGGGCGCACCGAGCCGCGTCGGATCGGTCGAGAAACTATACTGCGTTTTCGCCATGCAGACCGGGAGATGGCCGAAACCGGCTTCCTCCCATCGTTTTAGCTGGGCGTGGACGCCGGGGTCGGCGATTGCCTCTTCCGCGCGATAGATGCGCGTCGCGACGGTGTTGATCTTCGCGAACAGCGGCAGTTCGTCATCGTAGAGCGGTGCGAACTGCGCGGGGAGTCCGCTGGTGAGGCGCACGACCTCCTGCGCCAGCGCCTCGGCGCCCGCGCCGCCTTCGGCCCAGTGACGGCAGAGAATGGCCGTTGCGCCATGGCTGGTCGCGATGCGTTCGATCTCGGCGACTTCGGCATCGCTGTCGGACGCGAAATGATTGATCGCGACGACCACCGGCAGACCATATTGGCGGATATTCTCGATATGTCGGGCAAGATTGACGCCGCCGGCGTGAACCGCCGCGACATTTTCCGCCCCCAGATCCGCTTTGGCGACGCCGCCGTTCATCTTGAGCGCACGGACGGTGGCGACGAGCACCACCGCGTCGGGGCGAAGGCCGGCCTGCCGGCATTTGATGTCGAAAAACTTCTCCGCGCCCAGATCCGCGCCGAAGCCGGCCTCGGTCACGACATAGTCGGCGAGGGCGAGCCCGGCGCGCGTCGCTATCACCGAATTGCAGCCATGCGCGATATTGGCGAAGGGGCCGCCATGGATGATCGCCGGATTGCCTTCCAGCGTCTGGACGAGGTTGGGCTTGATCGCTTCGGCGAGCAGCACGGCCATTGCGCCGTCGGCCTTCAGGTCGCGCGCGGTCACCGGCTTCCGATCGCGCGTATAGGCGACGATGATGTCGCCCAGGCGGCGCTCGAGATCCTCCAGACCGTTTGCCAGGCAGAGGATCGCCATGACTTCGGAGGCGACGGTGATGTCGAAGCCCGATTCGCGCGGGAATCCGTTGGCCACGCCGCCGATCGACTGGACGATGTCGCGCAGCGCGCGGTCATTCATGTCGAGCACGCGCCGCCAGACGATGCGGCGCACGTCGATGCCCAGTTCGTTGCCCCAGTGGACATGATTGTCGATCATCGCGGCAAGCAGATTGTGCGCGGCGGTGATGGCGTGGAAATCACCCGTGAAGTGGAGGTTGATGTCCTCCATCGGCACGACCTGCGCCATGCCGCCACCGGTTGCGCCGCCCTTGGTGCCGAAGCAGGGGCCGAGCGAGGGTTCGCGCAGGCAGAGTGCCGTGCGCTGCCCGATGCGGTTAAGGGCGTCGGCAAGACCGACCGATGTCGTGCTCTTGCCTTCGCCGGCGGGCGTCGGGTTGATCGCGGTGACGAGGATCAGCTTGCCTTCGCGGCCCTTGCCCTGGCTTTCGATCCAGCCGAGATCGATCTTGGCCTTGTGGCGGCCATAAGGCTCGATCGCTTCATCGGGGATGTCGAGCTTTGCCGCGACCTGGCCGATGGGTTGAAGGCGCGCGGCGCGCGAAATCTCGATATCGCTTTTCATGGCGTTTCTAGAGCCGAGCGCGGCGCGGCTTGCAAGCGGCTGTTGCCAAGCGGCGGCCGAGCGGCCAATGTTGCCCGAATGTTCTTTTTGAAAGCCGATCGATGGACCCGCTGATTCCCTTGCTGCTCATAGTCGCTCTGGCGATAGGTCTTGTCGTCGGCTGGCTGGCCTTCGGGCGGAGCGCGGCGACGTTGCGGCGCGAGCGCGACAAATATCTCGACAATTTCCGCACCGCTATCACCGACCTCGCCGGCGCGGAGGAGCGTGCGAAGGCGGCGGGCGAGCTGCGCGTTGCGCTGGCCGCAGCGGAGAAGGGGCAGAGCGAGGCGAAGCAGACGCTGGCGCGGCTGGAGGCGGAGCGGGTGGAGCGCGACCGTGCGTTCGAGGCGCGGCTGAAAGAGTTGCGCGAAGCCAAGGATCAACTCGCCGCGCAGTTCAGCGAGACGGCGGGCAAGCTGCTCAATGAGGCGCAGGCGCATTTCCTCAAGCGCGCCGACGAGCGCTTCCATCAGGCGGGGGAGAAGAGCGAGGCGCATCTGAAGGCGCTGCTCCAGCCGGTCGAGGCGACGCTGAAGCGCTATGAGGAAGGGCTGGCCAAGGTCGAGAAGGACAGGGTGGACAGCTATGCCGGATTGCGCGAGGCAGTCGAGCAGGTCCGCCTCGGCCAGACGGCGGTGAAGGACGAGGCGGCGCGACTGGTCAATGCGCTGCGCTCGAGCCCCAAGGCGCGCGGGCGCTGGGGCGAGCAACAGTTGCGCAACGTACTCGAAATGGCGGGGCTCTCCGAACATGCCGATTTCCAGTCCGAAGTCTCGGTCAACACCGATGACGGGCGGTTGCGCCCCGACGTGATCGTCCGCCTGCCGGGCGGCAAGCAACTGATCATCGACGCCAAATGCTCGCTCAATGCCTATCTCGATGCGTCGGAGACCGTCGACGACGCCGAGCGCACGCGGCTGCTGACCATGCATGCGGCGGCGCTGCGCAACCATGCCAACCAGTTGGGGCAGAAAGCCTATTGGAGCCAGTTCGGCGACGCTGCGGACTATGTGGTGATGTTCATCCCTGGCGAGCATTTCCTCTCGGCCGCGCTCGAACAGGATCATGAGCTATGGCAATGGGCCTTCGACCGCCGCGTGCTGCTCGCCACGCCAACCAATCTGATCGCCATCGCGCGAACCGTTTCGGCGGTGTGGCGACAGGAAAAGCTGGCCGAGGAAGCGGCGACGATCGCAGCGCTGGGCAAGGAGCTTCACGCACGCCTTGCGACGATGGGCGCGCATGTCGGCCGGCTGGGACGCAATCTGGAGCTGGCGACGGGGGCGTATAACGCCTTTGTCGGCAGCCTCGAATCCCAGGTTATGTCCCAGGCGCGACGCTTTGAGGCGCTGGAGGTGGCGGGCGGCGCCAAATCGATCGAGGATGTCGGCATGGTCGAAGCCTTGCCGCGACCGCTCAAGCGGCTGGCGGAGGGCGGCGCTGCTGACGAGGACTAACGCGGCTTGCGGTCGAGATTCCGGTTGAAGAAGCGCGCGATGATATCGAATGCTTCCTGCGATTCTGGCATGTCGGGCCACATGAAGAAGGCGTGGGGCAGGCCGTCGAAGAGCTGCAATTCGCTGGGGACGCCGGCTGCGGTCAGCTTCCTGTGAGCCAGGGTCAATGTGCTCGCCGCGAAATCGCGGCTGCCGGCGAGGAGCAGTGTGGGGGGCATCATTTTGGTCGTCGCCGCATCTTTCAGCGGATAGGCGATCGGATCGCTGGCCGGCACGCCCGCCATATAGGCGCTGGCCAGCGTTGCGGGCAGTTCCGGGGCGGTCAGGGGCGCGCCGCCGGTCGTGACTGGCGCGAGATAGGGGCTGTCGCCGCTATAGGGAGCGCCCGTGCCGCAGAAAGTGCCGATCGCGCCCGGGCGGGGGAGGCGCTGGCGCGCAATCCATGCCGTCGCCTGCGCGGTGATGACGCCGCCTGCCGAACAGCCATAGATGCCGATATTGGCCGCAGGATAGCGCTTGAGCAGATCCCGATAGACGGCGGTCACGTCTTCCGAAGCAGCAGGATAATGATGTTCAGGCGCCAGCCGATAGTCGACGGTCACGACGCGGATCCCCATCGTCGCGGCAATAGGGATCGCCTCGACCAGCGCGCCGCCGCCTGATCCCCACATGAATGCGCCGCCATGGACGTTGATCAGCACGCGCGCGCGGTTCTGCGGCGCAACGCCCGTGGAAGGTTCGACGATGTCGACGCGAACGCCGCCCATTGTCTCGCGGCGCTCGACGGTCCGGAAGCGCCGGCGCATTTCGGCAAGTCGATCGTCATTCCACTTGCCGTAGAAGGCCCGTTGCCGCTGGACGTCGCCGTCGATCGCGGCGGGCGCGGCTGCGGCTTTCATCCGCAAGAGAATCTGCCTGGCCTCATCGCTGAGCTGGTTCGAGTCAGGCAGAAAGAAGCCGGGCGCGACCTGCGACGGGGCGGTGGCCCCGATCGACGATATGGCGAGCAGCGGAGCCGCAAGAGCGAGGGGGCGGATCAAGGGTAGCGTTAATCCCGGATGCAATGATGGCGCTGCGGAGCAGGACTTTGTCCCAGATGCCCACGCCCGGCAAGCAACGGTGCGGCCGGGGGTCGGGTCTATCGGCTCCGCAGTTCCACGTCAGTCAAATCGCCGCTCGCTCAAGTGCTCCAGCCGCCGTCGATTACGAACGGCTGGCCCGTGACGAAAGCGGCGGCGTCGCTCGCGAGATACAGGGCGAGCGCGGCGATCTCGGTCGGGCGGCCGACCCGCCCCATCGGCTGACGCGCCTGGAATGCCGCCCATGCGGCCTCGTAATCGCCGGTTGCGCGAAGGCGATCGTGCAGAGAGGGGGTGTCCACCGTGCCGGGGCAGATGGCGTTGCAGCGAATCCCCTGGGTCACGAAGTCCGCCGCGACCGCTTTGGTGAGGCCGATGACGGCGGCCTTCGTCGTGCCATAAGCGAATCGATTGGCCACGCCCATCACGGAACTGGCGACTGACGCGATGTTGATGATGGAGCCGCCGCCGTTGGCGATCATCTCCGGCAATGCGCGCCGGATTAGCCGATACATGGCGGTGACATTGATATCGAAGGACAAAGCCCAGTCCTTCTCATCGCACTCGAGGATCGAGCCGTTCGCAACATAGCCGGCGCAGTTGAACAGGATGTCGATCGGCCCCGCCTCGGCGAGAGCGTTGGCGATGGCCGCATCGTCGCAAACGTCCAACGCCAGCGTTCGGCAGCCATCGAGCGTTTCGAGTTTCTCCGCGCTGATGTCCGTCGCCACGACGGTGGCGCCTTCCCGCGCGAACATCAGAGCGGTTTCGCGGCCGATACCCTGGCCAGCAGCAGTGACGAAGGCGGTCTTGCCTTTCAAACTTGTCATATACAGCCTTTCATTGAAAATCTCAGATGGCGGCGGGCGCTATCCGGTAAACCTGGCGTGCGGCACCGCCGAAAACGGCGTCGCAGTGCGCCGGGGCGCACGCCTCGATGCGCCGCCGGCAGATGGCGAGCCAATCGCCGTAAGTGATCGCCGTCGTCGCGACAGGCCAGTCGCTGCCCCAGATGAGGCGCTCGCCGCCGAAGTGACCGACCAGTTGCTCGATGCAGGACTCAATGACTTCGATCGGCGCGCCGGGCGGCAATTCCGTCGCCAGCCCGGAAAGCTTGCACAGGACATTGTCCTGGCGCGCAAGCGAGGCGATGTCCTGCCGCCAGCGATCCATGGCCCGCGCATCGCCGAACGGCGGCTTGCCGGCATGGTCGAGCACGATCACCAGATCGCGATGCCGCCGCGCCAGCGTCTCGATCACCATAATCTGATCGGCGCGGATCAGGGCGTCGAATACGAGTCCGGCCGCGGCGATCGCTTCGAGGCCAGCGCCCAGCGCCTCACCGAGGATCCACTCCGGATCGCCCAGATCCTGCAACATGGGACGCACGCCGACGAAAAGCGGATCTTGAGCACGCGCTTCAATGTGCGCCGGCGCGGAAGGGGCGGAGAGATCAACCCAGCCAACGACGCCGAGGATGAACCGGCTCTCCCGCGCCAGATCGAGCAGGAAATCGGTTTCCGCAACGGTCGCCGCCGCCTGCACGGTGATGCCCCCTTGCACGCCTTGGCCTGCGAGGTGCCTTTCCAGGTCGGCGGGCAGGTAGGCGCGCCAGAGCGGCGCGCCCGGCTGCAGCCAGCCATAATCACCGCGAGCCGGATCCCAGAAATGCTGATGCGCGTCGATCATCGATCGGGGGCGCCGGGGGTTGGGGCGTCGTCGGGGATCAGCCCTTGCCGGCGCAGCGCGATCCAGAAATCGGAGGGGATCGGCGCGCGGTAAAGCGCAACGGCCTGCCGGACCTGATCGGCGCTGCCCAGCCCGGGAATCACGCTCGCAACCGCAGGATGCGCCAACACGAACTGAAGCGCCGCAGCCGGCAGGGGCACGTCATGATCCGCGCAAACCTTCTCGATCTGCGCGACGCGCGCGATGATGTCCGCCGGCGGAGAGGCGTAGTTGTAATAAGTCGGGACGCCGGATGATACGCCGGTCGCGAGAATGCCGGAATTATAAGGGCCGCCAATGACGAGCGCCGTTCCTGCGGCCTCGCAGCGAGGTAAGAGGCTCGTCAGCGCTTCCTGCTCGAGCAAGGTATAGCGTCCGGCCAGCAGGATGACATCCAGCGCCATATGATCGAGAACCCGCCCGCACGCTTCGATCTCGTTCACGCCGATCCCGATCGCCCGGACGGCGCCCGATTGCCGGAGTTCGGCCATTGCGCGCAAACCGCCGCCGGCGGTCAGGGCGTCGAAGTGCAGCTCATCGGCCTCGCCATGAGTCAATCGGCCGATATCGTGGACATAAAGGATGTCGATCTGCGCCAGTCCCAATCTTTGGAGGCTGTCGGCATGGGATCGAAGAATGCCGTCGTAGGAATAATCGAATACCGGCTCGAACTGCAGCGGCGACCGGAAGCCATGGCGGAGATCGCCGGGTATGAGAGCAGAATCCGGCCGGAGCAGTCGCCCAACCTTGGTCGAGCGGACAAGATCAGGCCGCCCCCGCAGCATATCGCCCAGCCGACGCTCGCTCAGGCCGAAGCCATAATGCGGCGCCGTGTCGAAATAGCCGAAGCCGCACTCTATCGCCGCGGCGACGGTGGCCGCGGCCTCATCATCGGGGACTGCGCGATAAAGATTGCCGATCGCCGCAGCGCCGAAGCCGAGCTCCGTCACAGCGAGCCCGGTGTCGCCGATGCTGCGGGTGGGAAGCAGCGCCATGGCTATATCTCCGGATCGAGGGCGAATATTCGTTCCATCTCGATCCACTTTTCGTCGGATGCGCTACCCGGAAGGCGCTTCTGGAATCGATCCATCAGCCGTTCCCATTCCGTGATTCGCGCCGGCTCTTCAATCGCGCGCGGGAAATCGTCCGACACGTCGGCGATCATCACCAGTCGATCAGCGACCTGCCATATCTCCATCGTGTGGACGCCCTGCGCGCGAATATGGTCGAGCACCTCGATCCAGACCGCGCCCGGCCGGTGCCGGGCCCGGTATTCGGCGATCAGATCGGCATCGTTCCGAAGATCGAGTGCGCGCACGATCCTCCGCATCATCCTTGCCCTCTCGCGAAACGCGGCGCGCGCCAGGCGAATGCAAGGCAGACTGCGAAACACAGCGCCGGCAACGCCATTGCATATTGAAGGTGGCCGAAATGATCGGACATCAGCCCCATCGCAGGCGGGACGACGGCGCCGCCGATGATCGCCATGACGAGGAGCGGGACGGCAAGCTCGGTTTCGTCGCCCAGCCCGCGAATGCCGAAGGCGAAGATAGAGGGGAACATGATCGACATGAAAAAGCTCGTGGCCCACAGAGCGGCGATCGCAGCCCAGCCCGAGGCCAGCGCGGCGATCACACACAGCAGAATGTTGATGGCCGCATAGATCGCCAGCAGACGACCGGAGCCAATTTTTTTCTGCAGAAACGCTCCTGAAAAGCGGCCGATCATCAGCAGGGCAAGGCTGGTCGACAGAGCGAATGCGGCCGTGCGGTCGGGAAGCTGCGGCAATTGCTCCCTGCTGAAGTCGATGAAGAAGCTCCAGATTCCGACCTGCGCTCCAACATAGGCGAATTGCGTTGCAATCGCCCAGCGGAGCGAATTGTGACGCAGGACGCGCAGAATGGGGCTGCGGCGTTTTACGGCTGAACCCGCGTTCGCGACGTCGGGAAAATGGATCCGCGCGATCGCGAAGGCCAGGACGCAAATGACCAGGCCGATGACGAGGTAAGGCCCCTGGACTGCGGCGGCCTGCGCAGCCTGGAACGCATTCAGCGCCTGCGCGGGCATCGCGCGGATTGCTTCCGGCGACGCTTCACCGCCCGAAAAGATGAAGATGCCCCCAATGAGCGGGCCGGTAACGGCGCCGAGCCCGTAGAGTGACTGCGCCAGCGTGAGCCGGGCTGCTGAGGTTTCGGGGTCGCCCAGCAGGACAATATATGGATTCGCAGATGTTTCCAGAAAGGCCAGGCCGAACGCGATTGTGTAAAGCGCGAATAGAAACACCATATAATCGCGCGTTATCGACGCCGGATAAAAAAGAAATGCGCCTGCCGCATAGAGATAAAGGCCGATAAGAATACCGGTTTTGTATCCATACCGCCGATTCAGGAGAGAGGCTGGAATGGCCGCGCAAAAATATCCGATATAGAACGCAAACTGAACAAGGCTTGCCTGCAGTTTTGTGATCGAAAGGGCGATCTGGAAATGGCGTATCAATACGTCATTGAGAGATGACGCGATCGCCCAGGAAAAAAACAGGCTTCCGACGAGCCAGAATACGATCCTGTACCTCTTCTCGACAATCGGAGGGGAAGAGGGAGGGGGGGCTCTGGAAGGCAAATCGGCTTCGGCCATCGGTACGCAATGCTCTCCTGCGGGTGTCCGGTGCGCGTACGGCGCGCATCCGACTCCGGCAATTCTTAATTGAGCGTGCCTGGTTGCGCCAGCTTTAATTTTCACATATAAAGTTATACAGCACATACGAATTATCCGGGAGTGCGGCGCATTTGGCGGCGCGTGCCCGATGCTGCGTTCGCGTATCCGCGGGCGGACCGGAAAGGGGGCTGCGGTCGTTGATAAATATATTTGTATTTGAGCGGCTTGCGCAAAGACGGAAAGTCCGGGCGCGGAGGCAGTCGATCCCGTCAGTTCTTCGATCCCGAGCGATCGGCCGCGTCGCGCATTTTGCGCGCGTGTCGCCTGGCGCACATTTCAATCTTGCCTGAAAGTTCTTCATGACCACCATCACGAACATGCGGGTGCTCGACGTCCGTTTCCCTACGTCGCTGGCTCTCGATGGGTCCGACGCGATGAACCCGGATCCTGATTATTCGGCGGCTTACGTCATCCTCGAGACGGATCAGCCCGGCCTCAATGGCCATGGCCTGACTTTCACCATTGGTCGCGGAAACGAGATCTGCTGCGCGGCCATCCGTGCGCTGGAGTCGGCGGTGGTCGGCCTTGATCTTGATGGCATCCGCAAGGATGGCGCGGGCTTCTGGCGCTATATTACCGGCGATAGTCAGCTTCGCTGGATCGGCCCTGACAAGGGGGCCATGCACCTTGCCGTGGGCGCGGTGGTCAATGCGGTTTGGGATCTTCTGGCCAAGGCGGCGGGCAAGCCGCTGTGGCGGCTGATCGCCGATATGTCGGCCGAAGAGATCGTCGGGCTGATCGATTTCCGCTATCTCACGGACGCGATCACGCAGGACGAGGCGCTTGTGCTCCTCCGGCGCTGCGAGCCGGGCAAGGCCGATCGCCTCGCGCGGCTCGAGGCGACCGGCTACCCCTGCTATACCACGTCCGCCGGCTGGCTTGGCTATTCCGACGAAAAGCTCCGCAGGCTCTGTCAGGAGGCCGTGGATCAGGGCTTCAACCACATCAAGCTTAAGGTCGGGGCCGATCTGGACGACGATGTTCGCCGCGTCACGATCGCGCGTGACGTCATTGGACCGGATCGCAAGCTGATGATCGACGCCAATCAGGTGTGGGAGGCCGATCAGGCGATAGCGTGGGTCAAGGCGCTCAGCTTCGCGAAGCCCTGGTTTATCGAGGAGCCGACGAGTCCCGACGATGTCGCCGCCCACCGTCGGATCCGGCAGGCGATTGCGCCGGTCAAGGTGGCGACCGGTGAAATGTGCCAGAATCGCATTCTTTTCAAGCAGTTCATCGCTGGAGAAGCCATCGATATCGTGCAGATCGACAGTTGCCGGGTCGGCGGCGTCAACGAGGTGCTGGCCATTTTGCTGCTTGCCGCGAAATATGGACTCCCCGTATTGCCGCACGCTGGCGGCGTGGGGCTGTGTGAATATGTCCAGCATCTGTCGATTATCGATTATCTCTGCGTATCGGGTCAGATCGAGGATCGGGTGATCGAATATGTCGATCATCTTCACGAGCATTTCGTGGACCCCTGCGTTATCCGCGACGCCGCTTATCAATTGCCGACTGCGCCCGGCTTTTCGATCGAGATGAAGCCCGAGACGCTGCGGCGCTTCGCCTATGCGGAACCGGAGGTTGGCGCTGTGCTCGCCTAGATCGACGATGAAATCGGGCCTGCCTCCACCTGCCTCCGCAGAGGACGCGAACCGCATGCTCGCGGAGGCGGAGAGGTTGCGCGGCCTGGGGGCGTTCGGCGCGGCGGCAGAGGTCGTTCGCGCCGTCCTGGCGTTTACGGGTGATGATGCGGGGCTTTTGCGGGCCTATGCGCTGCTGATCAGCGACGCCGGCGATCCCGAGGCCGCCCTCGCCGTGTTGGGCCGCGCGGTGCGGCTGGCTCCTCGCGATCCCGCCATCATAAACAGCCGGGGCGTCGTTCTTTCAAGGCTGGGCCGGCACGCCGAAGCGCTGGAAGCGCACGATCTCGCGATAACGCTCATGCCGGATTTTGAGGATGCGCGGCTCAACAAGGCGATCAGCCTGCAGGAGTTGGGGCGCTTTGACGAAGCTCGTGCGATTTATCGGGCATTGAACGGCGTTGAAGCGCGATACGCGCTTGCGACGCTGGAGCGTGAGGCAGGAGAGCCGGCCGTCGCCGCACAGATACTCGATGATCTGATCGCAGCGGAGCCTCGCCCGGAATGGCTCAGGGCGCGTGCGATGCTTGCCCTCGAGCGGCTCGAACAGGATGCGCGCAGCCGACTGGCGGCCACGCGGCGGTCCATGCCGGACGATCCCGATCTGCTGATCGCTGATTTGCTCGACGGCGCCGGGTGCGATGTGGAGCCGATCATCGAACGGCGTCTTGCGGCTCACCCGAACTGGTATGACGGACTGCGCGCGCTCGCCAGCTATCGACGCGAGACGGAAGAAGGCGATGCCTGGCTTGAGCCGTTCGCGGCCGCGCTCGCCCGCCGCCCGGCGGATCCGGCGTTATGGAGGGAGTTGATCAACGGCTTTTCGGCAGGTCATGCGTTTGCCGATGCCGCCGTTGCGTGCCATCGCGCGGCCAGGGCCACGGACGATTACGCCTTCATCGCGGCGGCTTTCGCCTTTCACAGCGCGTCGGGCAACATGGCGGCCGCTTCGGCCATCCTTGGCGACCCGCGCCTTGCGCCGCAGATCGCTCCGCTTGCACAGGCGGAGCACGCAGTGCGCCGCAGTGCGCTGGATGAGGCCGGCGATATTCTGGAACGCCTCTGCGAAACGGGGGAGGGCGGCGTCGCCGCATGGGCCTTGCGTGGCATCGTCTGGCAGATGACGGGCGACGATCGCGCGGAATGGCTCACGGGTCAGCCGGCGCTGGTCGCCGCGATCGATCTATCCTGTCACGGGGTCGACTGTGCAGCCGTCGCGGCCGCCCTCGACCATCTGCATGAGCATACCCGGCGCCCTGTCGGCCAATCAGTGCGGGGCGGTCGCCAGACGCGCGGCAATTTGTTCGCTGCCGACCTGCCCGAAATCGTCCGCCTTCGCCATGCCGTCGAAACCGCTGTCGCCGAGTTCCGGGCGGACCTGCCCCGGCGTGACGAGCGACATCCCGCCTTGCGCCATCGCGATGCGCGCTGGCGGTTTTCCGCGAGCTGGTCGGTGAGCTTGCCGCCCGGCGGGCATCATATCAGCCACATCCACCCCAAAGGCATCTTCTCGTCCGCAACATACTGGCATGTTCCAGAGGACGATGCAGGCACGGGCGAGGGGGCTCTCGAACTGGGCGCGGCGCCGCCGCATCTTGGCGTCGATCTGCCGCCGATCAGGCGCATATCGCCACGGGTCGGTCAACTGGTGCTGTTTCCGAGCATATTTTATCATGGCACCCGGCCGGCCACGACGGGGCGGCGGTTAACCGCCGCGTTCGACCTGGAGCCGTTTCCCGCCTGACATTTCGGCGGAGCAAACATGCCGGGCCGGCTTCCATCAGCGCACGCTCCACGCGCCGCGCCCTCCATCGCGCAAAACTGCGGGCAAGGCGGCGCATCAAGGCCCGCTGGCGCGTCGACCGACGCATAAATGCCACATATTTGACTTTCGTATGTAAAAACACTTGCATCAATGATTTTGACTGGCATAACCCACCGCCAGAGGAAACCGCGCTTCCACGTTGATCGGAGTCGCGCGCTTTCGGGGAGTTGGGCCGTTTTTGGGCTGGGCGGCGATTGGTGTGATGTCGAACGTGCAATTCTGCCAATTAGTATTGTCGTGCTAATTTATATTTAAATCCGCGCTGTTTGCTTGGGGAGTGTCTCCATTTATCTACGGCTCGAATTAATTTTAGTGTGATTTACATACAAAAGGGGAATATTCAGATGAAGTCGAGCGGCTTTCGTGTTTACCTTATGGGAACTACTCTGCTTGCTACGCTGTGGAGCGTCTCCGCTAGCGCGCAGGATGTGCAGCCAGCGGAAGCTGCTGCGTCGGCCGCCGACAATTCTGGTGAAATCGTGGTCACCGGGTCGCTGATCCGCAATCCCAACGTGGCGAGCGCCACCCCCGTCACTTCGATCGGCCAGAAGGAAATCCAGCTTCGTCAGGCGGTCAATGCCGAGCAGTTGATCCGTGACATACCGGGTTCGGTGGCTGGCATTGGCAACAATGCGGTGTCGAACAATCCTGGCGCCTCGACGGCGGACCTTCGTGGTCTCGGCTCAAATCGCAATATCGTTCTGCTCGACGGTCAGCGCGTCGTGCCTTACGGCCTGGAGGGCGTCACCGATCTTAACGTGATCCCGCTCGCCCTGATCCAGCGCACTGATGTCCTTACCGGCGGCGCGTCGACGACTTATGGCGCGGATGCGATTTCCGGCGTGGTCAACTTTGTCACGCGCCGCGACTTCAACGGGCTCGACGTGAACGCGTCCGCCGGCCTCTCGGAGCGGGGTGATGGCCTGACCTACCGCTTCGACGTCACGATGGGCGCCGACCTGGCCGATGGCCGCGGCAATATCGCAATCTCCGCCGGTTATCAGAAGCAGGACGGCGTCGCCCAGCGCGAGCGCGACTGGGCCGCCTATCCGATCAACTCCTACACGGGGAAGATTGGCGGTTCGACTGCGGGCGTCCCGGCGCGCCTCGGTTCCGTCACCACCGTCGTCAATGGCAGCCGCGTCACCGCGATCTCGGGCACCACGCAGATCGATCCCGCCACGGGCACAGCCGTTGCGCCATATTCGCTCTACAATTACGACCAGACTCAATATTTCCAGACGCCGTTCGAGCGCTATAATCTCTATGCGACCGGTCATTATGACCTGACGGACAATATCGAGTTCTACGGCCGCGGGATGTTCTCCCAAACGCGCGTTTCCGCGATCATCGCGGAGTCGGGCGCGTTTGGCATCGCGGTCGCTGTGCCGTTCAGCAATCCGTATCTTCCGACGGGGCTGCGCAACCAGATCTGTAACGGCGCGGGCCTGACGGCGGCCCAGTGCACGGCGTCGGCCGCTGCAACGTCGACTACCGATCCCAATTATCGCACCTTCACCACATCGCTTTCCAGGCGCGCGGTGGAGGCTGGCGGTCGCACCAGCGACTTCACGACCACCCTGTTTGATTTCAGCGGCGGTCTGCGCGGCGATCTGAACTCGTCGCTGCACTGGGATCTGCATGGCAGCTATGGCCAGAGCTCGCAGGTGCGGGCGATCAGCAACTATACGCTGGTCTCGCGGATCCGCGATGGTTTGCTGGCCACCAACACCAGCACCTGCCTGAGCGGCAACGCGGGCTGCGTTCCGTTGAACGTGTTCGGCCCGGCCGGCTCGATCACCGATGCGATGCTGCGCTATGCAAAGGCGGACAGCACCGTCCGGCTGCGGACCACGCTCGCCCAGGTCCACGGCGAGTTGAATGGCAGCCTGCCGATCGCTTCGCCGCTGGCGGAGGACAAGGTGCAGTTCGCCGTGGGCGGCGAATATCGCTCCTACACCGCGTCGCAGTCGCCTGATCTTCTTGCGGCGACGGGCGATCTTGGCGGTGCGGCGGTCGTTTCGGCCGTGAAGGGCGCCTATTCGGTTTATGAAGGCTTTGCCGAAATCGATGCGCCGCTGATCCAGAACAAGCGCTTCTTCGAGATGCTGGACCTTCAGGCGGGTGTCCGCCGGTCGCAATATGATATTGACGCCGTCGGATCCCCGAGCTTCGGCACCACGACCTGGAAGGTCGGCGTGAACTGGAAGCCGGTCCGCGACCTGAAGCTGCGCGGCAACTATCAGCATGCCGTTCGCGCGCCCAACATCAACGAGCTGTTCTCGCCGATCACCACGGGCGTTTCGCGACTGGCGGTGGATCCGTGCGCCGGCGCCGCGCCGCTGGCCAATACGAACCTGGCCGCCATCTGCGTGGCGCAGGGCGCGCCTGCCAGCACGATTGGCGCGATCGAGAATCCGACATCGAGCCAGGCCAACCTGACGAGCGGCGGCAACTCGAACCTCAAGCCCGAAAAGTCCGATAGCTTCACGATCGGCGCGGTTGCGCAGCCGCACTTCATTCCGGGCCTGACGCTGAGCATCGACTATTACAAGATCAAGATCACGGACGCGATCACGTCGCCGACGCCTGCGGACCTCGTGAATGCGTGCTTCGGCTCGATCACGGCGAGCAGCGCGAGCAGCACGGCCTGCACCATCATTCGGCGCAACCCGATCACGGGGTCGCTGGACGGTGACTCGACGGTGGTCGGGGGGCTGTACGGAACGCTGTCGAACCTGGGCAAGATCAAGACCGACGGCATCGATTTCTCCGCGAGCTACACGCGTGACATCAACTTCGCGACGCTGAACCTGGCGTTCAACGGCAACTGGACGAACCGGTCGCAGTTCCAGGCGACGCCGACGTCGGTCAATCGCGAATGCGTTGGCTATTTCAGCGCGAACTGCGGCCTGTCGGGATCGCTGCAGCCGCGGTTGTCGTGGAATCAGCGCACCACGCTCAGCTTCTCCAAGGCTGACATCTCGCTCAACTGGCGGCACATCAGCTCCTTCAAGCAGGAGCCTCTGACCGTGACGCCGTCGACCACGGCATATGTCGGCACGTTGCCGAGTGTCACCGGCCTTGACGGGACTTACAATTTCGGGCGGATCAAGGCGTATAACGCTTTTGACCTGACCGGCCGCGTAACGATCCAGAAGAACTACGATCTGACGCTTTCGATCTTTAACCTGTTCGACAAGCGCGCGCCGCTTGTCGGCGACGGCATCGGGGCAGGCGGTTTCTCGACCGGCAATACCTATCCGTCGACCTATGACACGATCGGGCGTCGTTACATGGCGACTGTGCACGCGAAGTTCTAAGCTTGTCATCGGGGGCGTGCGCTGGCGCGCCCCCGATATTTTCGAGTGTCACGGTGAACGCTCGTCTATGGGGCGAATTGTATAAGGATGGGACTGTAATGCGCTTGACCGGCCGACGTCTGCTGCTCGCTTTGCTGGCTGCGGGGGGCGGCCTTGCCGCCTGTTCCGCTGCGGCGGCTCCGGTCCGGCCAGGGCTGGCGGATGAAAACCCCATCGCCTCGCTCCAGCCGCTTCCTGCCAAGACCCCCGATGCCGCGACGGCAAAGGCGCTTGAGCGCTTCAATCGCGATCGCTTCGCGATGTTCATCCATTGGGGCCTCTATTCGCAGGCCGGCGGAATCATGCGCGGCGAGCGCTATTATGGCCTTTCCGAATGGATCATGAAGAATTCAAAGACGCCGACGGCCGAATATCTGGCAATGGCGAAGGATTTCAATCCGACTGAATTCGACGCTCGCGAATGGATCCGTACGGCGAAGGCCGCTGGCGTCAAATATATCGTCATCACCACGAAGCATCATGAAGGCTTCGCCATGTTCGACAGCAAGGCGTCGAACCACACCATCACGAAGATGACGCCTTTCAAGCGCGATCCGCTCAAGGAACTCGCGGATGCCGCCGCAGCCGAGGGCATCGGGCTTGGATTCTATTATTCACAGTTCCAGGACTGGACCGAACCGAACGGCGGGGGCAACGATTGGGAGTTTGATCCCGGCAAGGTGAAGTTCGATACCTATTTCAATCAGAAGGTGATCCCGCAGGTCACCGAGCTTTTGACCAAATATGGCAAGCTGCGCGAGATCTGGTTCGATACGCCGGGGACGATGGGGGCCGAATATTCCAAAAGACTTTACGAACTGGTGAAGCGATATCAGCCGGATTGCCTGGTCAATTCCCGGATCGGAAACGGGTATGGCGATTATACGTCGCCGCCGGATTCGGAAGTGCTGCCCGCATCGCTTGCACGCGACGACTGGGAAGCCGTTTTCACGCACAATGATAGCTGGGGCTATTCAAAGTTCGACCATGATTTCAAGTCGACCAGCGATCTGATTTACCTTCTCGCGCTCTCCGCCAGCCGGGGCGGAAACTTCATGATCAACATGGGGCCTGACGAAAAGGGCCGCTTTCCCGCCGCTGCGACGGAGCGGTTGTTGCGCGTGGGCAAATGGCTTGGCGTGAATGGCGAAAGCATTTTCGGAACGGATCGTTCGCCGATCCCGCAGACGCCGTGGGGCGTCGTCACGCAGAAGCCCGGCGCGATGTATCTTCACATTTTCAATAAGCCGGCGGATCATGTCGTCGTCGTGCCCGACATGGCCGGAGTGAAGGTGCAAAGCGCTTCGCTGCTCGCCGATGGGCGGGCGCTTGCGACGGCGACGCGCGATGACGAAGCGCTTATCACGCTGCCCGCCGATCTTCCCGCCGAGCGGGATGTTGTCGTGAAGCTGACGATCGAAGGAAAGCCGGCCGCCGATGCGTCCGGGCCGGCTCTGATTTCGGCCGCCTTTGGCATGCAGGCGCTCGATGTCGCCGATGCCCGGCGTGAAGGCGACGGGCTTGAACTCGTGATGCTCCGCACGACGACCTATATGCACGATTATCGTAAATTCTATACGGTTACGGGCTTGAACGATCCTTCGCGTTCATTGTCCTGGAAAGTCCGTGTCGATGCGCCGGGCGATTATCACCTCGATCTCCAATATGCCGCGATCGAAGGGCAGGAGGGGCGCGCTGGGACCGTCGTGGCCGCCGGGCAGACCCTGACCTTCAAGTCATTGCCCGGTGCGCCCATCAGGCGGAGCGGCGTCGCGAGGATTGCGCCGACGCAGTTGATCGATCATCCGATCGGCACGATCCATTTCGCGGCCCCCGGCACATATGACATAAAGGTCGCGCCCGAAACGAGCGGACCGGATCTGTTTCACCTGCGCGCAGCGCTTCTCACGCCGGTCGATTGAATGATCGGGGCGGCGTCAATTTCGGTTCAGGCTTGGACCGGGGCGCCGCCCAGTTCGTGTGAAATAGCGGTCGCATAATGCGCCAGGCGTTTGGCTGCTTCATCGAGCGTGACCGTCGCAGCGCTCAGATGCACGAATGGCGTCGTCAGTGCAGCGGCTACGCCATTGGGATCGAAAACCGGGGCCGATACGTCAGTCACGCCACGCACGACGTCGCTCTCGCTGGAGTGGATTCCCGACCGTCGCGCTTCATCCGCCTGCCGCTGGAAGGTCGCCAGCCGACCGTCGCGCTTGGGTTTGCCGATCAGTTGCAGGATCTGCTCGCGCTCATCGCTGTGCGCGAAGGCGAACAAGACAACCCCCGAATTGGAACCGATGATCGGTTGATGCCGGCCGACGCGAACCGAAAAGCCAAGATCGCCGGGCGATTCCGTTCGCGCGACCACGACCATCTGGCTGCCGCTGCGGACGACGAGGTGGGCGGACTGGTGCATTTCGTCGGAAAATCCCCGCATCGACGGGATCGCCGCTTCCACCAGAGAGCGGATCGGCGCCTTGGCCATGCCCAGCTCGAAAAGGCGGTTGGTCAGGATGAAGCCGTCACCATTGGGCGAAGGCGCGATCAACCCGCGATGCTCAAGAACCTGCGCCATGCGGAAAAGCTCGCTCTGCGAACGGCCAAGGGCCGTGCAGATCTGCGTGAGCGTAAGCGGGGTTGCGGTGCGCGCCAGCAACTCCACGATGTCGAGCCCTTTTTCCAGGGCGGGGGCGCGGTATTTCTGTCCGTTTTCCGAAAAGCTCATGGATATTGTGGAGAAGCATTTCCACAGCGCGTGTCAAGCTTGCTCATGGGAAGCGGGCAGGCAATATGCCGTTCGCGGATCATTCGGACGAGCGAAGCCAATCTTCACGGATGGCGATCCCCGAATCCGGTGATCCTTCCCGCGAAGTTGGAAAGATACATGGCTGAAGCCGGAACCCCCCAGATAGGACCATTTATCCTCGAGTTCAGGAAGCGTCAGTCAATGACGCTGGACATGCTCGCCAAGGCGTCCGGCGTATCCCGCTCCATGTTGTCGCAGATCGAGCGGGGCCAGACCAACCCGACACTGGCGACCGTATGGGCGCTGGCCAAAGCGCTCAAAGTGGACGTGTCGGAGCTGATCGGTTCAAAACCGGCCGAACCGCGCCCGCTCCTGGAAGTTGCGTCGGCGTCGTTCACGCCCGAGATCCGCACCGAGGATGGAACCTGCATATTGCGTATCCTGAGCCCGGCCGATCGCGTGGGAAGCCTGGAGTGGTACGAGGTGATTATCGAGCCGAACGGGGCGCTGATCTCTGCGCCGCATGGGCGGGGAACGCGCGAACATCTGACGATATTGGAAGGTACGGTGACGATCGTGCTCGATACCGAGCGGACCCAGGTCTCCAAAGGGGAAACCGCCCGTTATCCCGCTGACGTGAAACACCAGATCCTGAATCTTTCCGATGCCCCCGCGCGTGCGCTTCTCGTCGTTGTCGCGCATTGATTTTTTGTATCCGGGATACTGGACCGATATTCCATTATATCGTATCACATTGACATGCTGAAATCTGTTGTCGAGTCACAAGCCGGAACGGCCTCCGAAGAGGCCCTGTCGCTCATTTCAATCGGCGATGTCGAACACGCGGCGAGCCGCCTCAAGGCCTCGATCGTCCGGACGCCGTTTCTGGCTTCGCAGACCCTGTCCGAACTGACGGGCGCGGAGATCTGGCTGAAGTTTGAAAATCTTCAGTTCACGGCCTCGTTCAAGGAACGCGGCGCCCTCAATCGCCTGTTGGCGCTCACGCGCGATGAGGCGCAGCGGGGCGTGATAACCGTTTCGGCGGGAAATCATGCGCAGGGCGTGGCGCTGCATGCCCGCCGCCTCGGCATCCCGGCGACCATCGTGATGCCGCGCAGCACGCCGCGCATCAAGATCGCGCGCACCGAAGGCTTCGGCGCCAAGGTCATTCTTGCGGGGGCGAACTTCGCCGAGGCGTCGGCGCATCTCGCTCCTCTGATCGAACAGGAGGGGTTGACGCTCATTCATCCGTTCAGCGCCCCCCATGTTATAGCCGGGCAGGGCACTGTCGGCCTCGAAATGATCCAGGATGGTCCGCCGCTTGATGTCGTGGTGGCGGGCGTCGGTGGCGGCGGGTTGATCAGCGGCATCGGCACGGTGTTCAAGGATCGGTCGCCGGAAGTTGAAATCATCGGCGTGCAGTCGGAATTATACCCTTCAATGGCAAACGCCTTCGCCGGTGCGGGCGACGCGCCGGTTCGTGGCGGCAATTCCGTGGCCGAGGGCATCGCCGTGGCGAGCGCCGACGCCCTGACGCTCCATCATGTTCGTCACCTCGTGAACGACATGATCGTTGTTCCCGAGAAGAAGATCGAGGACGCGATCGCGCTCCTGCTTCAGATCGAAAAATCGCTTTGCGAAGGCGCGGGCGCTGCGGGGCTTGCCGCCGTGCTGGCGGAGCCCGATCGTTTTCGCGGCAAAAGGGTCGGCCTTGTTCTTTCCGGCGGCAATATCGATACGCGCGTGCTCATCTCGGTTTTGCAGCGCCACCTGGCGCGCGGCGGTCACTTGGTGCGCCTTGTCGTCAACGCACTGGACAATGCCGGCGGGCTTGGCGCCATCGCGACGATTATCGGCGCGGGCGGCGGCAATATTGTCGATGTCCAGCATGAGCGCGTGTTCGGCGGCGCGACCGCGCGCGCCACGGATGTCGCGATTGACCTTGAGCTGGCGGACCCGGACGAACTCGGATCGATCGTGGCGAACATTCGTGCAGCCGGCTTTCCGGTCACGCTCGCGCCGCACGTTGCCTGACTGTCCCCAACTCACGATTTACAGGAAACGATGATGTCCACAGCGCCGTCCTCGGATCGCACCGATCTATTCGCCAGCCTGTCCGCGCTTGATGACCGGCTGCGCTGGCTCTCGTCATGGACGATCCACAATGCGAACCATATTCGCGACAGCCGCGACGGGCTGAAGGTCGGCGGACATCAGGCGAGCTGCGCCTCGATGACGACGATCATGTCGGCGCTTTATTTCCACGCGCTCGGCCCCAATGACAAGGTTGCAGTCAAGCCGCATGCAGGCCCCGTGCTGCACGCCATTCACTATCTGCTTGGCAATCAGACCCGGGAGCAGCTTGAGCGGTTCCGCGGTTTTGGCGGTGCGCAAAGCTATCCGTCGCGGACCAAGGATCGGATTCCGGTCGATTTCTCCACTGGGTCAGTCGGTCTTGGCGTCGCGATTACCGCTTTCGCCAGCCTGGTGCAGGATTATCTTATCGCGCACGGCCAGATGGCGCAGGATGAGGCAGGCCGGATGGTCGCGCTCATGGGCGACGCCGAACTTGATGAAGGCAATATCTACGAGTGCCTGATCGAGGCCTACAAGCATCAGATCCGGAATTGTTGGTGGATCGTCGATTACAACCGCCAATCGCTCGATCACACCACGGCGGATCGCATGTTCAACCGGTTCGACGATATATTCGCCACTTGCGGCTGGCGCGTCGTGACGCTGAAGCACGGCAAGCTGCAACGTGCGGCTTTCCTCCAGGAGGGCGGCGACGCGCTGAGGCAATGGATCGACAATTGCCCGAACGCCGATTTTGCGGCGCTCACTTATCAGGGTGGGGCGGCGTGGCGCACCCGTCTGATCGCAGACATCGGCGACCGCCCGGGGGTCGGGCAATTGCTGGCCGCCCATGACGATGAGGCGCTGGCCGCCCTGATGACCAATCTCGGCGGCCATTGCATCGAAAGCCTCGTCGAGGCTTTCGATGCGGCGTCCGACGACGTGCCTACGCTGTTCATCGCCTACACGGTCAAGGGCAAGGGGCTGCCGTTCGCCGGGCACAAGGACAATCATGCCGGCCTGATGAATCCAGGCCAGATCGCGGCGCTGCGTGACAGCCTGGGGATCGCGGAAGGGCAGGAATGGGAACCCTATGGCGGTCTGGGCGACAATATGGCGGCGAAGCTGCGCGCCTTCGTCGAGGCGAGCCGTCCGGCCTCCGCTCGCGCGGAGCGCATAGCCGAAGCCGTGCCGGTGCCCGATCGGTTGCCCGTTCCCGAAGGGGCGGAGCAGTCGACACAGGCCGCATTCGGCCGGATTCTGCTGGATATCTCGAAATCGGGGCATCCTCTCGGCGACCGGATCGTCACGACCTCGCCGGACGTCACGGTCTCGACCAATCTTGGCGCTTTCGTCAATCAGCGCGGGCTTTTCCGCCGGCAGGAATTGCGGGACGTCTTTGCGGGCGCGCGGATTCCATCGGCGCAAAAATGGTCCGGGCACGTCGCCGGCCAGCATATCGAACTGGGCATTGCGGAGAACAATCTTTTCCTCATGCTCGCGGCGCTCGGCTTGTCGGCCGCCAATTTCGGCAGCCGGCTTCTGCCGATCGGTACGGTCTATGATCCATTCATCGCCCGCGGCCTCGATGCGCTGAACTATGGCTGCTATCAGGATTCGCGTTTCCTGCTGGTGGCGACTCCGTCGGGCCTGACGCTCGGGCCGGAAGGCGGGGCGCACCAGTCGATCAATTCGCCGTTGATCGGCATGGGGCAGCCGGGGCTGACCTATTTCGAGCCCGCCTTTGCCGACGAACTCGCTCTGATCATGCGCTGGGCGTTTGAGCATATGCAGGCGGAGCAGGGGGGATCGGTCTATCTGCGGCTCACCACGCGCGCGATCAATCAGATCCAGCGTGCCGATGACCGTTGGGAATCGGACGCGCTTGCCGGCGGATACTGGGTGAGGCCCCCCGCGCCGGGCGCCGAAGCCGCTATCGTCTTTACCGGCGCGATCGCGCCCGAGGCGCTCGACGCCTATGAGCAACTCGTCGATGATATTCCGGGCCTTGGGCTGTTGAACGTCACGTCTCCCGATCTGCTCCATCGCGGCTGGTCGGCGCGGCTGGCGAGCCGCTGGACGGGGCAAGCATCGACAAGCCACGTGGAAACGCTTCTCTCCGCTTTGTCGCCCGATGCCGGGCTCGTCACGATTGTGGACGGTTCCCCGTCCACTCTCTCCTGGCTCGGCGGCGTGAAGGGCATGCGGGTAAGCGCGCTTGGTGTCGATCGCTTCGGGCAGACGGGCGATCTCGTCGATCTCTATCGCGCCTATCGCCTGGACGTCGATGCGATCGTCGAGGCGGCCGCCGAACTGTTTCTGGGGGAATGACATGTCGATCGAGCTGAAAATGCCCGCACTTTCGCCGACCATGGAAAGAGGCACGCTGGCGAAATGGCTCGTTTCGGTCGGCGATCCCGTGAAGCCCGGTGATCTTCTCGCCGAGATCGAGACGGACAAGGCGACGATGGAAGTCGAGGCCGTCGACGAAGGCCGGATCGCCGCGATCGTCGTGGCGGCGGGGACTGAAGATGTCTGCGTCGGTACGGTGATCGCGGTGCTTGGCGACAGCGATGGTGTTGCATCGACCCCGCAATCTTATGAGATTGTGGCGGCGGAGCCTGGCGCGGGCTCGTCCGCCAATTCGCCCGAGATGCACTCCGCGACGCGCGACGCCTTGGCTGATGGGATCGAGGCCAGTCCTCTGGCCCGACGGATCGCCAAGGCGAAGGGCGTGGATCTGAAGGGGGTCGCCGGCAGCGGCGCCGATGGCCGCATCGTTCTCGTCGATCTGGGGGTGCCGGCTCCACGCCCGCAAGGCTTGCGGGGCCCCGCCATCATCAAGCCTGCACTGGAGCCTAAGACCGCGCCGCCGCACGACATTCCGTTCGACGCGACCGCCCTTTCCTTGATGCGTCGCACAATCGCTCGCCGGCTGACCGAGGCCAAGCAGTCGGTGCCTCACTTCTATCTGAGTGTCCATTGCGTGCTCGACGGCTTGCTGCGGCTTCGTGCAGAGCTCAACGCCGATCTGGCGCCGCATGGCGTCAAGCTCTCGGTGAACGACTTCCTGCTCAGGGCGATGGCTATCGCGATGGTTCGCGTTCCCGAAGTCAATGTTCAGTTCGCCGGCGACGAACTCTACAGTTTCCGGCGCGTCGATATTGCGATGGCGGTAGCGATCGAAGGCGGGTTGATCACGCCCGTACTTCGCGATGTCGCCAACCTTTCGCTGTCGGCCATAGCGCGCCAGAGCAAGGCGCTCGCCAGGAGGGCGCATGACGGCGCGCTGATGCCGGAAGAATATCAGGGGGGCACGGCTTCGCTGTCCAATCTGGGTATGTTCGGGATCGACGATATGATCCCGGTCATCAACCCGCCGCAGGCGTTGATCCTTGGCGCAGGCGCCAGCCGGGTCACGCCGTGGACTGTCGATGGCGGGATCGAGCTTGCGACGGTGATTAGCCTGACCGCCAGTTTCGATCACCGCGCGATCGATGGAGCCGTGGCGGCCCGCTTTATGAGCGCGCTTCGCGACACGCTCGAAAACCCGATTACGCTGCTTTGCTGAACCGGCGGCGACCCGGCCCGAATGCGCCATATTGAAGGAGACGTTCCTCGTGCGAACTATGTCGATGCTTATCGCGTTGTTGTTGGCGAGCGCTGCATCCGCCAATAATTTTGGGCCGGTAAATCCGGAGGCGCTTGACGCGACGGTCAAGGAACTCGCCTCGGACGCGTTCGAGGGGCGCGGCCCGGGCACGCCCGGCGAGGAAAGGACGATCGCCTATCTGATCGATCGATTGAAGGAAGCCGGTCTCCAGCCTGCGGGAGATAAGGGGGGCTGGACCCAGGTCGTGCCGCTGGTTCGGACGAAGGTTGAGGGGGGCACGTTGTCTGCGACGGCGGGAGGCAAGGCTATGCCGCTCGTCCAGGGCAGGGATGTCTATGTCAGCACTATCCGCGGAGTCGATCGGATCCTGATCCAGAACGCGCCGATGGTATTCGTCGGTTATGGCGTGAATGCGCCGGAAAGGCAGTGGGACGACTTCAAGGGCGTCGATCTGCGGGGCAAGGTCGTGGTGCTCCTCGTGAACGATCCCGATTTCTCCGCCACGCCCGACGAGCCGGTTGCGGGCAAGTTCGGCGGTCGTCGCATGACCTATTATGGGCGCTGGACTTACAAATATGAGGAAGCTGCGCGTCGCGGCGCACTGGCGGCGCTGATTGTGCATGACGAGGCCGGGGCGGGCTATGGCTGGTCCACTGTGACCGCTCCCGGCGGCACCAACTATGGCATCCCGCAGGAGCGTGAGCCTGTGTTGTTGCAGGGCTGGATCAGCGGAGATGCCGCAAAGGCGATGTTCAGGGCATCGGGCCTTGATCTTGATGCGTTGCGTATCGCGGCGCGAAGGTCAGATTTCCGACCAGTCGAGTTGACCGGCGAGACGTTGTCCACCGATCTGACGGTGAAGCACGATATTGTCCAAAGCCATAATATTCTGGCAAAAATTGCTGGCACGACGCACAGTGACGAGGCCGTGATGTTCGGTGCCCATTGGGATGCTTACGGCGTAGGCGCCCCTGATGCGGCCGGCCGCACCATTC
>QFNN01000080.1 GCA_003240855.1 Sphingomonas sanxanigenens
GTCGACGGAACCGTAGTTATCTGGAGTGAAATCATGGAAAACCGAAGGAAACCTGCGCCTCCCGCCGCCACGCTCGACATAAACTGCGACTGCAAAGAAGCGGTTTAATGTTGAGCTCAACATTACACATACTCACGGGGGCTGAGATCAATTTCCAGGTTCGCCCGCTCGTCGGGCGAGAGGTCGCCAAGCCGCCGATCCAGGATCGATTCCGCGGTCGTGACCAGCTGAAGGACCACCGATTGGCCCGCTGAGAGATGCGCCTTCGCCGCCGCGATCACGGTCGGGAGTTTCATGCTGAGGAGGAGCTGGCCGAAGAAGCGCTGCTTGGTCGACTCGAACCGCGAGCGCGCCGACGCCTTGGCGCCGCTGTTGAGCGTCGCATTTTCGAGCCCGTCGACCACAGCCGTCAATTCGAGGGCATGCTCCATGTTGCGGTGGATGATTCCCCAGGCGTCGGCATAGGCGTCGTAGATCGCGATCTGCTCGCGCGTCAGTTCATGCCGCAGGATGTCATATTCGACGCCGGCAAAGCTGAGCGCGCGGGCGGTGTAGAGGCCGAGCGCCTTCAGATCGCGAGCGACGAGCTCCATCGCGGCGATGCCGCCCTTGCGGATGCCGGAGATGAACTGCTCGCGGTTGCTGAAGGCGGTTTCCGGCCCCCACAGGCCCAGCCGCACGGCATAGGCGAGGTTGTTGACGTCGGAGGCGCCGGTTGCCGAGGCGTAGAGCACGCGCGCGCCGGGCAGATGGTTCTGGAGCAGGACCCCGGAGATGCCCTGCTGCGAGCCCTCCTTCTTGCCGAGCGCCCCTTCGCCGCCGGCGACGCCGCCCATCTCATGCGCTTCGTCGAAGCCGATCACGCCTTCGAAGTCGTCGCCTGCCCAGTCGATGACCTGCTGGAGGCGGCTGTGGTCACCGCGTGCCGAACGAAGCGTCGGGTAGGTGACGAAGAGCACGCCCTGCTCCAGCGGTATCGCCTGGTCGATCTTCCAGTTGGAGAGGGGCTGGATGTCGGCCGCGAGACCACCGAGCGCGGTCCAGTCACGCCGCGCGTCTTCGAGCAGCGCCTCGTTCTTCGAAATCCAGATGTTCCGGCGGCGGCCGGCGAGCCAGCTGTCGAGGATGCACGCGGCGACCTGCCGCCCCTTCCCCGCCCCGGTCCCGTCGCCGAGGAAATAGCCCATGCGATAGGCGCGGCCATCCTGCGCTTCCTCAAGGCCGACGCCTTCCTTGGCGGGCCTGAACTTCCCCGGTAGAAACTGGTCCCAGGCATGTCCCGCATAGACGACGGTTTCGAGCTGCGAGGCCGACAGCAGGCGTTCGGAGACAGTGCGTTCGGGGAGCCGCGGCACATAGGCCGGGATCGGCGCCGCGATCGAGCCCATCGCGACGGATTCGACCAGGGCAGTCGGATGTTCGCCGGCGGCGTCGAAGGTGATCCGGCTCGGACGATAGGGAAGATAGACACCGACCTGGTCGAGCAGCGGCGCCGGCGTGTCGAGCGGCGCGTAGTCGACAGGCAGTACGTTGTTGCGCACCGGAGCGTGATAGGGCCGCGGCTGCGCGCGATTGCTCTTCATGGCGCGGAACAGCGAGGGGCTGCTCGATCGCTTGGGAGTCGGCGCCGATGGCGCTGCGAGGGTCGCGCGTTCGTGGATCGTGAGCGCGCCGATGAGCTCGCGGATGGAGGTGCGCTGGATCGTCGCGGGAATGGTCGTGCCGGGGACCTTGTCGATCTCGAACAGCCGGACCGCGATGCTGGTGCCGTGCTTCAGATAGCATTTCTCGAGCCGCACCGAGGTCCGCACGCTGACATCGCGCAGCGTGGTCTCGAAGAGATCGCGCATCCGGGCATTGGGTCCGAACCAGTCGGGCATGATTGCAACCAAACGGCCGCCGGCCTGCAGTCGGCGAAGGGCTGCCTGGAGATGTCGGACAGCGGCGTGTGCGTCCGCGCCCAGCCCGACCGACCGGGAGAATGGCGGGTTCATGAGGATCAGGCTGGGGCGCGCCGCTGCCGCCAGGCTCGAGTTGATCGTGGCGCCGTCGTGGCCAGTGACGGTCGCGTCGGGGAAGACATCGGCGAGACGCGCCCGGCGGCCCGACGCATATTCGTTGAGCTGGAGGGAGCCGAAGTCGCGGCAATGCGCCACGAGGAGCCCATTGCCGGCGCTCGGCTCGAGGATCACATCGTCGCTCTGGATATTGGCGAGGACAACCGCCACCGCGGCAAGATCGACGGGCGTCGAGAACTGCTGCCATTCGATCTGATCTTCGCTGCGAACGGTCTGGGTGGGCAGCCGGTCGAGCAGGTCGCAGGCCGCAATCACGTCATCGAGCGAGGTCAGCGGATAGGGACCGAACTGGAGGTGGTGGGCGAGCGCATGCTCGAGAATCTCGAAGCTGTCGCGCTGGGTCCAGAGCCCGTCCGCGTCGGTCCCGCCATAGCCTTCGATCATCGCCGTATTGAGGTCGGCCCGGGTGATCGGGTCCGTCGACCTGAGGCGGTCGATGAGAAGCGTGGCCGCGCGGCGTTCGGCCGCGGTGGCGGTATCGAAGAGATCGGACATGGTGGGGTCTCCGGACTGGCTGCCCCATCGGCAGCATCAATCCTTCGATCCCCCTTCCCTTTGCCCAGTCGCGCGGTGGTTGGCAGGGGCCGGCTACGCTATCGCGGAAAGCCTTGGGTTCGCCGACAGTTTCCGAACCAGTGCTATCGGGCGTCCCGGCCAAGCTGGCGGACGCAGTGCAGCCAGTGTTTCCGGTGTCCGCCACCCTTCTCGACGCCGCCGATGATCGAATAGCGAACGGGTGCGATGCCGACGAGGCGGAGCAGATTGCGGTCGAGGCTCTTGAGGCTATGGGCCCGGTAGAAGAACCGATAGAAAGGTGCGGGCATCCCCATCGTCACGATGATACGCGCCGACCAGCCACCGAGCAGTCTTGCTGGCTGATCAGGTTCGGTTTCATCGATCGCAAAGCCGGGCCGCATGACCTGCTCGAGGAAGGCTTTGAGGAGAGCGGGCACGTCGCCGAGCCAAAGCGGATAGAGGATCACGAGATGGTCGGCCCACCGAATGTCGATTTGCGCCGTGTGGATCGTGTCTACAGGATTGGCCTCGCGCCATTCTTTGGCCGAGCGCAAAATCGGAAAATCCAGGGACGCGATATCGATCCTGCGGACTTCGTGGATGCCTGCCTCGGCACCCGCCGCATAGGCATCCGCCAGCGCGTGAACGAAGCGCGCCCGATCAGTATCGGGGTGTCCATCGATGATCGCAATGCGTGCCATGCGCTCCTCCGGACATTGCCTTCCTCTCCCGCGTTGCCTCCGGCAATCAGGAAGTTTCCCAAGGTGCCGCGCCAATGCCAGGCTGCCGTTGGCGAGACCCTGGTCATCGCCGGCTCATCTCGAGAACCTTGGCCCAGTCCTTGACGCCCTTGGGGGGCATGGGGGTGATCGCGAGATCCGGCCTGGCGTAACGCAGGGCTGCCCGCTCTGCCGCGATCGCGCCTTCGGCATCGTTGTCGACGGCCAGGATCAGCGAGGTCAGCGATGACGGAAGCAGGAGCTGGTCGAGCCGGCGGGCTCCAAGGCTCGTCCAGCAAGGTATGTCGTGGAGGATGGTGAAGGCGCGCGCGGTTTCGAAGCCCTCGGCCAGCGCCAGCACAGGAACTGCCTGCCCTCCTCCCTGCCATGCGCCTTGCCCCGGCCGGCCGAGCATCAGCTTCATCCGATATCGGGCTGTCAACGGGTCGAGGAATATCCGCTGGACGGCAGTCAGGCGCCGCCCTTCCCGCACCGCGACCATCAGCGCAGGATGATAGGTCGTCCACGGCTTGGGCCGATAGGGGCAGCGCGGGTGGAAGCGCAGGTCATGGGTTACAGGCCAGAGATGTCGCAGGCGAAGATAGCGCTCGGCGAGCGTGCCATCGAGAGGGAGCGCCTCGTCCCAGAGCCGCTCGGCGTTGCCGGACCGCGCGGTGGGCGTGTCGGTGTAGGCGAAGCGACCACGGCTCGGGACCCGCCGAAGCTCACGCAGAACATCTTCCCGGTCGCAGCCGGCAAAGCAGGTGACGAGAATACCCTGGTTGCCTTGGCGAATGGAGAGGCTGGGCGTGCTGTCGGCGTGGGCGGGACACGGACACATCGCGGTGCGTCCGTGCCAGGTTCCCCCGAGCGAGCCGACTAGATCGATGAGGTCCTGGGTTGGTCTGAGCGCGACAAGGGCCATTGGCAGTTCCTTTCGCGGCCCATGCTCCCCCTTGCCTCTCTGCCGGCTCACCTTATCCTGGGGCGCAGCTAACCGGCTTTGCGGGACGGTCGTTCTGCTCCTCTTGAAGAATCAAATCTTAAAAACGCCCAAGCGGAGCGCGGGAGCTTCATAGATTCATTGATTCTAAGATTCAGGGGCCGTTTACGACGGTAAACCAATAGGTTGAGTGCTCTCCTTGTGAGGAGACGGGGGCTTCAGTGTGAGGGCTCGGGGGCGTCTGTGCGAGCCAGGGGGGGCTGGAGCCTGAGTGATCGGGGGACAATGTGAGTTCTCGGGGGACTCAGGCGAAACGGGCTAAAGAGCTGCCGGGAAATCCCTGAATCCCCGTATGTTTTTGCTTCGGGGAAGATCGCCGACATCGGAGATGCTCTTTTATGTGAGCGATTGGGGGATCGTGGCCGAGGCGTGCGGATCTTTGCGTGAGGTCTCGGGGGCGGCCCGCGAAAATGGGGCGTTCGAAATAAGGAATTTCTCCACCTTTATGTGAGCGATTGGGGGATGCCAAGAAAAGCCAATTAAACCAACATGATATGAAGATCTATATGTGAGTCGGCGGGGGTCACGCGCTGCGCGGCCCTGCTCGCCGCTTCGACGCGGCCACGCGACACGAATCTTTTATGTGAGTTTTCGGGGGAGTGATCGCGACTCGGCTCGGGAACGCGAGTCGCGTGCCGAGGGCTCGGCGACTTTATGTGAGCGCTTGGGGGCTGGTGATCGCATGGGCCAACGACGTCTCTATGAGCGTCTGGGGGCACGTCTATGTGAGTGAACGGGGGGCGGTTCTCATTATGACAAGCTGATGGTATGCAACTCACATGAAGCTCGATTCGGACACCGTGGAAATCGAGGTTCCGCCTGACCTGGAGGGTCTGAGTCGGACGTTGCGGGTTGCTGACGTGATTCGCCGCCGCGACCTCGACTTTGTAAGTAAACCTGGGGAATTAGTCGAATCCGAGTTCGAGACGGGGTCGTTGAGTGCGGCCGGAAGAAAGGCTTTCGCACTGATGTTGCGGAAAGCGGGACCGGAAGCCGGCGAAGACAGCAAGACTTTCACGATCACCAAGAAGGAACTGCGCGGCTCGCACAAGGGTAACGAGCGCATCCAGCCGGTAATGGACGAACTGCTACGCGTGATCGTCCGTATCCGGACCACCTCGAAGAAGGGTAAGCCTGCGATCATGTCGCAGTCGCTGCTGTCGAGCTGCGTCGAGGAAATCTCCGAAGACGGCATGAGCGTCGTGGAGTTTCAGTTCTCAGAGAGCTTCAAGCGCGTGATCCAGCGTTCGGATTACTATGCGCGGGTGAACCTCGGGGTGATGCTTGCGCTCCAGTCGCGCTATTCGCTCACCTTGTACGATCTTGGCTGCCTGATCATCAATCGGCAGAACCGCGTCGTCAAAATGAACGTCGATGAACTGCGCCGACGTCTGGGTGTGCCCGACGGCAGCTTCAAGAACTTCGCCGAGTTTCGGCGTGACGTGCTCGTCAAATCGAAGGCGGAGATCGACCAGCTCGCCGATTTCATCGTGGAATGGGAAGAAATCCGGGGGTCCGGGCGCGGCCGGCCGGTCGAGGCGGTCAAGCTGACCTTCAGCCCCAAGGACCCTGTTGAGCAGGAAGAGACGGCAAAGGAGCTCGATCGGCCCAAGGTCGGACGCCGTGCCAGGCGCGATGGCAGCGTCGAGGAGGTCGCGGCCATTCCGGCGGCCGCCCCTGTGGCGGCATTGCCGTCGAGCAAGCCCTTCCCCACTGGATCGATGCATTTCTGCGGGGATCAGCGCCTGTTGACGATTGTGGCCGATTTCGGGGGCGGCTGGGACAAGGATCTGATCGCCGGGGCGTTTCGCGAGAAGATGGGCGACCGGCTCAAGACCCTGACGGGCGTGCCGCTCTACAAATCCTGGGAAGGCTTCTGCAAAAGTTTCGTCGGGCTTCGTGGCCGGCCTTAGGGATAGCCTGCCCTCCCCCGTTTCCTCACATAAAGCGAGACCGGGCCTATTCGGGCGCCCTCCCCTCCCCTTCGGCCAGATCGATCAGCGCCATGATCCCGTCCGGGAGGCTGAGGTTGCGGTCGTCGCACCAGCGCACGAGGCGGTCGCGCTCAGGAGGCGACAGGCGCATGCTGATATGGAGCGACCGGGCCGGACCGCGCTGGGGCTTGCGCTTGGGTGTGACGCCGAGATCGGCAGTAACCTGCGGAAAATAGTTGGCTGGGAGCGCCGATCCGGCGGGTTCGCGTTGGACTGGCGGCGTGCTGGCAGGTTTGGGCGCGGCTGTAGCGGCAACGAGCCCGCGGAGACGATCGGCGGGCGCTTCTGGCTGCTCCAGGCGCTGCCGTGTCGATCCGATGATGTCGCCCATGCTGCTCACGGCGGCTTTTTCTTCAGGCATCGACTGCCTCCTTGTTCTGAATTTCGCTGAGAATATCGGCGAGGACGCTTTGCGCGATGCGGCGCGCTTTCTCCGTCTTGGCGAGGTTGGCAGCTTCGACCTCAGCGAGGGTCATCCGGTAGTTCGACATGGCGCGAAAGGCGTCGAGGGTGAACATCTGGTCGGTGAAGGTCGGGAGAGCTTTCCTGATTTGACCGTCGATCTCCCACTCGGCTTTGGAGCGGGCCACCTGCCCTGTCTGGGTGATGAGCACGCGGTATGGGACGCCGCGGCACATTTTCTCGAGCATATCGCTGGTTTCGACGGTTCGCTCGAGATCGAGCCGCGATGACCGTGTCGGGATGACGACAAAGTCGGAATCCATAGCGGCATAGGCGGTCTTGAAGTTCGACGTTCCCTCGGAATCGACGACGACGAGCTGGGCCGCCTCGCGCGCTCGTCCGATCGCGGCACCGATATCCGAGTCCCGCAGCTGCGAGGCGTCCTCGACGGCGATGCGCGAGTCCCCTCCCCTGCCCGCTGCGATCCGATCCCGGTGCCAGTTCAACAGGCTGTTTTGACGGTCGGCGTCGAGCATGAACACCGAGCCGCCCAGTGCCTCGAATTCCGATGCGAGGGCAAGCGCAAGCGTCGTCTTGCCTGCTCCACCCTTGCTCTGCGCGATAGTGATGACTGGCACGAAATAGCTCCCTGTGGGTCGCGGGCGCGGCACCCATGTGACGTGGCACAGGCAGCGCGGCACAATTGATCTGCGCTTCTCATAGCGCCTGTGTAAGCGCGGTGCAAGGCGACCGCGCTACTGACCGCGCTGGGAATGGCACACGCGCAACAGCAAGCGCCGTTAGCAGCGAGGACGCAAGCGCCAGTAAACGCACAAGCGCACGCGCTGCGGCTCGCGATGCCGCACGCGCCAGCGCGCTGCGCCGCGCGAACGCTAGGCAGAGCGCAATCGCGGCACCCAGCGCGTTACAACACGCGGCACATAACGCGGCACAGGGAGAAAACGGCGGAAATCGGCCAAACCGCAGCACGCGACTCTCGCGTCGACGGCGTCTTCATCGCGACGATAGCTGGATCAAGAGCGGGACAGAAGGCGATCGATCTCCGCCATCTGCTCATCGAACGAGTCGAAAACCTGCCTGAGGCTTCGATCGGCAGGTGGGGGAGGGGGCTCCAATCGCGGTCGACCGCGCTGGGGAGAGGCATATCCGAATGCCACCGCGAGATCACCGGCCACGAAAACGCGCCAGGAACGACGCCGCGTGACTTCGACCAGCAACCCAGACCCGACACCGCGCTCGAGGAGCTTGCTCGCACCAGTTATAGTGAGGCCGAGAGCCTCGGAGACAAATTGCGGTGAGAGAAGAGGACGGTGAATGGTCAGAGCGGCCAAAGAGGGGAGGGCGCCCGGTCTGTACTCGCTGACGATCGCGCGCTGCGCGTCACGATAGAGTCGTTCGAGTTGATCGAGCCGCTCAGTCCCATCAGCGGCTGCACGTTGCAGCGACCTCACGATCGGCAGCCAGTCCGCGTCGGACAGCCGCGGCTTCAGCCGCATAGCCTTGGCGCCGCCGCAGAGGCAGGGCAGTGGGACGTGGGATAGACCCTGATCACGAAGGGAGAAGGGTAGACCAAGCCAGGGCGTGATCGTGCCGAGTTGCCGTGAATATTGCCGGACACGGTCGATGGCACGAATGAGGGGAGGGTGCTCGGCCGCCCCGGGTGGATCGACCACCGACGTGGGAAGAGCATCGCGCCATTCAAGCGGCTCGTTTGAGAGCAGCGCTTGCCGCCAACCGTCAAATTCAGCGAACTCGTCCAGATGTCAGCCGACAGAATAGGCTGCATTTCCATAATGCCTAGTAATATCAATAGATTATGTCGAATGAGCTGCAAGTAAATCTGTCCAGGGCGATATGCACGTCGCGGCCTTAGACAAAATAAGCTACATTCCGCGGGCAGCAAAAATCGTTGGGGAGCCCGTTCCATGATTGAGCGCAAGCCGTCTCCTGCGCCCCGTCGGCGCCTCAAATCTCTCGAGACGGGCCTGGCGCTCTACCCGCATTTCCGGCGACATATATCGCTTAGCGGCCCGGTGACTGCGGCGCAGGTTCAGGCGATATCCGAGGCAACCGGCCTCAAAGAGCGGCGGATACGGACACTTGCCGCGCGCTTCCGGCTGCATCCCGTTGCCGAAACGCTGGCGCCAAAACCGCGCGGACCCGCTATCGGATCGCACAGGATCGATCCCGAGGTGAGGGTCGCCATCGATACGCTGATTGACGAAATCGCGCTCAAGATGGTCGCGCCATCGCGCGCGGAAGCGGCGCGGCAGATCTGGGGCCTGCTGCACGCGTATAACGGAGATCATCGGTTTCCCGCCGATCTGATCCCGAGCGAGAAGACGATCGAGCGGCTGCTGGCCGAGATTCCGAGCCGTGTTTGGGCGAAAGCGACGATGGGATCGAAGACGCGGAGCGCGCATGAGCCGCACCCCGGCGAATATGCCAGCGAGGGATTTCTCGATCTGGTGCAGATGGATCATACCAAGGGCGATGTGATCCTGGTCGATAGCCTGCGGCGCGAACATCTCGGAAGACCGTGGATCACCTTCCTCATCGACATCTGGACCCGGTCGATTCTGGGCTATTATGTGAGCTTCGGCGACCCTTCGATCTTCCGGTGCGGGCGGGCGGTAGCGAGCGCTGTGTTGCCCAAAGAGCCGGTCCTTTCCCACCTGCGCGTCGACGTCAGCTATCCGATGCACGGCCTCTTCCGGCGCTGGCATGCCGATCAGGCCAAACCGCATCGCTCGGAGGCTTTTAGGCGCGCCTGTATCCGAAACGGGATCGCCCCCGATGTTCGGCGGCCCGGGCCGGCTCACCTTGGCGGACATATCGAGCGGCTGATCGGCACGATGGTTGGAAAGCTGCGGCTCTTGCCCGGTGCGACCGGATCGAATGTGGCGGCGCGCGACGGCTATGATGCCGAGGCGAACGCGGCGATGACGCTTGCAGAATTCGAGCGCTGGCTCTTGTGCCAGATCGCGATCTATCATCACGCGCCGCATAGCGCGCTGGGCGGCCTGTGCCCGGCCCAGATGTGGGCGCGCGAAGCGGCGAAGCACGGCCCGCTGCTGCCCGTGTCGGTCGCTTCCGACGCGCTGTTCCGCCAGTTTCTGCCGTCGAAGTCGCTGACGGTCCATGCCAAGGGCATTCAGATCAAATATCGCCATTACTGGCATCCGGAGCTTGCCGTTCGGATCGGCCAAAAGATCGAAATCAGCTGGGACGAGCGGACGATTCAGCATGTCTACGCCGATCTCGATGGCCGCTATGTCGAATTGCCGGTTATCGGCGACTATCCCGATGTCTGGGAGGCGGACTGGGAAGCCGCCAGGGCAGGCGTGCGGGCGCTGGGGCGGGCCTACCAGGCCGATGGCGGCCGCGCGGCGACGGCGCGGGCGGTGGCCGCCGCAAATCAGGAAATACACCGCGCCCGCGTTCGCACGAAGGAGGCGCGGCGCCAGGCCAAGCGCCGCGAAGGGGAGGGGGCGACCGTGGCCGATCTGCGGCGTCCAAAAACGCCGGCGGCCAAGCCCGTGATCTGGAAACCCGCGGCCGAACTCGGCGAAGACTGGGACCGGATCGGCTGATGGGACCAGCACCATCGCTGCCCTTCTGGATCGCCTTTGACGAAGCGCGCAATGCCGTCGAGACGATCGTCGACGTGGCCCATGACGATCCCGAGGAACGGCCAACGTGCATCGTCCTAGTCGGCGATTCAGGCATGGGCAAGACCTCGATCCTGCGTGAAGTGCAACGGCGGCTGACCGCGGACTTTCCCGAGCCGCCCGATTGGGGTGATGCGCGCTATCAGCCGGTGCTGAGGACGGTCATCCCCTCAAGCCCGACCTCGCTCAAGATCAATCTCGCTCTGCTGTGGCAGCAAGGCTGGCCTGTCACCAGCACGACCCACAAGGTCGCGGACCTCAGGGTCGTCGATCTGCTCGGCAAGCAGGGCACCCGGCTTGTCGCGGTGGACAATGTCCATGTGATTCTGACGGCCAGCGGCAAGGCGCGCCGCGATACGCTCGATACTTTCCGCTATTTGATGAGCGCCGGCAATGTGCCGTTGGTTGTGGCGGGCCTGGACGTGGCCGAGTATATTTTTTCCGAAGATGTCGAACTCGCCTCGCGCTCGATCATCCTGCGCTTGCCGCTGTGGGAGCCGGGGGAGGCGTCACAGCGGCTGATCCGGGCGCTGGCGCGCGGCATGGGCCTTGTCGAGCCTAACCGGCTCGCCGAGCCCGATCTCGCCGAACCGATTTGCACTGCGAGCCATGGCGTGACGGGCAATTTCAAGCGGATCCTGCACTGGTCGGCCAAGGTCGCGAAAAGCGATGGTCGCAGCGTCATTAGGCGCGACGATATCGACAATGCGCTGAAGCGTTTTCCGCCCTACCGGCTCTTATGAAGCCGGAAGCGCCGGAGCGCACGCCGCTCGCGTTCCGGGTGCGCCCCCAGCCTGCGGAGGGCTTCGATTCGTGGCTGGACCGGATCGTGCGCCGCCACGAAACCTCGCGGAGAACCTTGTTCCGCTATCTCGATGTCGATCCCGATCTGGCAAATTATGACCTCGCGAGGGGTAAGCTCGGCCTGCCGGCGCGGCATCATGCAACATTCGACGGGCTCGTTGCCGGGCTGGGCTGGGCGGTGGACGTCGATCGCGATGCGGTGATGGACGGTTTTGCCGCTGGGCCTGCGCATTGGCTATTGCCGCTGACCCTGCGCCGCTATGGCTGCGCTTGCTGCTGGTCCGGGCTGATCGCCGAAGGGCGGCCGCTCTATATCCGCAAGGACTGGATATGGAGCGCGAGCTGGTGGTGTCACGAGCATCAGCTGCCCTTGTCGGTGATGCCGGCATGGGACTGGCCGCGCCGGGAGGGTAGCCTTGCGGCGATGCTGGGACGCCTCGAGGCGGCCGCGCGCGAGATCGTGCGCGCGGCGCGCCCGACGGCGCGGCTGATCGCGTACAATCGGGCCGTGATCGAATTTCTCCGCAAAGGCGACGATGGCGTCACTCCGCAGCGGTACAGGCGCTATGTCGAGACCATCGTCGCGAACCGTTTTCATTTTTCGAGCGAGCGGATCCGGTTGCTGGCCTTGCGGCACAGCAGCGGAGCGCAACCGGCGCGGCGCTTCGAGCGCTTTGTCGCGCTCAGCCGGAGCGAGCTTGCGAAGGAGGGGAGGGGGTTCTTCCGGCGCCCGCAGCCGAGGGTCGAGGGAATCGATATCGAGGCGGCTATCGACAGGCCCAGGCGCGGCCGCCGCTGGGAACCCGATTTGCCGATGCTGTTGCAAACCTATCTGTCCATTGCCCAGCGCGCGGAAGCGCGGGGCGAGCCGCTCGGTCGCCCCGCGGGGCCTGGAGACAATTATGGCTTCTATCGCTCGATGAACAGCGCATCGGCGCAAAAATGGACGAATGATCGCGGGCCGGGCGGCCTCGGTTGGCAAAATCGCCCTCAGAAGCCCGGACAGCGCGATTTGGGGTCGCTGCCGTAAGTCTGGGCTGGCCTACGCCCGTTTTGGCGCTGTAAGGGGCATTTGCGGGGGCAAAATTTTTGCCGGTTTTCAGGCCTGGTCGTCCGACTGATCGTCATAGCGTGCCAGCAAGGCGTCGATCTTGGCGAGGGCGGCATCATAGTCCTCGATCGCCTCGCTGGAAAACTGGCTCGGTTCGTCGGCCAGGGCGGTGGGGGGAACGGACGGTCTGCCGCGCGTGACCGAGTAGAGCTTGACGCCCGAAACGGTTTCGATGGCCAGGTCGCCGGCTTCCGACAAGGCCTCCAGCATTTTCCGGACCCCAAGGCGGGTGACGCCCAGCACTGCCTCGATCTGCGACGACCGCAGCGGACCGAAGCTGGCGAGGAGGCCATAGAGCTGGGGCACGCGCGAATTCGCCCGCTTCGCACGGTAGCGATCGGCCAGCGCCTGGCGCGTGTCGCGGGCTTTCGCGACCAGGCTGTAGAGGTGCTCCAGGACATCGCGCAACGCCTCGGCCTGAACAATGGCGGCGTGCGCCGGGTTGTCGTCGACGTCGGCCGCGCGCACCGTGTCGAGCCGGATCAGACCGTTCAGCGGCAGCGCCGCACCATGGGCGCCGGTGGCTTGGAGATGCGCACCAAAGGCGCATTCGATCGCCCAGCGCGGGGAAGGTGGGCGCGGCCGCTCGATCACGACTTGCCGGTTCGCGAGCGCGATCGTGTCGGTCGTCCGCTCGGCGGGAGCGAAGCGCGGGCTCTGGCCGATGGCGCGGTGGAGGGCGGCGAGAGCGGTGAAGGGGAGGGGGGCCGGCTCGAGCGCCGCGACCAGGGCCGCGGCCTCGTCGATCGCGGCCTTTGCGGTTTCGACGGCGGCAGCGCTGTCGGGATCGCGCAGCGCCAGACAGGCTTTTTCCAGCCCCAGCGCCGCGTCGGCGAGCGGCGTCCAGCGGCTGCGGGTCATCTCCGCGAGCAGGGTGGTCGCGAGCGCGCGGGGGGCAAGTGCGAACTGGAGTGGTTCGTCGGAAAGGGGTATAAGGCCAGCAAACCAGGCGTGGAAGCGTGCGTCGGTGAATGGATGCCCTTCCTGCCGGAGCGCCGAGATCAGCGTCTCACGGATGAGGCGCGAAGCGAAGATGGGATGGATGTCGGGCGGGCACCAGGCGAGCGCCGCATCGAGCTTACCGAGCGCGAGGGCCGCGTGCGCCTGGGCTGTTCCCAGCGCCTCGAGATCCGCCAGCGAGGGCGGTTCGGTGGTCTCGAAGTCAGGAAACGCATGAGACACGGCCAAAAAATCCAGTAAAAACAATCATATGTAATCTATGTATAACGAAGGGAGGATTACTATACAACCACTCTGATGCTTTGCATTATATACCTTTGATAATTGCACTTATCACATAAGCAGATTTGACCGTTCTTTATAAGGTGGGCTACAAGCGCGGCTGAGGAGCGAGGCGCGTCGTGAGCACCGAAACCGC
>QFNN01000081.1 GCA_003240855.1 Sphingomonas sanxanigenens
GACGAAGCCGATGACATAGTCACGCAGGCTGCCGTGCGGCTCGGCGACGGAGTCATGGTGATCGCTCATCGCAGCATTCCCATCAGATAGACGAAGGTAAAGACGCCGATCCAGATGACGTCCAGAAAGTGCCAGAAGAGGCTGAGGCACATCAGCCGGCGGCGGTTGGCGGGGATCAGCCCGTGGCGGCCGATCTGGACCATCATCGTCACCAGCCAGATCGAACCGAAGGTGACGTGAAGCCCGTGCGTGCCGACAAGCGTGAAGAAGGCGGAGAGGAAGGCGCTGCGCCACGGCCCCGCGCCCTCATGGATGAGGTGCGAGAACTCGTAAAGCTCGATGCTGAGGAAGGCGAGGCCGAACAGCCCGGTGATCGCCAGCCACATCTGCGTCTGCGCCAGATTGCGGCGTTGCACCGCCAGCATGGCGAAGCCGTAAGTGATCGACGAGAAGAGCAGCATCGCGGTGTTGAGCGCGACCAGCGGCAGCTCGAACAGGTCGCGCGGCCCGGGGCCGGCGGCGTAGTTGCCGCCGAGCACGGCATAGGCCGCGAACAGCATCGCGAAGATGAGGCAGTCGCTCATCAGGTAGATCCAGAAGCCCAGCATGGTGCTGCCGCCTTCGGGATGGTCGTGCTCGTCCAGCTCGTAAAAGCGCGCCGTATCGGCGGCGCCGCCGGCCAGTGTAGTCGTCGTCGCGGTCATTCTCAGGCTCCAGCGGCGAGCAGGCGGGTCCGTTCGGCCTCGGTGGCGAGCACCGTCTCGGCCGGGATGTGGAAGTCCCGCTTATAGTTGAAGGTGTGGCCGATCGCGGTGGCGATCAGGCCGACGAAGCTCAGGCCGACAAGCCACCAGATGTGCCAGATCAGCGCGAAGCCCAGCACCAGGCTGATGCCTGCCAGGATGACGCCGGCGCCGGTGCCGCGCGGCATGTGGATCGGGCGGAAGCCTTCGGTCGGACGCTTGACGCCGAGCTGCTTCATCTCCGCCCAGGCGTCCAGCGAGTGGATCACCGGGGTGAAGGCGAAATTATACTCGGGCGGGGGCGAGCTGGTGGACCATTCGAGCGTGCGGCCGTTCCAGGGGTCGCCGGTCTCGTCCTTCAGTTCCTCGCGCTTCCAGATGCTGACGGCGAACTGGATGAGCATGGAGCCGATGCCGGCGGCGATCAGAAGCGCGCCCAGTCCTGCGATGAGGAACCAGATCTGCAGCGAGGGATCGTCGAACACGCGCATGCGGCGGGTGACGCCCATCAGGCCCAGCACATAGAGCGGCGCGAAAGCCAGCCAGAAACCGGGGACCCAGCACCAGAAGCTGACCTTGCCCCAGAAGCTGTTGAGCTTGAAGCCGAACGCCTTGGGCCACCAGTAGTTGATCGCCGCGAACGTCCCGAACACGACGCCGCCGATGATCACATTGTGGAAGTGCGCGATCAGGAACAGCGAGTTGTGGAGCACGAAGTCGGCGGGCGGAACCGCGAGCATCACGCCCGTCATGCCGCCGATCACGAAGGTCAGCATGAAGGCCATCGTCCACATCATCGGCAGTTCAAAGCGGATGCGCCCCTTGTACATGGTGAACAGCCAGTTGAACATCTTCGCGCCCGTCGGGATCGAGATCACCATGGTGGTGATGCCGAAGAAGCTGTTCACGCTCGCGCCCGAACCCATGGTGAAGAAGTGGTGCAGCCAAACCACGTAGGACAGGATGGTGATGCACACCGTCGCATAGACCATCGACGTGTAGCCGAAGAGGCGCTTGCCCGTGAAGGTCGAGGCGATTTCGGAAAACACGCCGAAGATCGGCAGGATGAGGATATAGACCTCGGGGTGGCCCCAGATCCAGATCAGGTTCACGTACATCATCGGGCTGCCGCCGAAGTCGTTCGTGAAGAAATTGGTGCCGGCGTAGCGGTCCAGCCCGAGCAGCGCCAGCACGGCGGTCAGCACCGGGAAGGAAGCGACGATCAGCACGTTGGTGCACAGCGCCGTCCAGGTAAAGACGGGCATTTTCATCATCGTCATGCCCGGCGCGCGCAGCTTGATGATCGTCACGATCAGGTTGATGCCTGATAATGTCGTGCCGACGCCGGCTATCTGCAGCGCCCAGATATAATAATCGACGCCGACATTGGGGCTGTAGGCCAGCTCCGAAAGCGGCGGATAGGAAAGCCAGCCGGTCTGCGCGAACTCGCCGATGAACAGCGAGGCCATGACGAGCACGGCGCCCGCCGTGGTCATCCAGAAGCTGAAATTGTTGAGGAAGGGGAAACTCACGTCGCGCGCGCCGATCTGGAGCGGGACGACATAGTTCATGAGGCCGGTGACGAAGGGCATCGCCACGAAGAAGATCATGATCACGCCGTGCGCGGTGAACACCTGGTCATAATGGTGCGCGGGCAGATAGCCTTCCGAACCATTGAAGGCCATCGCCTGCTGGCCGCGCATCATCAGCGCGTCGGCAAAGCCGCGCAGGAACATGATGAGGCCGAGGATCATGTACATGATCCCGATCTTCTTGTGATCGACGCTGGTGAACCATTCCTTCCAGAGATAGCCCCACAGCCGGAAATAGGTGAGCAGGCAGAGCAGCGCGATGCCGCCCAGCGCCACGCCGGCGAAGGTGCCGATCAGGATCGGCTCGTGATAGGGAATGGCCTCAAGCGTCAGCTTCCCGAAGATCGGGCTGTAAGGCATGGTCTGTTCAGCGGACATGTCGATCTTCCGAAATCAGGATCGGGGGCTGGGCGGCGGCGCGCGGTCGGCGTCGGCGACAAGCAGCGATTTGGACGATGCGCCGGGGCGCGACAGGCCCAGGCCGCGCAACGGCGCGAGGTCGACGGGCTTGGGCAGCGGCGCCTTCTCGATCGCGCCCTTCATCGGGGCGCAGAGTGCGGCGACCATCATCCGGTCGCTGGCGGTGGTGGCGGGGCTTGCGCCCGTGCCGCGCGCGCCGGACTTGTCATAGACCAGCGGGCGGACATTGCCGATGCCGGCAAGGCCCAGGCCGCCGCGCGCATCGATCGCCATCATGTCGTGCATGCACATCTTGCCGGGTTCGACGCAGAGATTGACGACTGCGTCGAACAGGCCGGCCTCGACGTTGGCGAAGCGCGTGACGGGCACGCCTTCGCTCGGCTGTTCGAGCTTGAGATAGGCCGCGCGGTCAAGCGAGCCGCCTGCCGCCTGCGCCTGCTTCACCCAGGCGTCGAAGCCCGCGTCGCTCAGGCTCTTGGCGTCGAAACGCATCTTGGAGAAGCCCGCGCCGCTATAATTGGCGGAGAAGCCCCGATACACGCCTTCCTTGTTAAAGACGGCGTGCAGCTTGGTCTCCATCGAGGGCATGGCGTAAATCTGCCCGGCGAGCGCCGGCACGTAAAAGCTGTTCATCACCGAGGAGGATGAGATGCGGAAGCTGATCGGGCGGCCGACCGGCGCGGCCAGCTCGTTCACCGTCGCGATGCCATATTGCGGGTAGATGAAGAGCCATTTCCAGTCGAGCGCGACCACTTCGACCTGCAGCGGCTCGACCCCGGCCTTCACCGGCTCGCCCGGCGCGGTGCGCGCCAGCGGGCGATACGGGTCGAGCAGATGGGTGCCGACCCAGGTCAGCGCGCCAAGGCAGATGATGATGAGCAGCGGCGCGGCCCAGATGACCAGCTCAAGCGCGGTCGAATGATCCCAGTCGGGCTGATAGTCCGCCTCCTTGTTCGATTCGCGATATTTCCACGCGAAGAACACGGTCAGCGCCATCACCGGGATGATGATAAGGAGCATCAACCCCGTGGATATCATCACCAGGTCGCCCTGCTGACGGGCGACGTCGCCGGCGGGATGAAGCACCTCGAACTTGCACGCGCCGAGCAGGGGCAGGGCGGCGAGCACTGATGCGAGGCGGAGAGAGCGCCGGATTCGGCTGGATTTTTCGAGCATGATGCGCGCGCCTACCCCTGCATGTTGCGGTGCGACATAGGACATTTTGTCCAATCCCATTGGGCCGCCCGAACGACGAAGGGGGCAACCTTGGCTGCGCCCGGTCGGTCGTGGCCAGATATATAATGGTATACTATACATTGTCGGAGCGCCGCTCCAGGAGTCGAAAAATGAGTGCGCAATCCGCCATGACGACGTCCGTTGAACAGGATGCCCGCGACATCAATGCGCGCGGCGGCCACAAGATCGCGCCGAGCGAAATCGCCATCGGCGTCATCATCGGACGCACGTCGGAGTTTTTCGATTTTTTCGTCTATGCGATCGCCTCGGTGCTGGTCTTTCCGAAGCTGATTTTCCCCTATGTCGATGCGCTCACCGGCACGATCTACAGCTTCGCCCTCTTCGCGCTCGCCTTCGTCGCGCGCCCCGTCGGCACGCTGATCTTCACGACGATCGACCATCTTTACGGCCGCGGCGCAAAGCTCACCATCGCGCTCTTCCTGCTCGGCGGGTCGACGGCGGCGATCGCTTTCCTGCCGGGCTATGAGACGATCGGCGTCGGCGCGGCGCTGCTGCTCGCGCTGTTCCGCATCGGCCAGGGCGTCGCGCTCGGCGGCTCGTGGGACGGCCTGGCCTCGCTGCTCGCGATGAACGCGCCCGCCAGCAAGCGCGGCTGGTATGCGATGATCCCGCAGCTTGGCGCGCCGTTCGGCCTGATCGTCGCCAGCCTGCTCTTCGCCTTCCTCACCGCGCTGCTCCCGGCGGCCGATTTCTTCGACTGGGGCTGGCGCTATCCTTTCTTCGTCGCCTTCGCGATCAACGTCGTGGCGCTGTTCGCGCGCCTGCGCATCGTGGTGACGCCGGAATATGCGCATCTCTTTGAAGCGCGCGAGCTGGAGCCCGCGCCGGTGATCGACACGCTGCGTTCCGAATGGCGGCTGATCGCCGTGGGCGCCTTCGCGCCGCTCGCCAGCTTCGCGATGTTCCATATGGTCACCGTGTTCCCGCTTTCGTGGGTCAATCTGTTCACCACCGAAAGCCCGATGCGCTTCCTGGTGATCGAGGCGGTTGCGGGCGCGGTCGGCGTGCTCGCCATCGTCGCCTCGGGCTATCTCGCCGATCGCGTCGGCCGGCGCACGCTGCTCGGCGTCTCGGCGGTCGCCATCGCGGCGTTCAGCGGCTTCGCGCCGCAGTTGCTCGATGCCGGCGAGAGCGGCGAGATCGCCTTCATGCTGCTTGGCTTTGTCCTGCTCGGCATTTCCTTCGGCCAGTCGTCGGGCGCGCTCTCGTCCAACTTCGCGCAGCGTCACCGTTACACCGGATCGGCGCTCACCTCGGACCTCGCCTGGCTGTTCGGCGCCGGCTTCGCGCCGCTCGCCGCGCTGCTGCTGTCGAGCAATTTCGGCCTGATCGCCTCGGGCGCCTATCTGCTCTCGGGCGCGGTGGGCACGTTGCTCGCGCTCTGGCTGAACCGCGAACTCGGCCGCACCATCGAATAGACGGATGCAGGGTCATTGAAAAAGTGCGCGGCGCGGATGATTTCCGCGCCGCGTTTTTTTGATCCCGGCCCAGTCGCCGATCCGGTTGGGGCATGCTGCCCGATCTCGGCCTTGCCGCGATGGAGGGGCGCGTCACTCCCGCTATGGCCGCTGGCGTCACAGATCGGCTTTGGGAGATTGCGGATATCGCGAAGCTGGTAGAGGATGCCGAAGCGGCCCCACAAAAACGCGGGCCATATAAGAAGGGGAATTGGCATGGCCCGCCCGCCTGCACTTCGGGGACAGCAATGGATTCAGCAAATCTTTCAAGCTCAGGCCGCGCACAACGGCGGCATCGTTCGGCGTAAGATTCACAGCGTGACCCAGTTCGCCTCGACGGAGGCGCTCGAAACGGAAGTCAGGCGTCTCGGTTTCCACATGGTGATCAGCGGGGATCAATTCGTCATTCTCTGCAACCCCGGTGAATTTCGCGTGATCTGCTGATTTCAAACTGACCCACTGCCGAAGAGCGGCTCCCCTTGCGATTGCTGCGTTGCGGGAGTAGCGCGGTGCCATGTCTGCACAGCCGAAGCGCGCGGTCGTCCTCCTCTCGGGCGGCCTCGACTCCATGGTCGCCGCCGGTCTCGCCCGCGAGGCCGGTTTCTCGGTGCTCGCGCTCACCGTCAATTATAACCAGCGTCACGCGGTCGAGATCGAAGCCGCGGGGCGGATCGCCGCCGCGCTCGGGGCGGAGCGTCACATCGTCCTGCCCATCGATCTGCGCGCCTTCGGCGGATCGGCGCTGACCGACGATATAGACGTGCCCAAGGACGGCGTGGTCGAGGGCGTCATCCCCTCCACCTATGTGCCCGCGCGCAACACGATTTTCCTGTCGCTCGCGCTCGGCTGGGCGGAGGCGGCGGGCGCGCGCGATCTGTTCATCGGGGTCAATGCGCTCGATTATTCGGGCTATCCCGATTGCCGCCCCGAGTTTGTCGCGGGGTTTGAGCGGCTCGCCGAGCTGGCGACGCGCGCCGGGGTGGAAGGGCAGGCGTTCCATGTTCAGGCGCCGCTGCTTCACATGAGCAAGGCCGATATCGCGACCGAGGCTGCGCGCCTCGGGCTTGATGCGGGGATGAGCTGGTCTTGCTACGATCCCACGCCCGACGGCAGGCATTGCGGCCTGTGCGACAGTTGCCGGCTGCGCCATGGCGGGTTCGAGGCGGCGGGGCTCCCCGATCCGACCGATTACGCCACGCTGCCATGAGCTATGCCGTCAAGGAGATGTTCCTGACGCTCCAGGGCGAGGGCGTTCAGGCGGGGCGGCGCGCCGTTTTCATCCGCTTCGCGGGCTGCAATCTGTGGACGGGGCGCGAGCAGGATCGCGAAAGCGCGGTCTGCCGCTTCTGCGACACCGATTTCGTCGGCATGGACGGCACGTTCGGCGGTCGTTACGATAGCGCAACCAAATTGGCGGCCCAGGCAAAAAGCCTATGGGAGCGTGATAACCTGGCAGGATTCTGCGTCCTCACCGGCGGCGAGCCGCTCCTCCAGGTCGACGCCGCGCTGATCGACGCGCTTCATGCCGAAGGTTTCGAGATCGCGGTCGAATCCAACGGCACGATCGCCGCGCCCCCCGGCATCGACTGGCTCTGCATCAGCCCCAAGGCGGGCAGCGAGGTCGTCCAGACCAGCGGCGACGAACTGAAGCTCGTCTGGCCGCAGCCCGGCATCGACCTCGAACGGATTGAGGCCTGGGACTTCCGCAATTTTCTTGTCCAGCCGATGGACTGCGCCGAATCCGAAGCCGCGCGCGACGCGGCGATCGCGCTGGCGATGGAGCGGCCGCGCTGGCGGCTCACGCTCCAGAACCATAAACAGCTCGGCCTGCGCTGACCTTGCTCAGAAGGAACAGTGGCGCGTGTCCAGCCGGCTGTCCTTCCAGCATTTTTCTTCAAGCGGCGGATAGCGATAGTCGAGCGGCGGCACGTAAAAGACGAAGCTCTGTTCGCCATAGCGGCCAAGGCTCTTGCGAACCTCGCGCAGATATTTCTCGGCGACGGTGTAGAATTGCCCCTTGGGCACGAACAGCGCCGCGCGGCCGACCTTGCTGATCGTCTCGCAGAAAGTGAATTGCGAGGTGACGGTCGAGAAGCTGGAATAGGTGCGCGTGCCATATTGGTCGAGCGCGGTCTGCGCCAGCTTGGGCGCCTTCTTCGTCCGTTTGAAATAACCGGTCAGCGTCTGATAGGCCTGACCCAGCTCGACCCGGTGATAGTCGAGCAGGTGATTATACTGGTTGTTGGTGAGCAAGGTCGGGTCAAACTGGCATTGCAGCGCGCCGACGTTGAGCGCCGAACGCATCCGCCAGACGATCGCGGCGCGCATTTCCTGCGGCGTGGCGCCGGGGAGAAGTTCGCCAATATCGGGTTCGTTGCCGATGACCGGCGGCCCGGACAGATCGGGCGCTTTCCAGAAGAAATTGGCTTCGGCCGACGCCAGGGGCGTCGCGACTGCCAGCAAGGCCGCGACAGGCCTGAAATAGCCGCGCGCCGTAAGGAAACTCATCAACACTCCTCCACCTGTCCGGTCGTCCCGCGCCGATGTGGCGAAATCTCGCCGCCGGCCGCCTGCTCGCGCGAATCCTATGCACGTTTGGCCCGCGCCTCAAACGCTTTTGCAGATCTCGTGGCGGCGGACTGTGTGGATGGTGCGACGATCCGCCGGAATACAGAAAAGGGCCGCCCGGTCGCCCGGACGGCCCCTCGAAACGATGCGGCGCGCGCTTACTGAGCGGCGTTGCCCATGGCTTCGTTACCCATGGTCGCGTTGGCGTCCATGGTGTCGTTGCCCATCGCGCCGTCGACGGCGGTCATGTTGTCGGTGACTTCGCCGGCCGGCTCGACCGCGTTCAGGTCGGTCACGGCGGTGTTGTCGACGGCGTTGGCCGTCTCGGTGCCGCCGCAGGCAGACACGAGCAGGGCGGCGCCGGCAACCATAGTCCCAAGAGTCAGCTTCGAGAGAAGGTCACGCATTGAAAACTCCCTATTTTTGTAGCGATTTGGCCGGCTTACTGGCCCTTCAACACACCAAATCGGTGCCGACATTAGACATAAATGTGACCGCCCTCAAGAAAACTCTATCGCAGGTGCAGCGAAGCCAGAAAGCCGGGCAGGCTGTCGGCCAGCGCTGCGTCGAGCATGTCCATCGTTGCGTCGCTTCCAAGCGCGGCGAGGCTTGTCACCGGAAACGCGCTGATGCCGCACGGAACGATCCCGCCAAAGTCCGCCAGATCGGGCGAGACGTTGATGGCGGCGCCATGCAGCGTCACCCAGCGGCGAACGCGCACGCCGATTGCGCCGATCTTTGCTTCATGGCCGTTCGCATCATCGGTCCAGATGCCGACCCTGCCCTCGGCGGCGCGCGCGGCGACGCCAAGCCGGCCGAGGGCGGCGACGATCCATTGTTCGAGCGCATGGACATAGCAGCGCACATCGCGCCCGCGCTTCGTCAGGTCGAGCTGGACATAGACGATGCGCTGACCCGGCCCATGATAGGTGTAGCGCCCGCCGCGCCCGCTCTCGAACACGGGAAAGCGGGGGTCGAGCAATTCGGCCGGATCGGCGCTGGTGCCCGCCGTATAAAGCGGCGGATGCTGAAGCAGCCAGATGCGTTCGCGCGCCGCGCCGGCCTGAATCGCGGCGGCGCGCGCTTCCATGTCCGCTACGGCGTCGGGGTAGGGGACGAGGCCGGGTTCGACCCGCCATTCAATCCCGTTCTTGTCCTGGGTCATGCTCATCCTATCGGCGCGCCCCGCGGCTTCTTCAAGCCCGCCGCATCTTCACATTGTCGAACGCGCGCGCGCCGTATAGCAGGCGTTCGACGATTTGGAGGGGTGCGTGCGTAAACTGGATGGCGGCAAGGCGTGGGCCGATATCATGGCGATGGCGCGCGGCAATGCCGAGCCATTGGCGTTGATCGGGGGGCTTTTCATCATGTTGCCAGCACTGATCGCGCAGGTTTTTGCGCCGTTCGTTCCCGTGGCGACGACCGTGCAGGCGCGCGTGAATGAGCAGCTTGCCTATTTCGAGGCGAATATGGGGCCGCTGCTGGCGGCGCTGATCGTCTCGACGCTGGGGCAGGCCGTGATTCTGTCGCTCCTCCTCGATCCTGATCGCCCGACAGTCGGCCGCTCGTTCGGGATTGGCGCGGCTGGCCTTATATGGCTGTTGATCGTCAATTTCCTCACGGCGGTGGTCGTAGGCGCCGGGCTTACGCTTTTCATCGTTCCGGGCCTCTATCTGTTCGGGCGGCTCGCGCCGGTCCCGGCGATCCTGTTCGCCGAGCGCCGGACCAATCCTCTCCAGCTTTTCAGCCGCAGCTTCGCGATCACGCGCGGCAATGGGTGGCGAAGCCTCCTGTTGTTCGCGGTCATTTGGGTGACGGCGACGATCGTGATCGCGGCGGCAATCGCCGTTGTCGGGATCGGCGCGAGCCTTGCGGCGGGCAGCCTCGCGGCTTTCATCACCGCGCTAGTCGCTGCTGTGCTCGATACTGCGTTCGCGCTGCTTCTGCTGCTGACCTACGCCGCCATCTACCGTCAGCTCGCCTGATTTCAGATCAGCGGAATCTGCGGAGCGGAATCGCGGGGCAGCTTGCCGGTCAGGCGCGGGTCGGGGAAGGTTTCCACCGCGCGCGCGATCGGCGTGAACCCCTGCGCACAGTAGAAGTTGAGCGCCGAAGGGTGGTCGAGCGTGCAGGTGTGCACCCACAGCCGCTCGACGCCCCGTGTCCAGCCGAGCTGCTTGGCCTGCGCCATCAGCCAGCGGCCGTGGCCCTTGCCGGCAAGTTCGGGGACCAGCGCGAAATAGGCGATTTCGCACTCTCCGGGCGTGCGGAAATCGAGTTCGAGCATGCCGACCTCGATTCCCTGGCGATCGATCGCCGCGTGGATATGGACAGCCGGGTCGCCGATGATCGAATCGAGCGCCGCATCGTCGATCACGAGGCGGGAAAACCACAGCCACGGCGCGCCGACCCGCGTGAACAGCGCGCGATAGGCTTCGCGCGCCGGCGATTGCCAGCGGACGAGGCGCAGGGGCGCATCGGGAAGCGGCGCGGGCCTCGGCCGTTCGCGCATCTCCAGCGTCGTGACGACGGCGGCGACCTGGCCGGGTTCAAGCGCGGTCAGGCCCATGTCGCCTCTGGCGGCAGGCTCATCAGGATCGCATCGATATTCCCGCCCGTTTTCAACCCGAACAGCGTGCCGCGATCATAGACGAGGTTGAATTCGGCATAGCGTCCCCGCCAGGCGAGCTGCTGCTGCTTGTCCGCTTCGTTCCAGGATATGTCCATCCGCCGCCTGACGATCCGGGGGAAGATGTCGAGGAAGGCGAGGCCCACGTCGCGCGTGAACGCGAAATTGGCGGCGAAATCGCCTTCGAGATGGTCGTAGAAAATCCCGCCGACGCCGCGATGAACCTGCCGGTGGGGAATATAGAAATAATCGTCTGCCCATGCCTTGAAGCGCGGATAATATGCCGGATCATGCGCGTCGCACGCGGCCTGCATCGCGGCATGGAAATCGGCGGTGTCCTCGTCGATCGGAAGAGGCGGGTTGAGGTCTGCGCCGCCGCCGAACCAACGTTTGGTCGTTACCAGAAAACGCATGTTCATGTGGACGGCGGGCACATGCGGATTCGCCATGTGCGCGACAAGGCTGATCCCTGTCGCAAAGAAGCGGGGATCGTCCCCTGCGCCGTGGATCGAGCGCGCGAAATCGCCCTCGAAGCGCCCGCCGACGGTCGAGACGTTGACGCCGACCTTCTCGAAGATTCGCCCCTTCATCACCCCGCGCACGCCGCCGCCGCCCGGCTCGCCCGAAGGGGCGGCGCGATCCCAGCCGGTATAAGCGAAGGCGGCGTCGCTGCCCGCGTCGCGCTCGATCGCCTCGAAGGCGGCGCAGATGCGATCGCGCAGGCTTTCAAACCAGTCGCGGGCAAGCTGTTGCTCGTCGTCGAGCACGATCATTCGGGCAATCCTCCGGTCTGGCGCAGCGCTTCCGCAAGCGCGATGCCTGTCGAAACCGCAAGGTTCAAGGACCGTAGCCCCGGGCGCATCGGAATCCTGATCCGCATCGCCGCCGCATCGTGAATGTCCTGCGGCACGCCCGCGCTTTCCGATCCCATCAGCAGGATGTCGTCGGGCGCGAACGCGGCGCTGTAAAGCGGCTCCGATCCGTGTGCGCTCATCAGCACGAGGCGGCCGGGTTGCGCCGCGCGAAAGGCCTGCCAGTCGGCGTGGCGCACCATGTCGACATGGGCCAGATAGTCCATCCCGGCGCGTTTCATGCGCGCATCCGAAAAGACGAATCCGCACGGCTCGATAATGTCGACCGGGATGCCGAAACACGCGCCGATCCGCAGCACGGCGCCGACATTTCCGGCGATGTCAGGCTGGTAAAGGGCGACGCGCACGATCCTGTCCTGCGATGGTTGATGACGGGCGTTGCGTTAGCCCCGCCGAAATCCTGTTGGCAAATGGCTTTAGCCTTGGCTATCACTATCCAGATCGCCTCGGGGAGTGGCGATTGCGCTGGGGAGCGCCGGGAGGGGAAAACACCACCGGAGTCCATTCGCCTGCACAAGGCGGTCAGCGGAGAGGTGTCATTGCGCAGAAGGCCGTTGGATGACGACGCTTGAGCATAATGAGGGGGTGGACGCTGAAAACGGCGTGCGCCGGCGCGATTTCCTGAATGTGGCTGCAGCCAGCTTCGCCGGTGTCGGCGCGGTGGCGGTGGTTGGTCCTCTGGTGATGCAGATGTGGCCATCGGCTGATGTCCTGGCTCAGGCGTCGACCGAAGTCGATATCTCGGCGATCCAGCCGGGGCAGGCGATCAAGACAATCTATCGCAAACAGCCTTTGTTCGTCAGGCATCTGACGCCCAAGGAAATTGGCGAGGCTGACGCCGTGCCGCTCAGCGAACTGCGCGATCCGCAGACGCTTGAGCAGCGCACCAAGCCCGGCAAGGCGCAGTGGCTGATCACCATGGGCGTCTGCACCCATCTGGGCTGCGTGCCGCTGGGGGCCGGCGAGGGCGAAAATCGCGGCGAATATGGCGGTTATTTCTGCCCTTGCCACGGATCGTCATACGACACCGCCGCGCGCATCCGCAAAGGCCCCGCGCCCAAGAATCTCGAAGTGCCGGATTATGTTTTCCGGTCCGACACCGTCGTGGAAGTGGGGGTCAAGGCATGAGCTTTCCCTGGGCGCAGCAATATGACCCCAAGCACCCGCTGATGAAGTGGGTGGACGAGAAGCTGCCGCTTCCGCGTCTGGTCTATAACGCCGTCGGCGGCGGTTATCCGGTGCCGCGGAACCTCAACTACTGGTGGAACTTCGGCGTCCTCGCAGGCGTCGCGCTGACCATCCAGATTGTTAGCGGCATTGTGCTGGCGATGCATTACGCCGCCAATGCCGGCGTCGCCTTCGACTCCGTCGAACATATCATGCGCGACGTCAATTCGGGCTGGTTCCTGCGCTATGCGCATGCGACCGGGGCGAGTTTCTTCTTCATCGTGGTCTATACTCACATTTTCCGCGGGCTTTATTACGGCTCCTACAAGGCGCCCCGCGAAATGGTCTGGCTGCTCGGCCTCGTCATCTTCCTGCTGATGATGGCGACGGCGTTCATGGGCTATGTTCTGCCCTGGGGGCAGATGAGCTTCTGGGGCGCAAAGGTGATAACCGGGCTTTTCTCGGCGATCCCGCTTGTCGGCCCGACCATTCAGGAATGGCTGCTTGGCGGTTTTGCGCCTGATAATGCGACGCTCAACCGCTTCTTCTCGCTTCACTATCTGCTGCCCTTCGTCATCGCGGGCGTGGTGGTGCTCCACATCTGGTCGCTGCACCTGACCGGGTCGAACAACCCGACCGGCGTCGATGTGAAGTCCGAGCAGGATACCGTGCCTTTCCACCCCTATTATACCGCCAAGGACGGGGTGGGGATCGGCGTTTTCCTGTTCCTCTTCTCGGTGACGCTGTTCTTCGCGCCCAATTATCTGGGGCATCCGGACAATTATATCCCGGCCAACCCGCTTTCGACGCCCGCGCATATCGTGCCTGAATGGTATTTCTGGCCCTTCTACGCGATCCTGCGCGCTTTCACGGTGGACTTCATCTTGCCGGCCAAGCTGTGGGGCGTGCTCGCCATGTTCTCGGCGATCCTGCTGCTCTTCTTCCTGCCCTGGCTCGACAATTCTCCGGTGCGCTCGGGGACTTACC
>QFNN01000082.1 GCA_003240855.1 Sphingomonas sanxanigenens
AGAGGCGTGGCGCGGGCTGGGGCTGTCGTTGCTGCGCGCGGGCGAACAGACGGAGGGGCAGGCGGCGCTGAGAGATTATCTGACGCGTCGGCCCGATGCTTCGGACCGCGGGATGATCGCGATGCTGGTGGGGGCCTGAAATGCCGACGATGCGCGGCGTGGCGCTGGCCATCCTGCTGGCGATGGCCGGGGAGGGGGCGGCTTCGGCGGCGAAGCTGATGCGCAGGGATGTGCCGGTCGCCGTCGCCAGGTCCGAATTGACGGTGACGCCCGCCGAGGACTGGAACCGGATCGGAACGCGTCCGGGGCGCAATGCCGAGAGCTGGACGCTCGACGGGCTCGGGCTCAACGATCTGACCTTCTACGGCGGGATCGCCGACGACCGCACGCTGTTCCGCGATGCGCGGCGCAAGACCGATCCGCTGCCGCGCTATTCCAGAACGATGCTGGCGCCTGACATCGCGCGGCTTTTTGAAAGCAGCTACCGCGTCGCCGCCGGCACCTCGCTGATGGCGATCGACATGATCGAGCCGGCGCGCTTCGCGGGCCGTCCCGGCTTTCGCTTCGCCTATCACTTCACGCTGCAGGGCGAGGAGGTGCGCCGCAAGGGCGAGGCGACGGGCGCGGTAGTCGACGGGCGGCTCTATCTGATCGCCTTCGAGGCGCCCGAGATCCATTATTTCGACGCCGGAATCGAGAGGGCGCGGGCGATCATCGCCAGCGCACGGATCGTGCCGATCGTCAAATAGCGAGACTCCTTGCATTCCGTCATTGCGAGCGCAGCGAAGCAATCTGGTCTCGATGGTTGCCATCTCTTGGATTGCTTCGCTGCGCCCCCAATGACGAAAAGCGGCGATTGGAGGTGATCGGCGGCCGATATGTCCGATCCGCTTGCCCTTCCGGCCTCTCCTGTTATAGACGCCGCCGACCGGCGGTCCTGAAGCGGGCGTGGCGGAACTGGTAGACGCGCCAGATTTAGGTTCTGGTATCGCAAGATGTGGGGGTTCGAGTCCCTTCGCCCGCACCAGTCCGAGCGCCCCGAGCGCAGGACCGGCCAAAGATATTCAGCTTGAAAAGGCTTGTTGACCGAGATGCAGACTGTCGAGACGTTGAACGAAGGCCTGAAGCGCGCCTACACGCTGACCATCACCGCCAAGGATATCGACAAGCGCGTCGATGCCGAGCTGAAGTCCGTCGCGCCGCAGGTGCGCATGCCCGGCTTCCGCCCCGGCAAGGTGCCCGCCAATCTGGTGCGCAAGATGCACGGCCCGGCGCTGACGCAGGACGCGCTCAACAGTTCGATCCAGGAAGGCGTGCAGAAGATTCTCGCCGACAACCAGATTCGCCCGGCCATGCAGCCTGCGGTCGAGCTGGTCGAAGGCTATGAGCCCGGCAAGGATGCCGAAGTGAAGGTGACGCTGGAAGTCCTGCCCGACGTTCCGGCCCCGCAGATCGAAGGCCTGAAGCTCGAACGCCTCGTCGTTCCCGTGACCGACGCCGAGATCGACGCGCAGGTCGAGCGCCTCGCCCAGCAGAACAAGAGCTGGGAAGAGACGAAGGCGACCTACAAGGCGAAGGCCGGCGACCTCGTGACCATGGACTTCGTCGGCAAGGTCGACGGCGTCGAGTTCGAGGGCGGCAAGGGCGAAGGCATGTCGGTCGAGATCGGATCGGGCCAGCTCATCCCCGGTTTCGAGGACCAGCTCGTCGGCGTGAAGGCCAATGACGAAAAGACGATCGAGGTTTCCTTCCCCGAGGATTATGGCGCCAGCCACCTCGCCGGCAAGCCCGCGACCTTCGACCTCGTCATCACCGAGGTGAAGTCGCCCAAGGCGACGGTCGCCGACGATGAGTTCGCCAAGCAGCTCGGCCTCGAAAGCCTGGAGCAGCTCCGCGAGCTGTTCAAGGGGCAGGTCGAGCAGGAGCATAACGGGCTGACCCGCACGCACATGAAGCGTCGCCTGCTCGATCAGCTTGCCGCCGCGCATGATTTCGAGGTTCCGCCGTCGATGGTCGACGCCGAGTTCCAGCAGATCTGGGCGCAGCTTGAGCATGAAGCGAGCCACGAGGCCGATCCGGCCGCCGCGCTTGCCGAGATCGAGAAGGATCGCGAGGATTATCGCGCGATCGCGGTGCGCCGCGTCCGCCTGGGCCTGCTGCTCTCCGAGATCGGCCAGGCCAACGGCGTCGAGGTCAGCGCGCATGAAATGAACCACCTCGTCCAGCAGGCGGCGATGCAATATGCGCCCAAGGATCGCGAGCGCTTCGTCCAGTATCTGCAGCAGGAGCCGATGGCCGCCGCCCAGCTCCGCGCGCCGCTGTATGAGGACAAGGTCGTCGACTTCCTGTTCTCGAAGGCCGACATCAACGAGCGCGAGGCGACCCGCGAGGAAATCGAGGCCGAGATCGAATCGGACGAGGACGGCCACGTCCACGGCCCGGACTGCGGCCACGATCATCACGACCATGGCAAGAAGCCGGCCGCGAAGAAGGCGGTGAAGGAAGAGGCCAAGGCCGAGGACGCCGCCGCCGAGGAAGCGCCGAAGCCGGCCGCGAAGAAGGCCGCGCCGAAGAAAGCCGCGACCGCCAAGGCTGACGAGGCCGAGACGGTCGAAGCCAAGCCCGCGGCCAAGAAGCCGGCGGCGAAGAAGGCGCCGGCCAAGAAGGCGGAATAAGGATCTGCGCGGGCGCCGTCATCCCGGCGGCGCCGATCATGCAGGGGGTGCGATGTGACTGACGTACCGCTTCGCGTTGCCGTCCTTCTGCCCTGCTATAATGAGGAAGCCGCGATCGCGCAGACGATCGCGGGTTTCCGTGCGGCGCTCCCCTCCGCAACCATCTATGTTTACGACAATAACAGCCGCGATCGCACGATCGAGGTGGCGCGCGCGGCCGGTGCAGTCGTGCGCAGCGAGCGGATGCAGGGCAAGGGGCATGTCGTCCGCCGGATGTTCGCGGACATCGAGGCCGACGTCTATGTGATGGCTGACGGCGACGCGACCTATGACGCCTCCGCCGCCCCCGCGATGGTCGCCAAGCTGGTCGACGAACAGCTCGACATGGTGGTCGGCGCGCGCGAATCCGAAGTTCAGGCCGCCTACCGGCGCGGCCATATACTCGGCAACCGGCTGCTCACGGGCCTGCTCGCCAGGATGTTCGGCCAGAGTTTCAGCGATATATTGTCGGGCTACCGCGTCTTTTCGCGCCGTTTCGTGAAGAGCTTCCCCGTGTTGTCCGCCGGTTTCGAGATCGAGACCGAGATGAGCGTCCACGCGCTGGAACTGGCGATGCCGGTGGGCGAGGTGGTGACGCGCTATGGCGCGCGGCCGGAGGGATCGGTGTCGAAGCTCGCCACTTATCGCGACGGCTGGCGCATCCTCAAGACGATGGGCAATCTCTATCGTTCGGAACGACCGGTTTCTTTTTTCGGCATCGTCGCGGCGGCGTTGGCTTTGCTCGGGCTGGCGCTGATCGTGCCGCTGGCGATCACCTATATGGAAACGGGCCTCGTCCCCCGCCTGCCGACCGTGGTATTCGTGACCGGGCTTGGCATCACCGCGGTGCTCAGCATCTTCGCCGGCCTGATCCTCGATACGGTGACGAAGGGGCGGCGCGAAGTCAGGCGGCTTGCCTATCTGTCATTCCCGGCGCCCGGCGCCGACTGATCGCCGATCGCACCGGCAATCGCGCGGCGAGATCGCACGCCATGAACAGCGTCAGCCCGAAGATCACGTAGCGATAGCGCAATATGGGTTGCGTAATCATGTAAGGCAGGATCGGCAGCAGAACCATCAAAGCCGGATAGACCATGGTCGGCTGGCGGCGGGGCGCGATGCTGGCGATCCACAGCAGCGCGAGCGCGGCGCAGATCCAGGCGACGGCCAGCTTGACGATCGTGCCCGATCCGCGCTCGCTCCAGTACCAGGCAGGCGGGAACAGCATTTCGCCCAGATGGCGAAGCGCGAGCGTCGCGGCATCGGCCGGGTGGGCCGCGATCCAGGCTTTGGTCCGTTTGCCGAGCGCTTCGGCATAGGCCTGTTCGCCGCCCGCCGCCTTCAGCCGGGCCAGCGCCGCATCGGATGCGGTCGGGTGGATTTCCGCCATGCGATCACGAAAGGTCCGCTCCGGATCATGGGTGTGGACCGCCGCCGGATTCATGCCCAGCGTCAGTTCCAGCCCGAAATTGCTCCTGAGCCAGATCGGCGCGCCCATGGCCTGTTCGTTACGGATCGCCCAGGGGACGAGGAACAGCGCAAGGCCGGCGGTTGCGGCGACGATCGCCCCGGGCCAGCGTTTCGGGGGAAGGCGCCGGGCCGTCAGGAAAGCGGCGCCGGCATAGCAGGCGACGCCAAGCTGCGGCGCGATGAAGAAAACCAGACCCGCAGCCAATGCGATCCCGACGATCGCGCGCCAGTCTATCGCGGGCGCGCGATCGAGCCGGATGAGCATCAGCAGATAGGCAAGACCCGTGCTTGTCGCGAGCGCGCCTTCCCACACACGGAAATTGGACGTCTCCAGGTGGACGTTGAGCGGGAGCAGGCAGGCGATGGCGAGCGCGGCGACCCGGCTGAATCGCGACGCGCCCAGTTCGCGAAAGATCAGGTAGAGGAGCAGGAAAGACAGCAGCGTGAGGCCGATCGACCAGCCGGCCAACAGGGTCTCGGCCGCCGGCGTGCGGACGCCGAGCAGATAATAGACGCCGCCCGCGATCAGGGGCGAGATGGGCAGGACATGGGCGCTTGGGCCGCTGTCGGGCGAGAAGGCGTTGGCATAGGCGCCCGTGCGGGCCAGGCTGATGGCAATGTCGGGCGCTTCGCCGATCGCGTAGCTTGGCTCGCTGCGGGTCGACAACCAGGCGATCCGCTCCGCCGCGCCGAGCAGAAGCAGCGCGACGACGGAGCGGGGCGATGCAAGGACGCTGTCCAACATCTTCGGCACGACCTGTCCTCCTTGCGAGAGCGGCCTGGCGGCGCTCGTGTGGGAATCGGGTGCGACCCTATGTTTTTGGCCTATGTTTCTGGCTTTGTCGCGGAGGCTATGGCGCGGGCCGGCCCAAGGCAAGGGGATCCGGGGCGAAGAGGCAGGGGCTTGCGCCCGGCGCGGCGACATCCGATGTAGGCGAGGCAAATACGGAGCCTCTATGTCCTATCCCGATCATGCTGACATCGCCAACGCGCTCGTGCCCATCGTCATCGAGCAGTCGAACCGCGGCGAGCGCAGCTTCGACATTTATTCGCGCCTGCTGCGCGAGCGGATCATCTTCGTCACCGGCCAGGTCGAGGACCATATGGCCTCGCTGATCACCGCCCAGTTGCTCTTCCTCGAGTCCGAGAACCCGAAGAAGGACATCTACATGTACATCAACTCGCCGGGCGGCGTGGTGACGGCGGGTCTCGCGATCCACGACACTATGCAGTATATCCGCCCGCGCGTGGGCACGGTCTGCATCGGTCAGGCGGCGTCGATGGGCAGTTTCCTGCTCTCGGCCGGCGAACCGGGAATGCGCGTCGCGCTCACCAACAGCCGGATCATGATCCACCAGCCCTCGGGCGGCGCCCAGGGCATGGCGGCGGACATCGAGATCCAGGCGCGCGAAATCCTGCGCATGCGTCACCGGCTCAACTCGCTCTACGCCAAATATACCGGCAAGAGCCTGGACGAGATCGAGACGGCCATGGATCGCGACAAGTTTATGGAAGCCGACGAAGCCAAGGCCTTCGGCCTGATCGACGAAGTGTTCGAGAAGCGCCCGACCCCGGCCGACGAGCCGAGCCAGGCGGCCGCGTAAAACAGGCGATGCCGGAACGAAAAATTCGGCATTGTCGAATAGAAGGGGGCCGCGCTAGGATGCGTGGCCCCAAACGGCCCGCAGTACGGGCCAAAGGAATGTGTGAATGACGAAATTGAGCGGCGGCGATTCCAAGAGCACTCTCTACTGCTCCTTCTGCGGCAAGTCGCAGCATGAGGTGCGCAAGCTCATCGCCGGACCGACGGTGTTCATCTGTGACGAATGCGTCGAGCTGTGCAACGACATCATCCGTGAGGAAACGAAGTCGGCGCTGGTGTCGAAGAAGGATGGCGGCGTGCCGACGCCGCATGAGATCTGCGAGCATCTCGACCAGTATGTGATCGGGCAGAACCGCGCCAAGCGCGTGCTCTCCGTCGCGGTGCACAATCACTACAAGCGGCTCAACCACGGCGCCAAGGGCGGCGAGGTGGAGCTTGCCAAGTCGAACATCCTGCTCGTCGGCCCCACGGGATCGGGCAAGACGCTGCTCGCCCAGACGATGGCGCGCCTGCTCGACGTGCCCTTCACCATGGCGGATGCGACGACGCTGACCGAGGCCGGCTATGTCGGTGAGGATGTCGAGAACATCATCCTCAAGCTGCTCCAGGCCTCCGACTATAATGTCGAGCGGGCGCAGCGCGGCATCGTCTATATCGACGAGATCGACAAGATCAGCCGCAAAGCGGAGAATCCCTCGATCACGCGCGACGTTTCGGGCGAAGGCGTGCAGCAGGCGCTGCTCAAGCTGATGGAAGGCACGACCGCGAGCGTGCCGCCGCAGGGTGGGCGCAAGCATCCGCAGCAGGAGTTTCTGCAGGTCGACACGACGAACATCCTGTTCATCTGCGGCGGCGCCTTCTCGGGCCTCGAGAAGATCATCGCCGACCGCCTGCAGGGCAAGTCGATCGGCTTCGGCGCGCATGTCTCCGCGCCTGACGAGCGCCGCACCGGCGAGATATTGCGCCAGGGCGAGCCCGAGGATCTGCTGAAGTTCGGCCTGATCCCGGAATTCGTCGGTCGTCTGCCTGTGATCGCGACGCTGGAGGACCTCGACATCGAGGCGCTGGTCAAGATCCTCGTCGAGCCGAAGAACGCGCTGGTGAAGCAGTATCAGAAGCTGTTCGAGATGGAGGCGGTGAAACTGTCCTTCACCGAGGAAGCGCTGGCCGCGATCGCCAAGAAGGCCATCGAGCGCAAGACCGGCGCGCGCGGGCTGCGTTCGATCCTGGAGGGCATATTGCTCGACACCATGTTCGACCTGCCCTCGATGGATGGCGTCGACGAGGTGCTGATCGACAAGGATGTGGTCGACGGCCGCAAGGAGCCGATCCGCGTCTATGCCAAGAAGGAAAAGGAAAAGGCGGGCGGGGCGGCGTAACAGCCGGCTTCTCGTCGTCGCTGCGACGAGACTGTGAGCCTTGGAACATATTTCGCGGTCCGTGCAGCGATGTACGGGCCGCGAACGTCGTTAATGCGCGCCGATTTTGCTCTTTTGCCCACAGTTTTCGACAAGCGGCCTTCCGGCGCAGATTGATGCGTCGCGCATCGGCACCATATAGTCATGTGAACGGCGCCACCGGGCGCCACCGGAGTTTTCATGACGACAAACTATCCCGTCCTTCCCCTGCGCGACATCGTGGTGTTTCCCCAGATGATCGTCCCCCTTTTCGTCGGCCGCGACAAATCGGTCGCCGCGCTCGAACAGGCTATGGCGGCGGACAAGGAAATCTTCCTCGTTTCGCAGCTCGACCCGCAGGAGGACGATCCCGGCCGCGACGATCTCTACGATCTGGGCGTGCTGGCGACCGTGCTCCAGTTGCTCAAGCTGCCCGACGGCACGGTGCGCGTGCTCGTGGAAGGCAAGCAGCGCGCGACGCTCGATACGCTGACCACCGAGAACGGCCATCTCGTCGCGACGATCGATCCGATCGCGGACATCACCGCCAGCGGCCCCGAGGCGCAGGCGCTGATGCGCTCGGTCGTCGAGCAGTTCGAGAATTACGCCAAGCTCAACAAGAAACTGCCGCCCGAAACGGCGGTGCAGCTTGCCGAGATCGACGACGCTTCGCGCCTTGCCGATGCCGTGGCGTCCAACCTGTCGATCAAGGTTTCCGACAAGCAGGCGCTGCTGGCCGAACGCGATCCCGCGCGCCGGCTGGAAATGGCCTTCGCCTTCATGGAAGGCGAACTGGGCGTCCTCCAGGTCGAGAAGAAGATCCGCAGCCGCGTGAAGCGGCAGATGGAAAAGACGCAGCGCGAATATTATCTCAATGAGCAGTTGAAGGCGATCCAGCGCGAGCTGGGCAATGAAGGCGAGGAGGAAGGCGATGAGATCGCCGAGCTTTCGGCCCGAATCGCCAAGCTCAAGCTCTCGAAGGAAGCGCGCGCCAAGGCGACGTCGGAGTTGAAGAAGCTCAAGACGATGGCGCCGATGTCCGCCGAGGCGACGGTGGTGCGCAACTATCTCGACGTGCTGCTGGGCCTGCCCTGGGGCAAGAAATCGAAGCTAAAAAAGGATATTGGCGAGGCGCAGGGGATCCTCGACGAGGATCATTATGCGCTTGAGAAGGTGAAGGACCGGATCGTCGAATATCTCGCGGTCCAGGCGCGCACCAACAAGCTGAAGGGGCCGATCCTGTGCCTCGTCGGCCCGCCGGGCGTGGGCAAGACCTCGCTCGGTCGCTCGATCGCCAAGGCGACGGGGCGCGAGTTCGTTCGCCAGTCGCTGGGCGGCGTGCGCGACGAGGCCGAGATCCGCGGCCACCGCCGGACCTATATCGGCTCGCTGCCGGGCAAGATCGTGTCGAACCTGAAGAAGGCCGGCACCTCCAACCCGCTCTTCCTGCTCGACGAGATCGACAAGCTGGGACAGGATTTCCGCGGCGATCCGGCCTCGGCGCTGCTCGAAGTGCTCGACCCCGAGCAGAACAGCAAGTTCCAGGATCACTATCTGGAGATCGACATCGATCTGTCGGACGTGATGTTCGTCACGACGGCCAACTCGCTCAACCTGCCGCAGCCTTTGCTTGACCGCATGGAGATCATCCGGCTCGAGGGCTATACGGAGGACGAGAAGGTCGAGATCGCCGAGCGCCACCTGATCCCCAAGCAGATCGAGGCGCATGGGCTGAAGGACGGCGAGTTCGCGCTGACGCAGGACGGGCTGCGCGACCTGATCCGCTATTATACCCGCGAGGCCGGCGTCCGCACGCTCGAGCGCGAGATCGCCAAGCTCGCGCGCAAGGCCTTGCGCCGCATCCTTGAGGGCAAGGCGGCATCGGTCGAGATCACGCCTGAAAATCTCGCCGACTTCGCAGGCATCCGGAAGTTTCGTCACGGCGTGGGCGAGGAAGAGCACCAGATCGGCGCGGTCACCGGGCTCGCCTGGACCGAGGTGGGCGGCGAGTTGCTGACCATCGAGTCCGTCACGGTGCCCGGCAAGGGCGCAGTGCGCACCACCGGCAAGCTGGGCGACGTGATGCGCGAATCGGTGGAGGCCGCCTTCTCCTATGTGAAGGCGCGCTCGCCGAGTTACGGCATCAAGCCCAGCCTGTTTGGTCGCAAGGATGTCCACATCCACCTTCCCGAAGGGGCCGTGCCCAAAGACGGCCCGTCGGCGGGCATCGGCATCGTCACCTCGATCGTCTCGACGCTGACCGGCGTGCCGGTGCGCCGCGACATCGCGATGACCGGCGAGGTCACGCTGCGCGGCCGCGTGCTGCCGATCGGAGGGCTGAAGGAAAAGCTGCTCGCGGCGCTGCGCGGCGGGATCAAGACCGTTCTCATCCCCACGGAGAATGAGAAGGATCTGGCGGAAATCCCGGCCAATGTCCGCGAAGGCCTGGAGATCGTGCCGGTCGCGCATGTCGACGAGGTATTGCGACTCGCTCTCACCGAACCGCTGACGCCGATCGACTGGACCGAGGCCGACGAACTGGCGGCGCAACCGCCCGCTGCGAGCGGCCCGACGCTGGCCGAGGGAGGCTCGGGCCTCGCTCACTGACTGAAAAAGCGCTGAAATTGGCCATCTATCGGCCGATTTCAGCGCTTTTGCTTTGACAGTTCGTTAGAGTCTCGCCTTATTGGCGCATGGCTAAGCGCCATGATTCAACGACACCAGCCAAATCTAGGGGGTTCCCAGGGCATGAACAAGCAAGAGCTGATCGGCGCCGTCGCTGACGCTTCGGGTCTGAGCAAAGGCGACGCGGGTAAGGCCGTGGAGGCCGTGTTCGATTCGATTGGCGCCGCGCTGAAGAAGGGCGACGAGGTTCGTCTCGTCGGCTTCGGGACCTTCTCCGTCAGCAAGCGCAAGGCTTCGACCGGCCGCAACCCGCGCACGGGCGAGCCGATGACCATCAAGGCGTCGAGCCAGCCGAAGTTCAAGGCCGGCAAGGGCCTGAAGGACTCGGTCAACTAATCATCGTCCGCCGGCGTGGGGGATGCCCTGCGCCGGCGGTTTCGATTTATCCCAGCTTCGGGCTGGACAAGCAGGCGGCGGATGCCTATTCGGCCGCGACCGGATCAATCGCCCCTGGGCGGATCGGTCCTTTGAAGAGACGAAGCGCGGCGCAACGCCCGTTTCCATACCCTCTTCTTCTCAGGCGTGGGCGCGTAGCTCAGCGGTAGAGCACACCCTTCACACGGGTGGGGTCACAGGTTCAATCCCTGTCGCGCCCACCACGCCTTCCAGATTTTTCGCTCATTTTCAGATGACGGCCAAAGCCGCCGTCGGCGCGATCAGTGCAGCTTCGCGATCGAAAGGCCGTCCTGCTTTGCACGTTCCTTGACCGACTCCTCGCTGCGCGTGAGCGCCTTGGCGATGGCTTTCAGCGCCATGCCTTTCTTTGCGAGCGTATGGAGTTTCTGGATTTCGGCGCTCGTCCAGGGCTGGCGGTGTCGTTCAAAGCGTTCGGAAGCCATGAGTGATCCTTAGAGTCCGATCCGGCGAGGCTGGATCAGGTGCGGGCCGGCGCAGCGTCCACGCGAATAAGGCGGTCCTAGCCGATCCGCCTGAGACGGACCAGCGCCTCGTCGAGCGCGGAGAGGAAGCGCGAGCGATCGGTCTTGCTGAATGGCGGCGGCCCGCCGATCGCGTCGCCGCCGGCGCGAAGATCGGCCATGATCGCGCGGGTGGCGATGGCGCCGCCGATGGAACTGGTGGTGAAGGGCCTGCCGTTGGGCGCGATCACGACTGCGCCGGCCTTGAGCGCGCGATCGGCCAGCAGAATGTCCGCCGTCACCACCACGGCGCGGCGATCGGCCTGTTCGGCGATCCAGTCGTCGGCGGCGTCGAAGCCGTCGCTGACCACGATGCGGCTGACCAGCGGGTGATCGGGGATGCGCAAATGGCTGTTGCTGACGATCGTCACCGGCACGCCGATGCGGAAGGCGACCTTGTAGATTTCCTCCTTCACCGGGCAGGCGTCAGCATCGACCAATATGCGAAGCGGGGTGGGGGACGAGGTATTGTTCATCATCAGACCCTACGGACTTTCCCGATTTTGCATATTGGGGCGAGTTGAGCGACACTCGGTTTTGGAGAGAAACGCAACTGATCGGCAAAAGCGACATGGAGCATTTCGACGTCATCATCGTTGGCGCGGGGCTGTCTGGCATCGGCGCGGGTTATCATCTTCAGAAAAACTGCCCCGATCGCAGCTATGCGATCCTGGAGGCGCGCGGGGCGATCGGGGGGACATGGGATCTGTTCCGCTATCCCGGCATCCGATCCGACTCGGACATGTACACGCTGGGCTATAATTTCAAACCCTGGCGGGAGGCCAAGGCGATCGCCGATGGCCCGTCCATCCTCAAATATGTCCGCGAGACCGCGAGCGACAACGGGATCGACAAGCATATCCGCTTCAATCATTCGGTTACGCGCGCATCCTGGTCGACCGCCGATGCGCGCTGGACCGTCGAGTCCGAGCATGACGGCAAGAGCGTCAGCTATAGCTGTTCCTTCCTGTTCATGTGCAGCGGCTACTATGACTATGCGCAGGGGCATGATCCCGAATTCGCCGGACGCGACAGCTTCGCCGGGACGATCGTCCATCCCCAGCATTGGCCGGAAGGGCTCGATTATTCGGGCAAGCGCGTCGTCATCATCGGCAGCGGCGCGACGGCGGTGACTCTGGTGCCTGAAATGGCGAAAACCGCGGCGCATGTGACGATGCTGCAGCGCTCGCCCACCTATGTCGTCTCGCGGCCGGCGGAGGACGGCATCGCCAACTGGCTGCGCAAGCGGCTGCCCGCGATGACGGCCTATCAGATGGTGCGCTGGAAGAATGTGCTGTGGGGCATGTTCTTCTTCAACATGGCGCGCAAGAAGCCGGAGAAGATCAAGAAACGGCTGATCGGCATGGTGCGCGATCATCTGGGGCCGGACTATGACGTCGATCGCCATTTCACCCCGCGCTACAACCCCTGGGACCAGCGGCTCTGCCTCGTCCCCGATTCCGATCTGTTCGATTCGATCAAGGCCGGGCGGGCATCGGTCGTCACCGACCGGATCGAGCGTTTCACGCCTTCGGGCATCAAACTTGAATCGGGTGGCGAACTGCCGGCCGACGTCATCGTCACCGCGACGGGGCTGAAGCTCGTCGTGCTCGGCAAGGCGGAGTTTTTCGTCGACGGCCGGCGCATCAATTTCAGCGAGACGACCAGCTACAAGGGCATGATGTACAGCGGGGTGCCGAACATGGCCTCCTCGTTCGGCTACACCAATGCGTCGTGGACGCTGAAGGCCGACCTGACCTGCGAATATGTCTGCCGCCTGCTCAATCACATGAAAGCGGGCGGATATGACATCTGCACGCCGACGCTGTCGGGCGAGCCGATGGAGGAGATTCCCTGGCTCGATTTCTCCTCGGGTTACGTCCAGCGCTCGCTTGAGATCTTCCCCAAGCAGGGCGCGCGCAAGCCGTGGCGGATCCACCAGAATTACGCGAAGGATCTGCTCGCCTTCCGTTACGCATCGGTGGTCGACGAGGCGATGGTGTTCGCCAGGCGCGGCGGCGCGGATCAGGACGCCGGGACAGACAAAAAAGCCGAACTCCAGTTTACGTCAGCGTAAGGCGGCGCTACCTAGTCGGCGATAACAAGGAGTCGGCAGGATGGACCTGAATTTCACGCCGGAGGATCTGGCGTTCCAGGCGGAGGCGCGCGCCTTCATCGCGGAAAATTATCCGGCGCATTTGCGCGGCAAGCAGGATGAAGGCGAGGAGCTGGCGAAGGAGGATTTCCTGAGCTGGCACCGCGTTCTGGCCAAGAAGGGCTGGATCGCGCCGGCATGGCCCGTCGAATATGGCGGCCCCGGCTGGACGACGACCCAGCGCTATATCTGGCAGGAAGAACTGGCCCGCGCCGATGCGTTGCCCATTCTGCCTTTCGGCATCAGCATGGTCGCGCCGGTGATCTACACCTTCGGCACGCCCGAGCAGAAGGCGCGCTTCCTGCCGCGCATCCTTTCGGGCGACGACTGGTGGTGCCAGGGCTATTCGGAACCGGGCGCGGGATCGGACCTCGCCTCGCTGCGCACCAAGGCGGTGCGCGACGGCGATCATTATATCGTCAACGGGCAAAAGACGTGGACGACGCTGGCCCAGCATGCCGATTGGGGTTTCTTCCTCGTCCGCACCGATCCCGACGCCAAGCCGCAGGAAGGCATCAGCTTCCTCCTCATCGACATGAAGTCGCCCGGCATCACCGTGCGCCCGATCATAACGCTGGGCGGCGAGCATGAAGTGAACGAAGTGTGGCTGGAGGATGTGCGCGTCCCCG
>QFNN01000083.1 GCA_003240855.1 Sphingomonas sanxanigenens
GTTCACATGGCCGCTGATCTGGAACAGCTTGGTGCCGCGATTATTCTCGTTGCCGAAGCTGGAGAACCAGCTTGCCCCGCGCCGCAGGATGGTCGGCGCGACCGCGATCGATTCGACATTGTTGACCGTGGTCGGGCAGCCATAGAGGCCGGCGCCTGCCGGGAATGGCGGCTTCAGGCGCGGCTGGCCCTTCTTGCCTTCGATGCTCTCGAGCATCGCCGTCTCTTCGCCGCAGATATAGGCGCCCGCGCCGCGATGGACGAAGACGTCGAAATCATAGCCCGATCCACTGGCGTTCTTGCCGATCAGCCCGGCGTCATAGGCTTCCCTGACGGCCGCGAAGAGCGTCTCCGCCTCGCGGATATATTCGCCGCGGATGTAGATATAGGCAGCCCGCGCACGCATCGCATAGCCCGCGATCAGCGCGCCCTCGATCAGCTTGTGCGGATCGTGGCGGATGATCTCGCGATCCTTGCACGAACCCGGCTCGGACTCGTCGGCGTTGATGACGAGGAAACTGGGTTTGCCGGGCTTCGGTTCCTTGGGCATGAAGCTCCACTTCATGCCGGTCGGGAAGCCCGCGCCGCCGCGTCCGCGCAGGCCCGACGCCTTCATCTCATCGATGATCGCATCCTGGCCGCGCGCCATCAGCGCCTTGGTATTGTCCCAGTCGCCCCGCTTGCGCGCGGCGTCGAGGTTCCACGGCTGGTAGCCGTAGAGATTGGTGAAGATACGGTCCTTGTCGGCAAGCATCAGCGGCCGCTCCCGATCAGCTTTTCGGCGAGAAAATAGGCGCCCACAGCCAGCACCAGGCCGATCGCGACTGCGACCAGCCAGAACATCGTCTTGAGAAGAAGAACGATGACGACGAGGCCGAGGATGATGGCGATCAGCGCGCTCATGCCCATTCCCCGCGATAATCGTGGTTCTCGTTGACCATCGCGGTCAGCGTCGTCGGCCCGCCCAGCGGTTCGACGGTGTGACGGCCCGGCTCCTGCGTTCCGGTCTTGGGGCTTTCGCCCTTGGCCAGCGCATCGAGGATCGCGAGCGTGCGATCGAAATCGAGATCTTCGTAATTGTCGTCGTTGATCTGGACCATCGGCGCCGACGAGCAATTGCCCATACACTCGACCTCGGTCAGCGTGAACAGCCCGTCCGCAGTGGTCGCGCCCTTCTTCAGGCCGCGCTCCTTGCACGCGCGCATCACGTCGTCCGATCCGCGCAGCATGCACGGCGTCGTGCCGCAGACCTGCACATGGAAACGGCCCACCGGCGCCAGGTTGTACATGGTGTAGAAGGTCGCGACCTCGAACACGCGGATGTACGGCATGTCGAGCTGGGCCGCGACATATTCGATCACCGGCACGGGCAGCCAGCCCTGCGTATTGGTTTCGGCGCCCACCTGTCGCTGGGCGAGATCGAGCAGCGGCAGCGTCGCCGATGCCTGCCGGCCCGGCGGATAGCGCGCGATGATCTCCTTCGCCTTGGCCTCGTTGTCCTTGGTCCAGGCGAAATCGCCCCAGCGGGCGCGGGTCTCTGCCTCGTCGGGGATATGCGGTGCGTCAGCCATTCGTCTTCACCTTCACCGATCCACCTCCCCGAACACGATATCGATCGCCGAGAGGATCGCGGTGGTGTCGGCCAGCATGTGGCCCTTCATCATCATGTCCATCGCCTGCAGGTGCGAGAATCCGGTGATGCGGATCTTGCAGCGATAGGGCTTGTTGGTGCCGTCGGACACCAGATACACGCCGAACTCGCCCTTGGGGCTTTCGGTCGCGACATAGACTTCGCCCGCCGGAACGTGGAAGCCTTCGGTATAGAGCTTGAAGTGGTGGATGAGCGCTTCCATCGAGCGCTTCATCTCGCCGCGCTTGGGCGGCACCACCTTGCGGTCCGAACTGGCGATCGGCCCCTCGGGCATCTCGGCCAGGCACTGCTTCATGATCCGCATCGACTGGCGCACTTCCTCGACGCGCACCATGAAGCGGTCATAGCAGTCGCCCCTGGTGCCCACCGGCACGTCGAACTGCATCCGGTCATAGACGTCGTAGGGCTGCGCCTTGCGGATATCCCACGGAATGCCGGCGGCGCGGATCATCGGGCCGGAGAAGCCCCACTTGATCGCATCCTCCTTGGAAACCGTGCCGATGTCGACGTTGCGCTGCTTGAAGATGCGGTTGTCGGCGACAAGGCTGATCGCATCCTCGAACAGGCGCGGCATGCGATCGTCAAGCCAGTCGGCCATGTCGGTCAGCAGCTTGAGCGGCGCGTCCTGGTGGACGCCGCCCGGGCGGAACCAGGCCGAATGCATGCGCGCGCCCGAAACCCGCTCGAAGAACTGGAGGCAGTCCTCGCGAACCTCGAACAACCACAGGTTGGGCGTCATCGCGCCAACGTCCATGATGTGCGAACCGAGGTTCAGCATATGGTTCGAGATGCGCGTTAGCTCGGCGAACAGCACGCGCAGATATTGCGCGCGCAGCGGCACTTCGAGGTCGAGCAGCTTCTCGACCGCCAACACATAGCTATGCTCCATGCCGAGCGGCGAGCAATAGTCGAGCCGGTCGAAATAGGGCAGCGCCTGCAGATAGGTCTTATACTCGATCAGCTTCTCGGTGCCGCGATGCAGCAGGCCGATATGCGGATCGACGCGCTCGACGATCTCGCCGTCAAGCTCCATCACCAGACGCAACACGCCGTGCGCCGCCGGATGCTGCGGACCGAAATTGATCGTGTAATTCTCGATCGCGATGTCGCCCACGGTCGGGTCGGCCGCGTCCTCGATGCCTTCCAGCTTTTCCAGATAGTCAGACATGGTCAGCCCTCACTCTTGGGCTTGCGCGTACGCGGCGCGCGCTTGGGCTTGTCCTCCGCCGCCGGCTTAGCCGCTTGCGCCGGCTCCTCGGCCGCCTTGGCAGGCGCCGGCGAGGCGGCGGCGGCCTTCTCGGCGTCCGCCTTGACGATCTTGTCCGCGGTCAGCGGCGTCGGCGCACCCTTGGCTTCGGGCAACGCCGCCTTCTCGTCGCCGGGCAGCACATATTCAGTGCCTTCCCAGGGCGACGCATAATCGAAGGTGCGGAAATCCTGCGCCAGCTTCACCGGCTCATAGACTACGCGCTTATGCTCTTCCGAATAGCGCAGCTCGACATAGCCGCTCAGCGGAAAATCCTTGCGCTGCGGATGGCCGCGGAAGCCATAATCAGTCAGGATGCGACGCAGGTCGGCGTTACCCTCGAAAAGCACGCCATACATGTCGTACACTTCGCGCTCCAGCCAGCCGGCGACCGGCCAGATGGACGTAACGCTCGGCACGGGCGCGACTTCGTCGGTGCGCACTGTCACGCGAATACGATGGTTCCGCGTCAGCGACAGCAGGTGATAGACAACATCGAAACGCTCGGGACGCTCGGGATAATCGACGCCAGCGATTTCCATAAGCTGCTGATATTGCAGCGCCGGATCGTCGCGCAACGCAGTCATCGCCGCCACGATAGCATCGCGACGGACGATCAGCGTCACTTCGCCGACCTTGTCCCAGGCCTCGACCAGCGCGTCGCCGATCGCCGCCTGCGCGGCCTCGATCACGCCGTCGTTCGGCGCATAACGGGGTGCAGGGCTAAGGCTCACCGTTCGATCGTCCCCACGCGGCGGATCTTCCGCTGCAACTGCATGATGCCGTAAAGCAGCGCCTCGGCGGTCGGAGGGCAACCGGGAACATAAATGTCCACCGGCACGATCCGGTCACACCCGCGCACGACGCTGTAGCTATAATGATAGTAGCCGCCGCCGTTGGCGCAGCTTCCCATCGAGATGACGTATTTGGGCTCCGACATCTGGTCGTAAACCTTGCGGAGCGCCGGGGCCATCTTGTTGCACAGCGTGCCGGCGACGATCATCACGTCCGACTGGCGCGGCGATGCGCGCGGCGCGGCGCCGAACCGCTCCATATCGTAACGCGGCATGTTCACATGGATCATCTCGACCGCGCAGCAGGCAAGACCGAATGTCATCCACCACAGCGACCCCGTCCGCGCCCACTGGAACAGCTCCTCGGTCGAGGTGACCAGAAAGCCCTTATCGCCCAGTTCGGCGTTGAGATCGTTGAAGAAGGCGGCGTCAGGCTGCGTGCCCGGCGCCGGCGCGAGTTCTACTCCCATTCGAGAGCCCCCTTCTTCCAGGCATAAATGAAGCCGAGCACCAGTTCGGCAAGGAAGATCATCATCGCAGTCCAGCCGGCCCAGCCAATCTCCTTGAGCGACACCGCCCAGGGAAAGAGGAACGCCGCCTCAAGGTCGAAGATGATGAAGAGAATCGCGATCAGGTAGAAACGCACGTCGAACTGGCTGCGCGAATCCTCGAAAGCGGGAAAGCCGCATTCATATTCGCTCAGCTTTTCAGGATTCGGCTTGTGCGCGCCCGTGAACCGCGCCGCGATCATCGGCAGGACGACGAAGGCCGTGGACAGCGCGAGCGCTACCGCGAGAAACAGGAGGATCGGGAGATATCCGGCGGCGACCGACGCCATGTTCATGCTCCGATTGGATGCCGGCAACCCGGCCTTGCAGGCGGCTTTAGGCTTGCCGCACCTGCGAAGCAAGGCTGCAAGGAGTGAGAATGAATCGCAATTATCAGAGATGAAACAATCGGCCGCACAAAGCCGCCCGCGCCCGACCGCACGACGAGCGGCAAGGATCAAAATCCGAGGGGATTCCGGCGCCGAACGCGCGTCCGGCCGGGCAAAGTCAGTTGCGCAGCGCGCCCGCGACCAGCTTGTGCAGCTTGGAATGCAGCGCATCGTTCGCGGCGAGGAACTCGTTGCGCTCGATCACCCGGTCGCCGCCGCGGAAATCGGTCACGAAACCGCCCGCCTCACGGACGAGCAGCAGGCCCGCAGCGACGTCCCAGGGCGAAAGATCGGCCTCCCAGAAACCGTCGAAGCGCCCCGCCGCGACCCAGGCGAGGTCAAGCGCCGCCGAACCCAGCCGGCGGATGCCCGCGACTTCCGGCGCGACCGCGCCGAAAATGCGCGACCATTGGGCGAAATTGCCGTGGCCCATGAAGGGGATGCCCGTCGCGATCAGCGAATCGGCAAGGTCGCGCCGCGCCGATACGCGCAGCCGCGCATCCTGCAGCCAGGCGCCCCGCCCCTTCTCCGCCCAGAAGCTTTCGTCAGTCAGCGGCTGATAGACGAGCGCGGTGGTGATCTCGCTCCGTCCGCTCGGGCGCGGCTCCTCGACCGCGATCGAGATCGCGAAATGCGGGATGCTGTGCAGGAAGTTGCTGGTGCCGTCGAGCGGATCGACGATCCAGCGCGGCTTGGCGGGATCGCCTTCGATCTCGCCGCGCTCTTCCATCAGGAAACCCCAGTCGGGCCGCGCCTTGCGCAGTTCCTCGAAGATCGTTTCCTCGGCGCGCTTGTCGGCCATCGAAACGAAATCGGCCGGCCCCTTGCGGCTGACCTGCAGGTGCGCGACTTCATTGAAATCGCGGCGCAGGCGCGGCGCGGCCTTGCGGGCGGCGCGCTCCATGACGGTCAGAAGGCCAGAATGGGCAACCATATCAGCAACTCCCCCCTCTCGCTTGCGGGAGGGGACGGGGGTGGGCAGTCGGCGCGGCGACGGGACGGATTTCCCGGACCGCGCGAAAGCCCTCCCGCTCAGCGCGGGAGGGCCGTCGGATCAGTCGGCGCGCTTGACGTAGGTCTTTTCATAGACGTCGACGACGATGCGCGTCCCGCTCGCAATGTGCGGCGGCACCATCACGCGCACGCCATTGTCGAGCACGGCGGGCTTGTAGCTGGACGAAGCGGTCTGCCCCTTCACCACGGCGTCCGCCTCGACGATGGTCGCCTCAATCTGGTCGGGCAACTGCACCGAGATCGGCTTGTCCTCGTAGAGTTCGAGCACGACTTCCATGCCGTCCTGCAGGAAGGCGACCTCGTCGCCCAGCATGTCGGCGGACAGCGTGATCTGGTCGTACGTGTCCTTGTCCATGAAGGTCAGTTGATCGCCGTCGCGGAATAGGAACTGGAAATCCTTGGTGTCCAGACGCACGCGCTCGACAGTCTCGGCCGAACGGAAGCGGACGTTGGTCTTGCGGCCGTCGATGAGGTTCTTCATCTCGACCTGCATATAGGCGCCGCCCTTGCCGGGCTGCGTATGCTGGATCTTCACGGCGCGCCACAGGCCGCCTTCATATTCGATGATGTTGCCGGGACGAATGTCCACGCCGCTGATCTTCATGGGAGTCTCGCTGATTAAAAGAGCAGGCGCGGCCCTTAGCGCGCAGCGGCGTTTCCGGCAAGCACCGCCCCGAACGCCTTCACCATGGCCGCTTCGTCATCAGGCCCGCTCCACACTGCGCCCGAAACCGCGATGAAGTCCGCCCCCGCTTCGATCAGCGGCCGGGCATTCAAAGGCGTGATCCCCCCGATAGCCACGCAGGGAATCTCGAACAGCGTCGTCCACCACGACAGGATCGACGGCTCGGGGTGATGCTTCACCACCTTGGTCGTCGTCGGGTAGAAGCTGCCGAACGCGACATAGTCCGCCCCCGCCTCCCCCGCTTCCATCGCGAGATGGCGGCTGTCATGGCAGGTCACGCCGATCTGCGCCGAGGGGCCGAGCGCGGCGCGGGCATCGCGCGGATCGCCGTCCTCCTGCCCCAGATGCACGCCGTCGGCGCCCAGCCGCTTTGCCAGCGCCACGCTGTCGTTGACGATGAAGGCGACGTCGCGATCGGCGCAGATGCGCTGCAGCGGCTCGGCGAGCCGCGCCGCCTCATGCTGGTCGACATCCTTCACGCGGAACTGGAAGGCCGCGACCGGCCCGGCATCGAGCGCACGCGCCAGCCGTGCTGGAAACGCGCCGCCCACGTCGAGCGGCGAAATCAGATAAAGCTGGCAGGGCGGCCTGCGGTCATCGCTCTCGAAACGCGCCGCGAAATCGGGGTCGAGCGGCCCCAGTTCATCCTCGTCGTCGATCATGTCCGCGCTCCAGCCGCCTCGGAGACAGGGCGGAAGCCTTGCTTCCGCCCCGCCACGATCAGGCCTCGCCCTTGTAGATGGCGACGATCTTGTCGAGCATCGCCAGCGCTTCGTCGCGCGGGCGCTGGAAGGTGTTGCGGCCAATGATCGATCCGTTGCCGCCGCCGTCGCGAATGTCGCGCGCGTCCTGATAGACCGCGTCGGCGCCCTTGGCCGCGCCGCCCGAAAAGACCACGAGACGGCGACCCGCGAAGCAGCTCTGCACGACGTGCTTCACACGGTCAGACTGCCTGGACCAGTCGGCGCCTTCATAGGCCTTCTGCGCGTCCTTCTGCTCGATATGCGCGGTCGGCAACTTCACCTTGATGATGTGCGCGCCGATCAGCGCCGCGATGTGCGCGGCATAGGCGCCGACGTCGAGCGCCAGTTCGCCTTCCTTCGACAGCATGCCGCCGCGCGGGTAGGACCAGATCACCGTCGCGATGCCGACCGAAGCGGCCTCGGCGCGCAGTTCCTTGATCTCCTCGATCATCTCGAAAATGTCATCCGCGCCCGGATAGATGGTGAAGCCGATGGCCGAACAGCCAAGGCGCAGCGCATCGTCGATGCCGCCGGTCACGGCCTGGTTGATCGCCGTCGCCCAGCTATTGGAGCTGTTGAGCTTAAGGATCGTGGGAATCTGCCCGGCGAAGGTGTCGGCGCCCGCCTCCAGCATCCCCAGCGGCGCGGCATAGGCCGAAAGCCCGGCGTCGATCGCAAGCTGATAGTGATAATGGGGGTCATAGGCCGCCGGGTTGACCGCGAAGCTGCGCGCCGGGCCGTGCTCGAATCCCTGGTCGACAGGCAGGATGACAAGCTTGCCAGTGCCGCCCAGCCGCCCCTGCATCAGGATGCGGGCAAGGTTCGCCTTCACGCCCGGATTGTCGGATTCATATTTGTCGAGAATGGCCTTCACGGTCGGCGTCATATCGGTCCCCATATGGTCGTCGTTTATATTTGCGCGCCTCATAGCCATGCGCTGGCCCGCCGACAACGGCGGTAACGACAATCCGCGCCTGACATGCGGAGACGCCCCCTCCCCGCAGTCGCGCGGGATCAGCCAGCCAGCGCAGCCACCCCCGGCAGTTCCTTGCCTTCCATCCATTCGAGGAAGGCGCCGCCGGCCGTCGAGACGAAGGTGAAGTCGGCGCTCACGCCCGCCTGGTTGAGCGCCGCCACGGTATCGCCGCCGCCGGCGACCGAGATCAGCGACCCCTCGCGCGTCAGCGCGGCCGCGGTTCTGGCGAGCGATACCGTCGCCGCGTCGAAAGGCGGCGTCTCGAAAGCGCCGAGCGGGCCGTTCCACACCAGAGTGCGGCAGGTCTTGAGCACGTCGGCCAGCGCCTCGGTCGCGGCCGGCCCGATGTCGAGGATCATCTCGTCGGCTGCGACTTCGTGGACATTGGCGATCCGCGTCGGCGGGTTGGGCCGGAACTCCTTCGCCACCACCACGTCATAGGGCAGATGCACGGTGCAGTCGGCGCGATCGGCGGCGTCGAGGATTTCTTCCGCCGTTCCGGTCAGGTCGTGCTCACACAGCGATTTGCCGACATCGATCCCGCGCGCGGCGAGGAAGGTGTTCGCCATGCCGCCGCCGATGATGAGATGATCGACCTTGGTCACCAGATGCTTGAGCACGTCGAGCTTGGTCGACACCTTGGCGCCGCCGACCACCGCCGCCACCGGATGCTGCGGGTTGCCCAGCGCCTTTTCCAGCGCGCCCAGTTCCCTTTCCATCGCGCGCCCGGCGAAAGCGGGCAGCACATGCGCCAGCCCTTCGGTCGAGGCATGGGCGCGGTGCGCGGCCGAGAAGGCGTCGTTCACATAAAGGTCGCCAAGCGCGGCGAAGCGCTCGACCACCTTTGGATCATTTTTCTCCTCTCCGCCGAAGAAGCGGGTATTCTCCAACACCGCGATGTCGCCGGGGTTGAGCGCCGCAACCGCAGCCGCATCGCCTTCCCAATCGACATAATGGACTGGCCGGCCGAGCACCGCCGCATAGGCGTCCACTACCTGCGCCAGCGAATATTCGGGCGCCGGCGCCTTCGGGCGGCCGAAATGGGCGAGGACGAGGACGATCGCGCCGCGATCGGCCAGCTCGGTCACCGTCTCGATCGTCGCGCGCAGGCGCGTGTCGTCGCTCACCTTGCCGTCGGCCATGGGGACGTTCAGATCCTCGCGGACCAGCACGCGCTTGCCGGCGATGTCGCCCATGTCGTCGAGAGTCTTGTAGCTCGTCATTGATCGTCCTCGATGATGATCGGGTCGCCGACCCTGATATATCCGCCCGCAATCACCCGCCCCAGAACGCCGCCGCGCCAGTCGGGGGTCAGCGCATCCTTCAGGCCGGGCGCAATCTCGTCCATGCGGCTGCACGGATCGCATTCGACGGTGGTGACGATCCTGACATCGGCCCCGATGCGGATCACGGCGCCTTCGCGCTGGGGCAGGTCGAGCCCGTCGACCAGCAGATTGGCGCGGCGGTTCCACCAATCGAGCGGGCGACTGATCTCGGCCGTGGCCGCATCCCAATCGCCCTTCTCGATCATCGAGACCTGCCGCCGGCCGCGCTTGCCGGGCGGGATCGCGCCGCGAAAATCGCCTTCGATCCCGCCGTCGACGGTCACGGCGACCGCCTCCACCGTTTCCATGGGCGCACGCGGGCGGGCGTGGCGGGCTATGCCTGCCAGCCGCCCGCCCATGATCAGATCAGCTTGCCCATCGCGGCCGCGGTGTCGACCATGCGGTTGGAGAAGCCCCATTCGTTGTCGTACCACGAAACGACGCGCACCAGCTTGCCGTCGATCACCGCCGTCTCGAGGCTGTCGACGGTCGACGAAGCGGGCGAATGCATCAGGTCGATCGAGACCAGCGGCTCGTCGGTATAGTCGAGAACGCCGGCGAGCGGGCCGCTCTCGGCCGCCGCCTTCAGGATCGCATTGACCTCGTCCTTCGTCGTGTCGCGGCCAGGCGTGAAGGTCAGGTCGACAAGGCTGACGTCAGGCACCGGCACGCGGATCGCCGAACCGTCGAGCTTGCCTTTCAGTTCGGGCAGAACCTCGCCCACCGCACGCGCGGCGCCTGTGGTGGTCGGGATGATCGACATGGCGGCGGCGCGGGCGCGGCGCAGATCGGGGTGGATCTGGTCGAGGATCTTCTGATCGTTCGTATAGGCGTGGACCGTGGTCATCAGGCCGCGCTCGATGCCGATCGTGTCGTTCAGCACCTTCGCGACGGGCGCGAGGCAGTTGGTGGTGCACGACGCGTTGGAGACGATCACATGCTCGCCGGTCAGCTTGTCGTTGTTCACGCCATAGACGACGGTCAGGTCGACATTCTTGCCCGGCGCGGAGATCAGCACGCGCCTGGCGCCCGCGTCGATATGCTTCTGCGCGCTGACGCGGTCGGTGAAGAAGCCGGTGCATTCGAGCGCGATGTCGACGCCCAGTTCCTTGTGCGGCAGGTTCGCGGGGTCGCGCTCGGCGGTCACGCGGATGCGCTTGCCATCGACGACGAGGTCATTGCCCTCGGCCGAAACCGTGCCGGGATATTTGCCGTGGACCGAATCGCGCGAGAACAGCCAGGCGTTCGACTTGGCGTCGGCGAGATCGTTGATCGCAACCAGCTCCAGCCCGCTTTCCGGACGTTCGAGGATCGCGCGGGCGACGAGGCGACCGATGCGCCCGAAACCGTTGATCGCGACTTTGACTGCCATGTTTCTCAGCTCCTTGAAGCAAGCGCGGCGATGACCCGCGGCGCTATCTGGTCGGGGGTGAGCCCGAATTCACGATAAAGGTCCTCGGCCTTGCCCGATGCGCCGAAATGGTCGAGCCCGAAACGCAGCCCCTGGCCGACATAGCGCTCCCAGCCCATCGTGGAGCCTGCCTCGATCGAGACCTTCAGCACATCCCCCGGCAAAGTCTCGGCGCGGTATGCCGCGTCCTGCGCGTCGAAACGCGACCAGCAAGGCATCGAAACGACGTCCGCCCCGATCCCCTCGGCTTCCAGCAGATCGCGCACTTCGGCGGCGAGCTGCACTTCGGATCCGCTGGCGATCAGCACCACCTTGCGCGGCGCGGTCGCGGCGAACAGACGATAGGCGCCGCGCGCCGACCGGTTCTCGGGCGCGTCGATGCGAAGCTGGGGCAGATTCTGGCGACTGAGGGCGAGCAGCCCCGGGCCATCCTCCTTCTCGGTCGCCAGTGCCCAGCACTCGGCCGTCTCCACCGTGTCGCAGGGGCGATAGACATCGAGATTGGGGATGACGCGCAGCGCCATCAGGTGCTCCACCGGCTGGTGCGTCGGCCCGTCCTCGCCCAGCCCGATCGAATCATGCGTCATCACATAGACGACGCGCGCGCGCTGCAGCGCCGACAGGCGGATCGCCGGGCGACAATAATCGGAAAAGACGAGGAAGGTGCCGCCATAGGGAATGACGCCGCCGTGCAGCGCCATGCCGTTCATCGCAGCGCCCATGCCGAACTCGCGAATGCCGTAATAGATGTAGCTGCCCGAATAATCGTCCTTGGTCAGCGGCTTCTGCGCCTTGGCCTTGGTGTTGTTCGATCCGGTCAGGTCCGCCGATCCGCCGACGAGTTCGGGGATCACCGCGGTCATCGCCTCAAGCGCCATTTCGGACGCCTTGCGCGTCGCGACTTTCTGCGGGTTGTCGAGCAGGCTCTGGATATAGGCCTGCTTGGCGTCGCCCTCGGGCAGGCGGCCCGCCATGCGGCGCTCGAACTCGGCGCGGTCGGCGCTCGCGGTCAGGCGCGCTTCCCATTCGGCGCGCGGCGCAGCGCCCTTCGCGCCGAAGCCTTCCCACTCGGCCTTGATCTCAGCCGGAATCTCGAAAGGCGGATAGGGCCAGCCCAGCGTCTCGCGGGCGGCGGCGACTTCGGCTGCGCCCAGCGGCGAGCCATGCGTGGCGGAGGTGCCCTGCTTGTGCGGCGCGCCGCGCCCGATGATCGTGCGGCAGGCGATCAGCGACGGGCGCGGATCGGCCAGCGCCTCATCGATCGCGCGGGCGATATCCTCGGGATCATGGCCGTCGCAGCGCACCGTGTGCCAACCGCCGGCGACATAGCGTGCGGGAATGTCCTCGCAGGTCGACAGGCTCGTCGCGCCGTCGATGGTGATGCGGTTATCGTCCCACAGCACGATCAGCCGGCCGAGGCCCAGATGCCCGGCGATGCCCACCGCTTCGTGGTTGATGCCTTCCATCAGGCAACCGTCGCCGGCGATCACCCAGGTTCGGTGATCGACCAGATCGTCGCCGAAAGTGGCGTTCAGGTGACGCTCGGCGATCGCCATGCCGACTGCGGTCGCCAGGCCCTGCCCCAGCGGCCCCGTCGTGGTCTCGACGCCGGCCAGCTCGAAGTTCTCGGGATGCCCGGCCGTAACGCTGTGAAGCTGGCGGAAGTTCTTGATGTCGTCGATCGTCGGCCGTTCATAGCCCGTCAGGTAGAGCGTCGCGTAGAGCAGCATCGATCCATGTCCGGCGGACAGGACGAAGCGGTCGCGATCGGCCCAGCGCGGCGCCTTCGGATCATATTTCAGATAATCGCGGAACAGCACGGTGGCGACGTCGGCCATGCCCATCGGCATGCCGGGATGCCCGGAATTCGCGGCCTCGACGGCGTCCATAGCCAGCACCCGGATCGCGTTGGCCAGTTGGTCGTGAGAAACTGTCATGTCGGCTCCAGAGCGAATGTCGCGGAAGCGCGACCGGATTACGCGGCGAGTCGCCACGGGCGCGCGATCCTTTGTCGCGCCTTGACCAGTGCGTCAACACCGGGGCGCATGTCGCCATGGCTGGAGTCGCTTGCTCCGTGCGTTGGACCTGCTAGTTAAGATTCCGTGACAGACGAACGCCTCATCATAGCGATCGGCCGGCTCGAACGGGCTTTGACCCGTGCGGAGACTGCGGCCGGCCATGCGGAACGCGACGCCGAACTCGGCCACCGCTTCGCGGCGCTCGATCGCCGTCACGAAACATTGCGCGGCAGGACCCAGGAGGCGATCGACGCGATCGATCGGCTGATCGGCTAGGGACTGTTGCCGATACGCCTGGGGGGTAGCGTATGGCGGAAG
>QFNN01000084.1 GCA_003240855.1 Sphingomonas sanxanigenens
GGCGGATGCTGCTGCGCATGAAGGCGCTGACGCAGGGCGCCCGCGCGCTCATCTATTATGCCGCCGGGCAGCTTGATCGCGGCCATCTGGGCGATGCCGAGGCCAAGGCGCGGCTCGATCTTCTCACGCCGCTCGCCAAGGCTTACGGCACCGATGTCGGCTGCGAAGTGACGTCGATCGGCGTCCAGGTCCATGGCGGCATGGGCTTCATCGAGGAAACGGGCGCGGCGCAACATTATCGCGACGCGCGCATCGCCCCGATCTACGAAGGCACCAACGGCATCCAGGCCGCCGACCTTGTCGGGCGCAAGCTGGGCCTGGAAGGCGGCGAAGTGTTCCGCCGCCTGATCGCCGACGTGAAGCGCGACGCGGTGCCCGAACTCGAAACGCTCACCGCCGCGGTCGAGCATGTCGGCACGCAGTTGTCGACCGCCAGCGCCGAGGACCGGCAGGCGGGCAGCTACCCCTTCCTCACCATGTTGTCGGTGCTGGTCGCCGGCTGGCTGATGGCGCGGCAGGAGAAGGCGGCGGCGACGACGGAGGGCGATCCGGCCTTCCTCGCGATGAAGAAGGCGGCCGCGCGCTTCTACCTCGAACGCATCGTGCCCGAGGCGCTGGGCCTCGAGGCCGGCGCGACCGGCGGCGCGGCGCTGCTCTATGCCGTCGACGAGGATGCGTTGTCGGCCTGATGTCGCGGCGCCGGCCCGCGCTCCCGAAGCCGGAACGCCCATCCAGTATTTGCTGGGCGGGCGCCCGATAGGGGGAAGCGGGCCGGCGGGCGCACGGATCGACAAGCGGCGGAGCAGTGCTATCATCGCCCGATGATGGCTGAAACGCATGTGTTCGATCGGCCGCCGGAAGGGGCGGGGGCCGACTGGACGATACCGCAGAACTGGGGTGCCTATACGGCCCGCGATCATGCGACCTGGGATCTGCTGTTCGACCGGCAGGCGCGCCTGCTTCCGGGACGCGCCTCGGCGGCGTGGTTGCGCGGGCTGGATGTGCTCAAGCTTTCCAGGCCGGGCATTCCCGATTTTGAGGAACTGTCCGAACGGCTGACGCACGCGACGGGGTGGAGCGTGGTCGCGGTCCCCGGCCTTGTCCCCGACGACATATTTTTCGATCATCTCGCCAATCGCCGCTTCGTCGCGGGCAATTTCATCCGCCGGCCGGACCAGCTCGATTATCTGCAGGAGCCCGACGTTTTCCACGATGTATTCGGCCATGTGCCGATGCTCGCCGATCCGGTCTTTGCCGATTATATGGTCGCCTACGGGCAAGGCGGGCTGCGCGCGATGCGCCACGGATCGCTCGGGAAGCTGGCGCGGCTCTACTGGTACACCGTCGAGTTCGGGCTGGTCGAGGAAGCCGGCGGCCTGCGCATCTATGGATCGGGCATCGTCTCGTCGAAGGGGGAAAGCATCTTCGCGCTCGACGATCCCAGTCCCAACCGTATCGGTTTCGACCTCAAGCGCGTGATGCGCACGGATTACCGGATCGACGATTATCAGCAGAGCTATTTCGTGATCCCGAGCTTCGAGGAATTGCTGCGCGCCACGGTCGAGACCGATTTCGCGCCGCTCTATGCCGAGCTCGAGTCGCTTCCCGACATCGCGGTCGACGCCATCGTCGACGGCGACCGCGTCATCACGCGCGGCTCGCAGGCGTACGTGACAGGTATACGAAGCTAATTGACGAACGAGGGCAGAACCGCTCGCGCTTGACTTGCTGGGAAATGTTGCTGACATGTTCTCGCCGCACTGACGGGGTGAGGCAGCATCATGGATATTCAAGCTGAGGAACGGCGGCGCGCTTTTTTAGTGTGGCTGCGGACGGGGCGCGTGACCTCTCTGCAGCAAGCAGGCGCTGTGGAGTTCAAGTTCAACCCATGGCACGATCCGGCGAACGGCCGTTTCACATTTGCGAATAGCTGGCGCTATGTCGGTGGTTTCGGCCGCACCCCATATCGCGGAGGCGGCGGGGAAGGTTTTGGCGGGGGTGGTGCGTCCGGTTCCTGGTCGGGACCGAACCGGCCGGCTGAAAATCGAACGAGACAGCGAAGCGATCAGGCGTCCAGCCGGCATGTCGCTCCATCTAAGTCGATACCGGCAAGAGCTGCGGGGGTGGAAACGATAGACGCCGTGCAGTTCAGCGCTGCCGATACGTTTCGGCGGATTGAACGCAATGGTTATGAATATCAAATCGATTCCGATGACAGGACCAGACGAGTGTCAGGGCCGCTGACGCTCAGTGCCGGCCAGCCTCGTTCTCGAAGAGTGCAGGCGCTGGCGGGAGGTGACGACCGTCGGTCGAGTGATGACGGCGGACATTATATCGCCCGTCGATTCAATGGTCCGGCTGAAGTCTTTAACCATTTTGCGCAGGACGCCAATTTTAACCGCGGCGGCTATCGGCTGCTCGAAGATCAATGGGCGCGCGCGAAGCGGGGTGGCCATCGTGTATCGGTGAAAATCGTGCCGGTTTATCAAAACCGGTCACAGCGCCCCTCCGCGATAAATATCTGGTTCTGGATCGATGGTTTTGAGGAGAGTCAGCACTTTCCCAATGAACGGAAGGACGGTCGTCATGGAAAATGACAAGAAGTCCGCATTGCTGAAGGAGATAGGTGAGCTAATGGCTGAGGATCGAGAATATCCTCTTGATGGAACGCTGCTCCGGGCTGTGGTCGGCGACAATGTGATCAGCATCTCGATTTTCAAGGATCGCGATAATCTCATCGTCTATCGCAGGCCGGATTACCAGCGAATGAGCGCACCGTTTTTCGAGCTTTGGGAGATGGAAGAACCCGGCAAGCGTTGGAGCGAGATGGAATATCTCGTTAAAAATGGCAGGTTCGAAACGGTCTTTGTTTATCCCGACGAGATTGACCCGAACGAAGAGCCCTTGGATCGACGCACGCGGATCGTGCGACGTTACTTCGGTGAGAAGCCGGTCGTATATCCGCCTTGGTCGGACGATGCTGACATACAGCAGTTCGATCTGTGACGGTCAGTAGGCTTTCATCGTATCATGGTGTCACCGCGCTCTGCGGCGCTTCACCATCCGGAGCGTCGGCCAGTCGCCATTGGTGATGCTGCCGGCAAGCCGCAGTCCCTGCCGGCGATAGGCGGCGGCGACGCGATCGGCCTGCGTATCGAGCAGGCCGGCGAGGATCAGCGTTCCGCCCGGCTTCAGCGCCGCGCCGATATCGGGCGCGAGATCGATCAGCGGCTGGGCGAGGATGTTGGCGATGATCAGGTCGAACGGCGCGTGGGCGGCGATCAACCGGTCGTTCAGCCCCTCGGCGACGGCAAGCGCAAGCTGTCCGCGCGCGGGGCCGACGGGTATGCGGTTGACCCCGGCATTTTCGGCAGTGACGCGGATCGAGACCGGATCAATGTCCGACGCTGTCGCGAAGGCCAGCGGCCACAGCTTCATTGCGGCGAAGGCGAGCAGGCCGGTGCCCGTGCCCACGTCGATGATGTTGCGGAACATCGCGCCGCGCCGCTTCAGCAGGTCGAGCGTCTGGAGGCAGCCGGTGGTCGTCTCATGCTGCCCGGTGCCGAAGGCGAGGCCCGCCTCGATCAGGAAGGGAATGCTGCCGGCGGGCGGATCGCCCGCGAAGGTCGAGGTGTGGACGAAGAAGCGGCCGGCCTGAACGGGCTCCAGCCCCTGCTGGCTGATCGTCACCCAATCGGCGTCGGGCACGCGCTCCAGCAGCGGCTTCGCCTGCGCGGCGCTTGGCGCGAGGCGATGGACCAACTCCAAGGTCTTTTTGTCGGGCTTGCCGTCGAAATAGGCGTCGAGCTGCCAGGCGTCGGGCTGCGCCGGATCGGGCTCGCTCGTCATCAGCACCGGCTGCGGATCGAGCGTCGCGATCGCGGCGATGTCGCCGGTCAGCATCTCAGCCTCCGCCTTGGTGCAGGGCAGCGTCAGCTTCCAGCTTTCGCCGGCGGAGCTCGCCTTCTCCGATGTGCGCCTAGCGGACATAGCTTGCTCCGTTGATGTCGATCACTGCTCCGGTCATCGAAGGCGGGGCCTCCAGCGCGAGATAGCGCACGACCGACGCCACTTCCTCGGGATCGGCGACCTTGCCCAGCGGAATGTCGGCGAGCAGCGCGTTGCCGCCGCGGCTCGCCAGATAATCCTCGGCCATGCCGGTCATGGTGAAGCCGGGGCAGACGGCGAAGGCATAGACGCCTTCGCGGGCATAGCCGCGCGCGATCGTCTTGGTCATCGCCACCATGCCGGCCTTGGACGCGGCGTAATGCCAGTGCGCCGGGCTGTCGCCGCGATAGGCGGCGCGGCTGGCGACGTTGACGATGCGCCCGCCGCCATTGGCCTGGAAATGACGCACGGCGAGGCGGCAGAGCTGCGCCGATGCGGTGAGATTGACCTGCATCGTCCGTTCCCACCCGGCGAGCCAGGCGTCGTCGGCGGCGTCAAGCGGCGTCGCCTCGAAGATGCCGGCATTGTTGATGAGCACGTCGATCCGCCCGCCGAGCGTATCGAGCGCCTTTTCCCAGATGCGCGCGGGGGTGGCGGGATCGGCAAGGTCGCCGTCCGCGCTGCCGGCGCCGAGCAGCGGCTGGTCGGCAAGCGCGGCGCGGCAGGCGGCGCCGATGCCGCGCGTCGCGCCGGTCAGAAGAATATTGGTCATGCGCGGGGTTTAGCCCCGGCGGCGCGAAAGGGAAGGGGGAGGGGAATCGGGCGAAAAAGGAAAGGGCTTCGACAGGTTCAGCCCGAAGGCCGTTCTCCGGGTTTCGACGTCACTCGTTCGGGCTGAGCTTGTCGAAGCCCTTCTCTCGCTCTTCCCGCCTTCGCCTTACGCCACCAGCCTCACATAATCGTCGGCCGCCAGCTTCAGATGGCTGAGCTGCGAGTCGACCTTGCGGAAGCCGGCTTCGAGTTCGTCGATCTCCGAGGCGACCGATTCGGTGTCGCTGCGGATCGCGGCGATCGTGGTCGACATCGAATCGGCGGCCAGCGCGGTCTCGTCGACGGCGGCGGTGATCATCGTCACGGTGCGCGCCTGCGTTTCCATCGCGGCGCGGATGCGGTCGGCGCTCTGCTGCACTTCGCCGACTGTGTCGCGGATCGATCCGTTGGCGTCGACCGTGGTGCGCGTCGCGGCCTGGATGGTCGCGATGCGCACGGCGATATCGTCGGTCGCGCGCGCCGTCTGGTTGGCGAGCGTCTTTACTTCCTGCGCGACGACGGCGAAGCCGCGCCCCGCATCGCCGGCGCGCGCCGCCTCGATCGTGGCGTTGAGCGCAAGGAGGTTGGTCTGCCCGGCAATGTCGCGGATCAGGCCGAGAATTGATTCGATCGACTGGGCGTGGCCGCTCAGCGCTTCGGACATGCTGACGGCGGTGGTCGCCTGCGTCGCGGCGCGCGTCGCCACGTCGGCGGCGACCTCGACTTCGCTGCGCGCCTCCTCGATCGCGCGGATCAGGCCGGCGGCGGTGTGCGCAGCCTCGCGCATCGCGATCGCCGACTGTTCTGCGGCGGCGGCGACTTCGGCGGCCTTGCCCTGCATGCCGCGCGCCGCTTCCGAAGCCTCGTTGGCCTGGCCGCGCAGCTTTTCGCCCAGCGAGAAGGCGCTGGAGACTTCGCCCGCGATTCGGTCCTTGAACAGGTCGGCATGTTCGACCCGCTCGGAACGCGCGAGGAAGGCCTGATATTCGGCGATGTAGGACGACATGAGGTCGGCTTCGATCAGCGCGAGTCGCATAATCGCATCCATCAGCCGCGCATGGCGATCGGGATCGCCGGCGCTTGTCTCGAAAATGAGGCGATATGTGGTTTTATGTGCGTGCGACAAAGCCGCGAGCAGCGAAGCCTGCGGAATGCCCGCCGCCTGCGTCAGCCGCGCATAGTCGAGCGCGAGATCGGCCCATTTCTGGGACGTCGGATCGCTGAAGCCGAGGCGGATATAATCGGCCGAGCTGGCGATCGCGCGTTCGAGGTCCGCCCCTTCGGTCTTGACCGGCATGCGTGGCGATGCGTTGAAATACGCCCAGAATTCGGTCGCTATTTCGACTTCGCGGCCCTCGATCAGCGCCGCCACCTCACGGCAATCGTCCACGAAGCGGCCGTCGCGATCGAAATCGGCGAGTCGATCGGCAAGCGAAATGCGGCTCCTGAAACTCTCCGCCTCGACGCCGCCGAAAACCTTGACACCCGCCATGCATCACTCCCGAACACTGCTTGCGCCCGCGACTGTTAGGCCAGGGAGGTAAAGCCTGAGTTAATCGTTAATCGCGCGCAGGCGCAGCAGAGCGGTTGCGCCCGGCGCATCATGCGCTAAGAGGCTCGCGACCGGATCAGATACGGGAAAGCCATGGCACATCGAAATCCCGCGCGGCCTCTCTCGCCGCACCTCTCCATCTGGAAATGGGGGCCGCATATGGCGGTGTCCATCGTCCACCGCGCCACGGGAATCGCGATGGCGACCGCCGGCCTCGTGCTGTTCACCGCCTGGCTGGCGGCGGCGGCAAGCGGGCCGGACGCCTACGCCGCGCTGCTCGCCTGCATCGCGCACCCGCTGGTCCACATCCTGCTGGTTATCGTCGGCATCGGCATCACCTGGTCCTTTTTCCAGCATCTCTGCTCGGGTCTGCGCCATCTCGTGCTCGATACCGGCGCGGGATATGAGCTGAAGGCCAACCGCAAATGGGCCTCGCTCACCTTCCTCGTGTCGATCACGCTGACCGCGATCGTCTGGATCCTGATCTTCAAGGGGGCCTTCTGATGGGACGCGGGACTGAACTGGGCCGCGTGCGCGGCCTCGGCTCGGCGCACGAAGGCGCGCATCATTTCTGGCATTCGCGGTTGACGGCGGTGTTCAACCTGGCGCTGGTCGTCTGGTTCATCGTCTCGATCCTGCGCCTGCCTTCGCTCGATTATGCGACGGTCTCCGCCTGGCTCGGCCAGCCGCTCGTCGCGGTGCCGATGCTGCTGCTGATCGCCTCGGTCTTTTACCATGTGCGCCTCGGCCTGCAGGTTTTCATCGAGGATTATGTGCATGACGAAGGGCTGAAGCTCGGCGCGCTCATCCTCCTCAACGCCTATGTGATCGGGCTCGGCGCGCTGGCCGCCTTCTCGGTCCTCAAGATCGCCTTCACCGGGACGCATGAATGATGTCCGACGCTTATAAGATCATCGATCACACCTATGACGCGGTCGTCGTCGGGGCCGGCGGCTCCGGCCTGCGCGCGGTGATGGAATGCGCCCAGAACGGGCTCAAGACCGCCTGCATCACCAAGGTGTTCCCCACCCGATCGCACACTGTTGCGGCGCAGGGCGGCATCGCCGCCTCGCTCGGCAATATGGGGCCGGATCACTGGACCTGGCACATGTACGATACCGTCAAGGGCTCCGACTGGCTCGGGGACCAGGACGCGATCGAATATATGGTCCGCGAGGCCCCGGCTGCGGTCTATGAGCTCGAACATGCCGGCATGCCGTTCAGCCGCACCGACGCGGGCAAGATCTACCAGCGCCCCTTCGGCGGCATGATGCAGAATATGGGCGAAGGCCCGCCCGCGCAGCGCACCTGCGCCGCCGCCGACCGCACCGGCCACGCGATGCTGCACGCGCTCTATCAGCAGAGCCTGCGCTACGACGCCGACTTCTTCATCGAATATTTCGCGCTCGATCTCATCATGGTCGATGGCGAGTGTCGCGGCGTGATCGCGCTGTGCATGGAAGATGGCACGATCCACCGTTTCCGCTCAAAGGCGGTCGTGCTGGCGACGGGCGGCTATGGCCGCGCTTATTTCTCCGCGACCTCGGCGCACACCTGCACCGGCGACGGCGGCGGCATGGCGCTGCGCGCCGGGCTGGCGCTGCAGGATATGGAGTTCGTCCAGTTCCACCCAACCGGCATCTACGGCGCTGGCGTGCTTATCACCGAAGGCGCGCGCGGCGAGGGCGGTTACCTGACCAACTCGGAAGGCGAGCGCTTCATGGAGCGTTACGCCCCCTCGGCGAAGGATCTCGCCTCGCGCGACGTCGTGTCGCGCTCGATGGCGATGGAAATCCGCGAAGGGCGCGGCGTGGGCAAGGAGAAGGATCATATCTACCTTCACCTCGACCATATCGATCCCAAGGTGCTGGCCGAGCGCCTGCCGGGCATCACCGAAACCGGCAAGATTTTCGCCGGCGTCGATCTGACGCGCCAGCCGCTGCCGGTGGTGCCGACCGTCCATTATAATATGGGCGGCATCCCGACCAATTATCATGGCGAAGTGGTCCAGTTGCGGGACGGCAATCCCGACGCGGTGGTTCCCGGCCTGTTCGCGGTGGGCGAGGCGGCGTGCGTCTCGGTCCATGGCGCGAACCGCCTCGGCTCCAACTCGCTCATCGATCTCGTGGTGTTCGGCCGCGCGACCGGCAAGCGCATCGCCGACATCGTCAAGCCGGGCAGCGCGCCCGTGCCGCTTCCCAAGGATTCGGCCGAACCGGCGCTGGCGCGTCTCGACAAATATCGCAACGCCAAGGGCGGCTCGCCGACGGCGGCGGTCCGCCTCGACATGCAAAAGACGATGCAGCGCCACGCCGCGGTGTTCCGCACCACCGAGCTTCTCGCCGAAGGCATGACGCATATCGATCAGGTCGCGAAGCGCATGACCGACCTGCACGTTACCGACAAGAGCCTGATCTGGAACACCGATCTGGTCGAGACGCTCGAGCTGGACAATCTGATCGGCCAGGCGGTGGTGACGATGCACTCGGCCGCCAACCGCACCGAAAGCCGCGGGGCGCGTATGCACGAGGATCATCCGGATCGCGACGACGCCAACTGGATGAAGCACACGATCAGCACGTTCGACTATGCGACGGGCAAGGTCGCGATCGATTACCGCCCGGTCCACGACTATACGCTGACCGACGACGTCGATTACATCAAGCCGAAGAAGCGCGTTTACTGAATGACGGGCGGGGCGAAAGCCCCGCCTGCTTCGCATCAATCGAGCGACCTCAGCTCAGCGACGATATCCGTCCCATTCGCGGTCGCGCCGACATTCCATTGCACGCCGATGATCTGATATTCGCAGCCGGGTTCCACATCCAGCAGCGACGAGCAGACCTTGTTCCAGTCGCGGAAGGACGTGTCCGTGGCGCTCTTGTCGAGCTGGCGCGACGTGGTCCCGGCGCTATCTGAAATGGTCACTGACAGCGTGTGGTTGGCCTGCGTGCTTCCGTCGTCCTTGCCTGAGTGCGCGCCGGTCTCGGATCGGACCCAGAGCTGCGCCTTCCTGTAGAAGGTCAGCGTGACGCTCGCACGGCCGCCGCTGCGGACGACGCGGAATATCTGCCTGCCGATCGGCGGATCTTCGGACTCGACCTGAACAAGCGAACCTTCCTGTGTGATGACGGAAAACAGCTTCATTGCGGGCCTCCCCATTTCTGCCGGCCAAGAAACTACGCCGATCGTGGGGCCGCGAGCGGTGCAAGCCGCACCAGTTTCGTGGCTTCGGGGCGTCGCCGGGAAAACCGGAAGCCTAAGATGTTTTCCGATTGCGCTTTAATCCGTCCGGTTCGGAGAAGATGCGGTCAACGGCTCACGCGACCAGGGAGCGACCCGCCCGCGCGGCTGACGCGCCTAACACATTGCATAAAGTTAATTTTTCCTTCGCCGGCGAGTCTTGGATGCGGCTTAGCCCCGGCGCGTCGTTAACGACTCGTTAGGGAAGAAAAATGCTCAAATCCCGTGTCTCGATTCTCGCCGGCGCGCTCTCGCCGCTATTCCTCGCCGTTGCGCTTCCGGGTGCGGCGCAGGCGGCGACGATCTATGAAACCGCGAGCTACACCGGCGATGATACCGGCGAATATATCGTCCAGAACGGTCACTATATGGGCGCTGCCTTCACGCTCACGCAGACCACCGACATCACCGCCGTGGGTGGCCAGTTCGGCGGCTATCCGTCGGGCACCATCTACGCCGCGATCATTCCGCTCGCCTCGCTCGATGCGCTGCCCGCCGCCACGCCGGGCGCGATCGCCGGGATCAGCCTCGGCCATACCGTGTTCGCGGTCACGTCCGGCACGCACGACCAGGCGGCGGCGCTGCCGCTGACGCTTGCCGCCGGCGCCTATGCCGTGGTGTTCGGATCGGGCGAGTTCGGCGCGAGCGGCTGGGCGGGCTTCGGCGACCTCAACACGCCGGTCGGCCAGTCGCACATGTTCGCCTCGGTCTTTTCGTCGGACTGGAGCGACTTCGACGATACGGGCGTGCGCATCTTTGTCGAAGGCAATGCCGCAGCCATTCCGGAACCGGCGACCTGGGCGATGCTGATCGCCGGTTTCGGCCTCGTCGGCGGCGCGATGCGCCGCCGCGCCAGGTTCGTCGCCGCCTGATCCTCGCCGGTCGGATGCCCCGGAAACGGGGCGGGGCATCCGCCGCGCCAGATCGCGACTTTTTTAGGCCTATTCCCTGCTGATCGGCGCGCTGCTGTTGTTCGTCGGCCTCGGCGTGGTGATGTATGCGACGCGCCGGCTCGACTGGGCAGGCTATGGCATCGGCCGAGCGGATGCGCCGGCCGGCATTGACCCTTCGGTATGATCGTCGGTTCGTATGGTCGACACGTCGGCGGGCATGCGGACAACAAGGGCCTCCACATTGGAAACAAGCCGAAGGAGGAAACACATGGCGCGATCCGTTCGCCGCAGGATGACGATGTTGTTCACAGTCGCGGCTTTTGCCGTGGCGGGCGCAGCGTCCACCCCCGCATCTGCCGCCTCGACCAAGTCGATCGACCGTTTCGAGGACAGCCTCGCCGCCGCCGGTTTCGAGGCCAGGCCCGCCACTACGCCCGAACGACAGGCGATGCTCGCGCGGCTCCCGGCCAACAAGCTGTCGCGCCGCGCGGCGGGCGACGACATGCTCTACGTTTATCCTGATCCCAAGGCGTGCAACTGCATCTATGTCGGCGATCAGGCCGCCTATGGCGAACTTCGCAAGGCGCAGGCCGCCAAGCGGATCGCCGACGAGCAGCAGATGACCGCCGAGGATTATGCCGATCCCGCCTGGAGCTGGGGCGCCTGGGGGCCGTGGGGCCCGCGCTGGGGGCGTTTCGGCTTCGGCGGCTGGCGCGGCTGGTAAGGGTCTGGCGCGGGCGGGGTGCGATCATCGCGCACCTCGCCCGCGCCTGCTTTATTTGCCCCGCAACGCTGCCGCTATCGTCGCCCGCGCATCGGCCAGCACTTCGGCATAAGGCCGCGTCGCATCCAGATCGACGATGTGCGCGCCGTTGAAGCTGAGCGTCGGGGTGATCGCCACCTTGCGTTCGATCAGCGCGCGCGCATGATCCGGCTTGCGCGCCAGCGCGGTATCGGCGTCAACGTTCAGCCGCACGATCAGATCGGGACGATAGGACGCCATCCACTGGTAGATGGCGCGTTCCTTCGCCGCCAGTCGCGCGATCGCCCAGCCTTCGGCGCGCGCAGCCGACAGGCCCGGTCCGTCATAATAGCCCGGCACCTCGACCTGCGGATAACGATCGGTGAGCACGGTCACGCCCTGCCGGCGTAATTCGAGCATCCGCATGAAGCGGCGCTTGCGGACCAGCGAATAGCGATAGATGACGAGCGCGGTCAAAAGGCCGGGAATCCTGGCGTTTTCGTCGCGTGCCTGGCCTGCTTTTTTGCTGAGAAAGCTCTCGATCAGCCGCCCGATCATCGGCCACTGCTTGATGCGGTTGCCGAGGTCGCCGGTGCCCAGCCCCAGATAGCAGAGCTCGACGCGCCGGCCCCCGGCGCGCAGCTCCTTCAATATATCCCCGGCTACCGTGGACTTCCCCGATCCGTCCGAGCCGACGATCGCGATCAGCGGCGCCAGCCCGGCCTCGGGCATCAGGAAAGATCCTTGAAGAATCCGGCCATCTTCATTCCGCCGATGATGAAGCGGATGATGACGAGCACGCCATAAGCCTTGAACCACGGGATCTGCCAGGCCGGCACCGCCGCGACGTCCAGCCCCACGCGCGCGAAGGCGTAAAGCGCCACCGCCGTCGCCAGCAGGAACAGCTTGTTCTGCTCGCGCCAGATCATGCGCCGCCACCAGAAGGGATATTTGGGCGTCACCCAGCCGTGCAGGCGGGGGAGCAGCGCGGGCACGTCCTTCGCCCAGGCGGCGTGCGCTGGGCCGAACTTCTCGCGCAGAAACTCCTCCTCATAAATCGATATGCGTTCGTAGATCAGCACGGCGAGGAGGAAAACGATCGCGCCATAGACCCACGACCCGGTCAGCATGGCCAGCCCGGTGAAGTTGAGGATGCGCCCGACATAAAGCGGATTGCGGACGAGCGAGTAGGGGCCGGTGGTATTCAGCTCGGATGCTTCCGCCGCCACCTTGGCGCGGCCCGAGGTGCCGAGCGCCGCGAAGCCCGACGTGATGACGCGCACCAGCGCGCCGGCCGACGCCACGCCCAGCGAGAGCCAGAACCAGCCGCAATTAAGCGTCGCGTCGGCGAACGGCCCCTGCGTCCGCGTCATCAGCACGATCAGCGCGCCGATGCCGATGACGGTGTAGATGTAAAGGCCGCGGACGAAGAACAGCCGCTTCCCGCTGCGCGCCAGTTCGTGTTGATACATAGTTGGGCTGTCCCCGCATTGTGTTCCGATATGAAGTCGGCCGCTCTAGCCAATCAATCGCGTCTCCGCCATAGGCCTCGCCATGACCGCAACCAAGCAGTGGACGGCGATCGTGCTCGCCGGGCAACGCCCGGGGCCGGACAGGCTGGCCGAGGCCTTTGGCGAGACATACAAGGCGCTGATCCGCGTGGGCGGCACGCCGATGATCGCGCATGTTGTCGATACCTTGCTGGGGGTGGAGGGCATCGCCCGCATCGTCATCCTCTCCCAGGCTCCCGATGTGCTGCGCCCGGCGCTGCCCGATGATCCGCGGATCGGCTATGCGCAGGCCGGCGCGGGCATATCGTCCAGCATTAAGACGCTTGCCGGCGGCGACGCCGCGCCCTGGCCGGTTTTCGTCACCACCGCCGATCATCCGCTGCTGACGCGGGCG
>QFNN01000085.1 GCA_003240855.1 Sphingomonas sanxanigenens
GGCGATGCTGGCGTTGACCGCAGCCGCGAAGCCCGGCGCCACGGCGACGGTCAGCGGCCCCGACGGCGCGGCGCACGGCATCGTGACCGCGACCGAGACGACCAAGGGACTTGAGGTCGTCTACAAGGCGACGGGGCTGACGCCGGGCCTTCACGGCGTGCACATCCACACGGCCGGCAAGTGCGAGGCTCCGGGCTTCACCACTGCCGGCGGCCATTGGAACCCCACCGGCAAGATGCACGGCAGCATGAATCCGCAAGGTCCGCACGCGGGCGACCTACCCAATCTGAAGGTGGGCGCGGACGGCAGGGGCGTCGTCAGGTTCCTCGTCCCGGGCGGTACGATCGCGACTGGCGAAGAGGCGTTGCTCGATGCCGACGGCGCGGCGTTCGTCGTCCACGCGGGTGAGGACGATCTCAAGACCGACCCGGCGGGCAATAGCGGCGGGCGCATCGCCTGCGGCGTGTTCAGCGCGAAATAAGCCCTTCGTCGCGCAGGAAAGCGGCGGCGAACAGCGCCGAGACGAGCGCCACCGCCGCCGCGATCCACAAGCCGGAAAGTCCGAGGCGCGGGAATATCGCTGCGCCCGCGACGGCGCCGCAAAGCAGCGAAAGCCACATCGACAGAAAAGGCAGCCAGCCGAACTTGTCGCCGCCTCTCAGCGCGGCGGCGATGCGTTGCCCGCATTTGACGAGCGTGCCCGTCATATAGGTCAGTCCGATCCGGACTTCGCCTTCATGCTCGAACACGGCGTTTTCGGCGCCCATGGCGAGGACGAGAGCAAGCGCGGTGCCTGGCAGTCCCAGCCCCCCAAGTATGGCGGCTGCCGCAAGCAATCCCGACACAAGCAGCAGAACGGCAGTCTGGCGCCGCGCGCGCGCCAGACTGCCGGTGAGCGATCCGATAACCACGCCGCCGACGAAACCGGCGATCAGGCCAAAGGCGATGCGCGCTTCCGCCAGATTGTGTGCGGCGCCGACGGCGAGGCGCGTCGAATTGCCGCTCATGAACGAGACGAAGAAGCCGCCAAGATACATGAATCCGAAGGCGTCCACATAGCCCGCCAGCGCGGCAAGCGCATAGGCAAGCCCGCGCGCCCTGCCGTCATAGCGGGTCAGATGCCTTCTCCGGCCGCGCGGGCGCGGTAGATCAGGCTCGCCTCGGCGGCGGGCAGCTTGCGATAGGCGAGGAACAGGCAGCCGATCGAGATCGGCGCGACCAAGAGCAGCGAGAGCACGCCGGTCGAAAGGCTGCCCGTCCAGGCAGACACGCGCCCGGCCATATACGGTCCCAAGGCAAGGCCGATAAGCGTCGTGCCGATGAAGAAGGTCGCGGTCGCCGCGCCGCGCATGCGCGGCAGCACCAGATCCTGGGTCGTCGCCGCCGACGCGCCGAGCGCGAGGCTCGACAGCGCCGTCATCGGAAGCTGGAGCGCATAGAAGAGCGGCAGGCTGCTGGTGGTGAAGCTGATGACCAGCAGGATCGCAGGCAGAGTCGCGCCAAGCAGCGCGACGATCAGGCGGCCGGCGGGGTTGGTCTTTCGTAGATGGTCAGCCAGCCGACCGCCAATAATGACGCCCAGGAATCCGCCCGCCGCACCGCTCGCGCCAATGATGAAGCCCGCCGTCGCCTTGGAGACGTGGAAGGCGCGCTCGGCATATGGCAGCGACCAGAAGCTCACGGCGTAGGCGGTGAAAGCGATGAGGCCATAGCCGACGACGACGAGCAGGAAGGTGGGACTGCCCCAGATCAGAGCGAAGGCCGGCTTGTCGCGCGTCTTGAGCGCCGTAGCCCAACTGAACACCGCATAGGCGCCAAGCCCGATCGCCGCCCATTGAGCAGTGTCGCCAGTCAGGCACGTGAGAGAATAGCCGATTGCCAGAATAATGGCGGCGACGAGCAGGTTGAGGGCAAGCGCAGCCGCCCCGCGCCGCGCAGCGCCGATCAACGTCAGCGGCGGGATGACGGTGCACAGTTCCTCGACAAAGCCTCGGAAAGGAGCAGGGCTGGGCGGCGCGATCATCCCGTCGGACTGTCCGCGCAGCGGCTCGCGCAGCGTTGCGACCCATAGTGAGACCAGCAGACCGGGCAGCCCGACTGCCAGGAAAGCAGCCTGCCATCCGACGAGGCCGAACGGTCCGCCGGCGGGGAATAGCTGATTCCAGTTCTGGACGATCGCCCCGCCGATGAAGAGCGAGAGGCCGCCGCCCAGATAGAGACCCGACGAATAGATGGCGAGCGCGGTCGCCCGCTTCTCGCGCGGGAACCAGTCGGACAACAGCGAATAGGCGCTGGGCGAAGCCGTCGCCTCGCCGACGCCGACGCCGATGCGCGCCGCGCCGAGCTGCGCGCCGGTGCGCGAGAAGCCCGAGAGCGTCGTCATGGCCGACCAGATGGCGAGGCCGATGGTTATCAGTCGCACCCGATGCCAGCTATCGGCCAGCCGCCCCAGCGGAATGCCGAACAGGGCATAGAATACGCCGAACGCCGTGCCATAGAGAAAGCCCAGATCGGCATCGCCCAGATGCAGATCCCGCTTGATGTCCTCGGCAAGGATGCTGAGGATTTGCCGATCGATGAAATTGAGCATGTAGACGATGACGAGGACAGTCAGCACATACCAGGCGTAACGTTCCGTGGGTGGCGTCGCCTGCGTCTCGTCCGTCGTCATGCCGCTCTCCTCATTATTCTGTGTTTATGTCACGGCTAGCAGGCTCAATCGTTGGGATGAAAGGGAAAAATGTGCGGGTGAGCGTGCTGTTCGTCTGCCTGGGCAATATCTGTCGTTCGCCGCTTGCCGAAGCGGCCTTTCGCGCCGAGGCGGAGGAGCGGGGGATCGACGCGCTGGTCGATTCGGCGGGGACGGGCGGCTGGCATCGCGGCGATCCGCCGGATCCGCGATCGCGCGCGGTGGCGAAGCGCCACGGCGTCGACATTTCGTCCTATCGCGCGCGGCAGGTGACCGATGCCGATTTCACGCGCTTCGATCATATCGTCGCGATGGACGCCGCCAATCTGCGCGACCTGCGGCGTATCGCACCTGCCGAAGCGACAGCGCGGCTCAGCTTGCTGCTGGATCATGTCGCGGGACGCGAGGGGCAGTCCGTCGCCGATCCCTATTATGAGGCGGATGCGGCGTTCGGCGTTACCTGGGCCGAGGCTGTGGCCGGAGCGAAGGGGCTGGCGGACTCCATCATCCGCGAGGGGCGCTAACCCAGCCGATAGCGCTCGATGATCTCATAGCTGCTTCCGGTATGCCCCATATGGCTTTCGTAAAGGCAGAAATGGGCGGCATGGAAGGGCGGAAGCGAAAGCCCGCCGTGCAGCGCGTTGAACGCGTCGAGCGGCCCCGCCTCTCGACCGAAGCGCGCAAGCGTGATGTGGGGCAGATAGGCGCGCATTTCCGCCGGCAGGCCAATGCGGACGAGCGCCTGATCGATTTTCCGGTGCAGGCGTTCGATCGCGTCGCGTGGCGCTATGCCCGCCCACAACGTATCGACACGCCCCTTGCGATCGAACATGCCGACTCCGGAAACGCTGAGTTCGAGCGGGGGGCAATGCACCGCGCCCAGCGCCGCTGCGACATCGTCGGCCATCCGGCCGTCCACCTCGCCGATGAAGCGTAGCGTGATGTGAAGTTGATCGTCATCCTGCCAGCGCGCGCCGGCGACTCCGCCCATCAGCGCGATCAGCGCGCGTCGGATCTCGGCAGGAGGACGGATGGCGACGAACAGGCGGTGCATGATCTTATCATTACGAAATGTTGCGGAACCGGTTTCGCTTGAAAGGAACGGGTAATCCACCGATATTATGCATGACCGGCCTTTCGCCGGGAAAAGGAGTTTATTCGCAATGGCAAACTGGTCTGATCCCCGCACGACTGCCTATGGCGGTCCGGCATCGGCCACGCAGGATGCCGCATTTGACGCCGGTCTGCGGTCGTACATGCTGTCGGTGTACAACTATATGGCGTCGGGCGTCCTGCTGACGGGCATCGTCGCGCTTGCCTTCTCGTGGGGCGGCGTCACTTCGCCCGCCGCGCAGCTTTTCATCAACGGCGGCATCCTGAAATGGGTCGTCATGCTCGCGCCGCTGGGCGTGGTGATGTGGCTGAGCTTCGGCATCAACCGCATTTCGGAAGGGACGGCGAAGGCGCTGTTCTGGGCCTACGCAGTGCTGATGGGCCTGTCGCTGTCGACGGTCATGCTGGTCTATACCGGCGCGTCGGTCGCGCAGACCTTCTTCGCTTCGGCTGCGGCTTTCGCGGGCCTCAGCCTGTGGGGCCACACCACCAAGCGCGATCTGTCTGCGTTCGGCACCTTCCTGATCATGGGCGTCGTCGGCCTGATCGTCGCGATGCTGGTCAACCTGTTCCTCAAGTCCAGCGGGCTTGATCTGGTGATCAGCGGCATTGGCGTGCTGCTGTTCGCGGGCCTCACCGCCTACGATACGCAGAAAATCAAGAGCGTGTACTTCCAACTGCAGGGCAGCGAGTTCATCGGCAAGTCGGTGGTGATGGGTGCGCTGACGCTCTATCTCGACTTCATCAACATGTTCCTGTTCCTGCTGCGCTTCATGGGCGATCGCCGCTAAGCGCCAGCCGGTCAGGCACAAAGAAAGAGGCCCGGCGGAGCGATCCGCCGGGCCTTCTTTTTTTGTTCGCTGTATCGCCCGGGCGATCAGCCGAAGATCTTGCCCCAGGCGCGCTTCGGGCGATCTTTCCAGGCGCCGCGGTGCCAGGCGTCGGACGCCAGCAGCGGCATCACCGAACCGGCCTCGGCGAACACCATCTGCTCCAGCGTGGTGTCGACCTTGCCCCAGCTTGCGGCTTCCTTGAGCGTCGAGGAGGAGCAGGCGCCGTCGCGCACGTCGGCGACGGTGATCTGCACGGCGTATTTGTGCATCTCGACATCGTCGTGACCGAGGATCTCGGCGCAGACGACAGTGTCCTGGATGAAGTTCTTGGGCACGCCGCCGCCGATCATCAGCAGGCCGGTGGTGCCCGCCTTGATCTTGATATCGGTCAGTTCGCGGAAATCGGCGATGGCGTCGAGCACCATATAGGGCTTGCCGGCCTTGGCGCGCTCGACCTGGTGCTTGACGAGGCCGAAGCCGGCCGACGAGTCGACGAAGGCAGGGCAGAAGATCGGCACGTCATGCTCATAGGCGAGCTTGACGAGGCTGTTCTCCTTCTTGCCATGCTCCGAGAGGTAGCGGCCCATCTCGCGGATGAAGGCGCGCGACGAATAAGGCCTGGCTTCCAGAGATTCGGCGATCTTGAAGATCGTGTGGTCGCAGTCCTGAAGCTGTTCTTCGTCGATATAGGTGTCGTAGATGCGGTCGATGTAGAGCGAGCGCAGCGTGTTGTCGTCGGGCACTTCGAGCGCCTGATAATGTTTGTGGCCAAGGCCCTCGAAGAAATCCATGTCGACGATCGACGCGCCGGTCGCGACCACGCCGTCGATCATGTTCGAGCGCAGCAACTCGGCATAAAGATCCATGCAGCCGCCTGCCGAAGTCGAACCCGCGATCACGAGGAAGATCGAGCAATCCTTGTCCTCGAGCATCTGGTTGTAGATGCGGGTGGCGCGCGCGAGGTCGCGGCTGGTGAAGCTCATCTTCTCCATCGAGTCGATGATCGGCCGCGCGTCGAAGCTGCGGATGTCGACATGCTCGACAGTCGTCGAGAGAAGCTCGGCCTTGCGCGTGTCGTTGATCGTGGTGGTCATTGGCAGGACTCCGGTGACAAGCAAATAGCCGTCATCCCGGTGGATTGTTCCACCGGGATGACGGTTGTTGATGGGTGACTGTTACAGCGTGACGACGTTCGACGGAACCGCAGTGCGTTCGTCGGCGCCCATGTAGAGCGAGGCCATCGGTTCATCGTCGACGATGACGGTCTCGGTCGCGCCGAAACCGTTGAAGCCGGTGCGCATCGCCGCGCCATAGGCGCCGAGCATCCCGATCTCCAGATAATCGCCTGCACGCGTATCCGCCGGCAGCATGAAGGGACCGGTCATATGGTCCAGATCGTCGCAGGTCGGGCCGTAGAAGCTGAACGCCATGTCGCGCGCGTCCGATTCCGGCTCGCGCAGCAGCGTGACCGGGAAACGCCAGCCGACATGCGCTGCGTCGAACAGCGCGCCATAAGCGCCGTCGTTGATATAGAGTTCGCTGCCGCGGCGCTTTTCGACGCGGACGATGAGCGAACTATACTCGGCGCACAGCGCACGGCCCGGCTCGGCCCAGAGTTCGGCCGAATAGCTGACCGGCAGGCTTTCAAAGGCGCGGTGGATCGTCTCGAAATAGCGCTCCAGCGGCGGGGGCTCCATGCCCGGATAGACCGAGGGGAAGCCGCCGCCCACGTCGACGACGTCGACCGTCACCGCCGCGTCGACGATGGCGATGCGCACGCGTTCGATCGCATTGGCATAGGCCTCGGGCGTCATCGCCTGGCTGCCGACATGGAAGCAGATGCCCAGCGCGTCCGCCGCCTGACGAGCGGCGAACAGCAGCGCCTTCGCTTCTTCCGGCGCGGCTCCGAACTTGGAGGCGAGGCTGAGCTTTGAATGCTCCGACGAGACGCGCAGGCGTACGCACAGCGTGAGATCGGTCGCGTCACGGGTGGCGCGCATGATCTTTTCCAACTCGTCGATCGTGTCGAGCGAAAAGACGCGCACCCCGTGCGTGAAATAAGCCTCGGCGATCGCTTCCTCAGCTTTCACCGGGTGCATGAAGCACAGCGTGGCTTCGGGCAGCGTCTCCGCGACCAGCCGCACCTCGGCGATCGAGGCGACGTCGTAGTGCGTGATTCCGCTCTCCCACAGGACCTTGAGCAGATCGGGGGAGGGATTCGCCTTTACCGCATAGATGGAGCGGCCCGGAAACTTTTCGACGAAGAAGCGGGCGGCGCGCCGGGCGGCGTGCGGACGAACGAGCGTGACCGGCTGAACCGGTCGAAGGGCGGCAGCTAGCCCCAGCGCGCTATGGTGCTTGTGCAACTCAAGGGACCTCCAGTGGTAGCGTTCAAAAATCACTGCCTTGCGGTGGAAGTCCCATGGGGCAGCGGACGGGCGATATAGAAACAGCTACCCCCCCTGTAAAGAGATTGAATCGCGTGCCATTTCGGGCCGCCGACAGGATGTGAGGAAAATGCGACAACCGGTGCGAGGTGGCGTATTTAACGCCTTGGAGAAATTAGGAAAAATCACGCCTCCGACACCGGTTTTTCCGGTCGCGATCGGCGGCGAAAATGCGTGGGTGAAGGCCGAATCGCTGCAGCCGATGGGCGCATTCAAGCTGCGCGGCGCCTGGCACCGGCTGACCGATCTTTCCGAGTCCGACCGCGCACGCGGAGTCGTAGCCTTTTCCTCGGGCAATCATGCGCAGGGCGTCGCATGGGCGGCGCGCCGGCTGGCGATGGCCGCGACGATCGTCATGCCCGCCGATGCGCCGGCGGCGAAACTTGCCGCAACCCGCGCCCTGGGCGCGGAAGTGGTCCTCTATGACCGGCTGACGGAAAGCCGCGAGGCGATCGCCGCGCGGCTGGCCGGCGAGCGCGGCGCGACGCTGGTCCCGAGCTTCGACGATCCCTGGGTGGTCGAGGGGCAGGGCAGCGCCGGCCTTGAGGCGCTTGCGCAACTTCCCGAGCCGCCGACGCGCGTGATCATTCCCTGCGGCGGCGGCGGCCTTTCGGCTGGGATCGCGCTCGCGCTCCCCGACGCGGAGATCATTATCGTCGAACCGGAAGGATGGGACGATATGGGGCGCTCGCTAGAGGCGGGAGAGATCGCGCCGGTCGAAACGCCTGCGCCGCCCACTTCCTGCGATGCGCTTCAGACATTCCGCGTGGCCGAACTGACCTTCAACCTGCTCAAGGCGCGCGGCGCGCGCGGATTGTGGGTGAGCGAGGCGGAAGTCGGGGCGGCGATGGCCCATGCTTTCCGGGCGCTGCGACTGGTGGTCGAGCCGGGCGGTGCGGTTGCGCTCGCCGCGGCGCTGGCCGGCAAGGCTCCCGTCGACGATCATACGCTCATCATCCTGTCAGGCGGCAATGTCGATCCCATAAGCTTCACGCGGATGATCGCCGCATGATGGGGCGCGACCTGCTTTATAGCATCGTCATGCTCGCCGTCGTGGTGCTGGCGATCGGCGGCGTCCGTCTGCTGCGCAAGGGAGGCGACAATCGCAAGCAGGGCTGGCTGATGCTGGGCGCGGCGCTGGTGATGCTGCTCAACGTCCTGATCTGGACGCTGTGAGTGCGTTGACAGTCTGAAGCCTGCCTATATGGCTACACATGTAGTCGATGAGGGCGGGCGCATGAAAAGGCTGTTGCTGTACTGGGTTGCGTTGATGGCCTCCGCCGCGCATGCAGAAAGCTGGGTGGTCACGACCGATCTGTGGGGCAATCCGAGCTATCAACTGCTGACGCTCGATCGCGCTGGCGAGCAACTGTCCGGCGATCTCGATGGAGATCGGCTGACGGGGAGAGCATCGGGGAACAGCTTCGCCTTCACCGTTACTGATAGTCGCGGTGCGACTTATAGTTTCGATGCCCGTCGCGCGGGGGACGCGATGTCGGGTGAGGCGGATTTTCCCGACACCAATCAGCCGGCCATGCGCGCCAGGCATCGTTTCTCCGCGCGGCGGATTCCCGATCGGCCGGCGGGCGGCGCGCGGACGCTCGATTACCGGCCTGTCGATTTCTCGAACAGCTTCGATGCCGGTCGATTGCCGGTGCTGACGATCTGGCCCGGCGACATTGTGCACACCGAGACGATCGATTCGGGCGGGGTCGATGCGCATGGCGTGACGCGCGCGCTGTTCGGCAATCCGCAGACCGGTCCTTTCTTTGTCGCGGGCGCGGCGCGGGGTGACACGCTCGTCGTCCATATTCGGCGGCTGTCGCTCAACCGAGACTGGGCCGACAGCCTCGACATGATCGTCGGCCGGGCGTTGCCGAACGCGCTGGCGGCGAAGGCGGGCGATCTTGGCAAGCCGGTGAAATGGAAGCTCGACCGTGTGAACGGCCGGGCATCGCCCGAAGGCGCGAGCGGAGCGCTGGGCGGGCTGTCCGTGCCGGTGAGGCCGATGCTCGGCGGCCTGGCGGTCGCGCCGGGGTTTGGATCGCCGCCGGTATCGACGGGGGATACGGCGCGCTTCGGCGGGAACATGGATTTCAACGAGGTTGTCACGGGGAACACAGTCTATCTGCCGGTGCAGCAGCCGGGGGCGCTGCTTTATCTTGGCGATGGCCATGCGGCGCAGGGCGATGGCGAGACCAGCCAATATGCGCTGGAAACCTCGCTCGACGTCGAGTTCAGCGTCGCGTTGATCAAGGGCAAGGCGATCAATCTGCCGCGCGTCGAATCGCCGACGCAGATCATGGCGCTGGGGCAGGCGGGATCGCTTGACGAAGCGCTGAAGGCGGCGACGGGCGGGCTGATTCAGTGGCTGCAGCAGGACTATGGGCTGAGCCTGCCCGAAGCCGCGCAATTGCTGGGCGTCGCCGTGCGCTACACTGTCGCCAATCTCGCGGGGCGCAGCGTCGGCGTATCGGCGCGGATCGACAAGGCGCTGCTCCCGGCGCGCAACTGACGTGCCTGGTCTTACATGAACAAAGAATCAGTTGGCGGCGCGGGCGGCTGTCACTAGGTGAACCGCCGCATGCCGCCGGCTTACGATCAGCACAGCTACAAGCCGGGCGGCCGCCGCGAAGGACGGATCGTCGCGGCGCTGCTTGCGCTGGCGATCAACGCCATTCTCGTCGTGATGCTGGTGCGCATGGGCGTGCTCGGGCCGCTGATCAATAAGCCTGACAAGCCGCTGATCACCTTCAACGTCATGCCCGAACCATCCCAGGCCCCGGCGCGCAAGGTGACGCGCGAGAAGCCCGCCAATGCCGGCCAGTCGCCGCCCAAGCCCGCGCCGAAGCCGGCCCCCGCCGTCGCGCCGCCTTCGCCGCCGACGCCGTTCCCGCCCGAGATGATCATCCTCAATCGCAAGGAGTTCGCCTCGGCCAACATCGCCAATATCGCGAAGGCCGGAAAGCCGGGGCAGGGGCAGTCGTCGGGCGCCGACAATGATTCGGCCTACGGACCGGGCGAGGGACCGAACGGCGAGCGGCTCTACAATGCCGAATGGTATCGCGAGCCGAGGGATGCGGAACTCGCGCTCTATCGCCCGCCCACCGGCACGCCCGAGGGCGGCTGGGCGGAAATCGCCTGTCGCACCGCGCCTGACTATCGCGTCGAGGATTGCCGCGAGCTGGGAGAATCGCCGCCGGGATCGCGGCTGGCGCGGATGCTCCGCCAGGCCGCATGGCAATTCCGCGTGCGCCCGCCGCGCATCGGCGGCAAGGCGCAGATCGGCGCATGGGTGCGCATCCATTTCGATTTCACCGAAAGGGCGGAGAGGCGCTGAGCGATGCCTAAGCTCACCGCCGCCACCCCCGCCGCCACGCCCGCCATTGTGCCGGGCCTCCTGAACCGCGATAGGCGTGGACGATGATGATGCGGCGCATGATGATTCCGGCGATGATCGTTCTCGGCGCGCTTTCGGCGACGGGGTTCGCGCCGCTCGATCTGTGGCCGGCGACGTTGATCTGCCTCGCGCTGCTGATCGCGGCGACGGCGCGGGCAGGAGCGCTGTGGCAGGCGCTGTCGCGCGGCTACTGGTTCGGCGTCGGGCATTTCTCCGTGGGACTGAACTGGATCGCCCACGCCTTCACCTTTCAGGACAAGATGCCGGCGCAGCTCGGCTATCTCGCGGTCGTGCTGCTGTCCTGCTACCTCGCCGTCTATCTGGCGCTGGCGGCGGGGCTGGCCTGGCGCTTCGGACAGGGCGACAGCGCGCGGATCGCGCCGTTGTTCGCCGCCGGCTGGATCGTCACCGAATGGCTGCGCGCGACGATGTTCACCGGCTTCGCCTGGAACCCGCTGGGCGCGATCTGGCTGCCGCTGCTCCCGGTCGCCGAAAGCGCGCGCTGGGTCGGCACGTTCGGGCTGAGCGGGCTTGTGGTGATCGCCGCGGGCGGATTGCTGTTGCTGTTCGAGCGTCGATGGAAAGCAGGAGCGAGCGCGATCGCGGCCATCTTCATCGCGGCGCTTGCCGCCTTGCAGCCTGCGCCCAAGGGGCCGGCTGGCCCGCTGATCCGCGTCGTCCAGCCCAATATCCCGCAGCAGGAGAAAGAGGGAGCGGCCTATGATCGCGCCAATTTCCGCAAGCTGGCCGGGCTTTCCGGCTCCCCCGGCGTCGCACCGCGCCTGATCCTGTGGCCCGAGGCCGCGATCCCCGAGTTCATCGAGTTTGAAACCTACGCGCGACTGCGCATCGCCAGTCTGCTGGGGCCGCAGGACATGCTGCTGGCCGGCGGCGTCTCGCTGATCGGCGACGCGCAGGATCGCGTGATTGCCGCGCGCAACAGCCTGTTCGCGCTCACGCCCGATGGGCGGATCACCGGGCGCTACGACAAATCGCATCTCGTGCCCTATGGCGAATATCTGCCGATGCGCCCGATCCTGTCGGCGATCGGCCTGTCGCGGCTCGTGCCCGGCGATCTGGACTTCTGGCCCGGCCCGGGGCCGCAGAGCATGGAGATTCCGGGTTTTGGCAAAGTCGGCATGCAGATCTGCTATGAGATCATCTTCCCCGGCCATGTGATCGACGAGCGCAACCGCCCGCTTTTCCTGTTCAATCCGTCGAACGACGCCTGGTTCGGCGCATGGGGGCCGCCGCAGCATCTGGCGCAGGCGCGGCTGCGCGCGATCGAGGAGGGGGTGCCTGTGGTGCGGTCGACTCCTACCGGGATTTCGGCGGTGATCGATACCCGCGGCGCGATCCTGCAGCGCATCCCGCGCGACACGGGCGGCTATATCGAAATGCGCGCGCCGCCCCTGGCGCCGCCGACGCCGTTCGCCCGCGCGGGCAACCTCCTTTCGCTCGCGCTGGCGCTGCTGCTTGCAGCCTTGGCCGTTGCAATGCGCCGCCGGGCGCGCTAGGGCGCATATAACGAAATCTTTATATCCGTCTCTCGACATCATCCTTCACCACGCAGGACCAACGATGCGCAGCAAATTCCTCTTCACTTCCGAGTCGGTTTCCGAAGGTCATCCCGACAAGGTCGCCGACCAGATTTCGGATTCGATCGTCGATCTCTTCCTTTCCAAGGATCCCGAGGCGCGCATCGCCTGCGAGACGCTGACGACCACTCAGCTCGTCGTCCTCGCCGGCGAAATCCGCTGCAAGGGCGTCTATGAAAACGGCGCCTGGGCGCCGGGCGCACAGGAAGAGATTGAGGCCACCGTCCGCGCGACGGTGAAGCGCATCGGATACGAGCAGGCCGGCTTCCACTGGCAGACCTTCCGTTTCGAGAACAATCTCCACGGCCAGTCGGCGCACATCGCGCAGGGCGTGGACGAGAGCGGCAACAAGGACGAAGGCGCCGGCGATCAGGGCATCATGTTCGGCTATGCGTCGGACGAGACGCCGGATCTGATGCCCGCCACGCTCTATTATTCGCACAAGATTCTCGAGCGTATGGCCGCCGACCGTCACGGCAAGGTCGTCGACTTCCTCGAGCCCGATGCGAAGAGCCAGGTCACGCTGGAATATGTCGACGAGAAGCCGGTGCGCGCCACCGCGCTGGTCGTTTCCACCCAGCATGCAGCGGGCATGGACAATGACGAGAGCCGCGCCGAACTGCGCGCCTATGTGAAGGGCGTGATGACCGACGTGCTGCCGGAAGGCTGGCTGCCCGAGGACGACCAGATCTACGTCAACCCGACCGGCCTGTTCGAGATCGGCGGCCCCGACGGCGACGCCGGCCTGACCGGCCGCAAGATCATCGTCGACACCTATGGCGGCGCCTCGCCCCATGGCGGCGGCGCGTTCAGCGGCAAGGATCCGACCAAGGTCGACCGTTCGGCC
>QFNN01000086.1 GCA_003240855.1 Sphingomonas sanxanigenens
GCGACACGCTATGACAGATGCCCGACCGCCTTCTTCTCCGCCATCGCACTCGCTGCTACCGTCATCTTCTGGCTCTGATCAGTGAGTCCTGACCCTAGTCAGGATGAAGAAGATCTTGTTCGGTCTGCTGCTTGCAGCCACGGCGGCGACGCCGGCGCTTGCGCAGGACCATCGTGGCTGGGGCGGACGCGGCGGCGGGGATCGTCCGCAGCGCGCGCAACAGCAGCAGCCCCAGGCCCAGCCCCAGGCTCAGCCTCAGGGGCAACCGCAGAGCCAGGCGCAGGGCCAGGCGCAGGCCATGCCGCAGCCGCCGCGCGCCGATTTCCGTCAGGAACGGCGCGACGATCGGCAGCAGTTCGGCCAGCAGCGCTATCAGGCGCGACAGGGCTTCAGGCAGGACGGCCAGGCCGACCGCCAGCAGTTCCAGCAGCAGCGCCAGCAGGATCGGCAGGCGCTGCAGAACGGCCAGGTCGATCGCCAGACCTTCGCGCGCGACCGCGCAGACGCCCGGCAGGATTTCCGCCAGGATCGTCGCGGCGACGCGCGCGACTTCCGCGACCAGCGTCGCGACGACGCCCGCGATTTCCGCAACGATCGCGGCAATGACCGTCGCGATTTCCGTCAGGATCGCGGCAGTGACTGGCGCGACGGCCGCCCCGGCGCGCGCCCCGATCCGGGTCGTTCTGGCTGGGGCAATAATGGCCGTGGGGATAATCGCTCCTGGGATCGCGGCTGGCGCAACGACCGCCGCTATGACTGGCGCGACTATCGTAGCCGCAACCGCAACATCTATCGCTTGCCGCGCTATTATGTGCCCAATGGCTGGGGTTACGGATATCGGCGCCCGTCGATCGGCATTTATCTCGATTCGATCTTCTTCACGTCGAATTACTGGATCGGCGATCCGGGCTATTATCGCCTGCCGCCGGCTGAATGGCCCTATCGCTGGATCCGCTACTATAATGACGCGCTGCTGATCGATTCGCGCACCGGCTATGTGGTCGATGCGATTACCGACTTCTTCTGGTAATCGCCGAAAGCGGATGATTTTCCTGAACCCCCGGCCGCCATGCCGGGGGTTTTTCTATATTCGTCGATCCGGTCACAAGCCTTTCATTTTCCTGACGGAATCATTCCATGTCCGTTCAGGGCGAAAGCGGGAAAAGAGCGTCGTGCCGGCACCCGAAGCCGAATCGCGCGTTCGGGTACGGCAGGAGACATAGGAGCAGAAGATGCGTAAGTTGATTTTGACCGCCCTCATGGCCGCCGTCGCGCTCCCCGCCACCGCGGCGATGGCGCAATCGGCCGGCGAGCTTCGCCGCGACCGCCAGGACATTCGCGAACAGCAGCGCGATCTGCGCGATGCGCAGCGCCGGGGCGATCCGCGCGACATTCGCGAGCAGCGCCGCGACCTGCGCGACGCCCGCCAGGAATATCGCGAGGACTGGCGCGATTACCGTCGCGCCCATGGGGACGTATTCCGCGGCCCGCGCTACGCCCCGCCCGTGCGCGGCTGGCGCTATCGTCCGGTCGGCGTCGGCTACGCGCTGCCGGGGCAGTTCTACCACCAGCGCTACTGGATCAACGATCCTTACCGCTATCGCCTACCGATCGCCGGCCCCGATCGTCGCTGGGTGCGCTACGGCAATGACGCGCTGCTCGTGAACATTCGCAACGGCCGGGTGATCACCGTCCACAACGGTTTCTTCTTCTAAGCGGAAGTCGCGGCCTGAAGGTCGGGGCCGGTCCCTCGGGGGCCGGCCCCGATTGCGTTTTTCGACGAGCGGCGATGTCGCTCGTCGAAAAAATCCTCCCTTTCATCCCATCCTCTGCCTAAGCCTTCGGTCAGCCTTGAACCGGAGACTTAAGTCCATGATCCAGTCGAAGACGCGCGCGCTGCTGCTCGCCGCCGCCTGCCTCGCTTTCCCCGCCATCGCCGCCCCTGTGGCCGCACAGACCGCCGCGCCCGCCGCGGCGGCCGATGTGGGCCCCGAGGACCAGAAGCTGCTCAAGCTGTTCCACGACAGCGACGAGGCCAGCCTGAAGCGCAATCCCATCCAGGCGCTGTTTCGCGGCGATCTGCGCTATGCCGATCAGTTGGGCGATTATCTGACCGATGCGTATCTGGCCGGCGAGCGCGACGCTTCCGAAGCCGATCTCGCCGCGCTGAAGGGCATCGACCGCGCGAAGCTCAACCCGACCGACCAGATCGCCTATGACGTGTTCCAGTGGCAGACCGTGATGTCGATCAAGGGTTTCGATCCGGCGATCATCGACGCCACCATCGTGCGCCCTATCGACCATTTCTTCGGCTTCCACACTTTTTATCCCGATCTGTCGTCGGGGCAGGGCGCCGCGCCGTTCAAGACGCTTGCCGACTATGAGAATAATCTGAAGCGTCACCGCCAGTTCGTGGTGCTGATCGACCGCTCGATCGAACGCTTCCGCCAGGGCATGAAATCGGGCGTCACCCAGCCCAAGCTGGTGGTCAACAATGTGATCGGCCAGCTCGACACCCAGATCAATCAGGGCGTCGAGGGATCGACCTTCTACGGGCCGGTGAAGAAGTTCCCCGAGGGCATTTCGGCAGCCGACCAGCAGCGCCTGACCAAGGAATATGCGGACATCATCCGCGACCAGATCCTGCCTGCTTATGTTCGCCTGCGCGATTTCCTGAAGAATGAATATCTGCCCGTCGCGCGCGACAGCGTCGGCCTTGGCCAGATGCCGGGCGGCGCCAAGCTCTACCAGTATCTGATCGAGCAGAATACGACGCTGCCGCTCACCGCCGACTATGTCCACAATCTCGGCCTGTCCGAGGTGAAGCGGATCACGACGGAGATGGAAGCGGTCAAGAAGCAGGTCGGCTTCAAGGGGACGTTGCCGGAGTTCTTCACCTATCTCCGCACCGACAAGCGATTCCAGCCGACGAGCAAGGATCAGCTTCGCATCGGCTATGAGGCGATCGGCAAGCGGGTGTGGACGCGCATCCCCGAGCAATTCTCGACCTTGCCCAAATCGCCGCTCGAAATCCGCCCGGTGCCCGAGTTCCGCGAGAAGAACGACGCTGGCGGCTCGTACCAGCAGGGCACGCCCGATGGTTCGCGCCCGGGGGTGTTCTATTACAACACCTATGATCTCCCTTCGCGCTACATGTGGGAGATGGAAACACTTTACCTGCACGAAGCCGTGCCGGGACATCATTTCCAGATCAGCCTCGCGCAGGAAAATCCGGCGCTTCCCGCCTTCATGCGCTTCGGCGGGAACACCGCCTTCGTCGAGGGCTGGGCGCTCTACGCCGAGACGCTGTGGAAGGATCTCGGCGTCGAGACCGACCCCTATCAGCGCATGGGCGGCCTGAATGATGAAATGCTGCGCGCGATGCGGCTGGTGGTCGACACAGGCATCCATGCCAAAGGTTGGACGCGCGATCAGTCGATCGCCTATATGCTGGCCAATTCGCCCATGTCCAAGACCGATGCGACATCGGAAGTCGAGCGCTACATCGCCATCCCCGGTCAGGCGCTCGCCTACAAGATCGGCGCGCTGACCATTCTCAAGCTCAAGGCTGAGGCCAAGCAGCAGCTCGGCGCCAAATATGATCCGCGCGAGTTCCATGCACAGGTGCTGATGACCGGCGCGCTGCCCATGGAAGTGCTCGAAAAGAAGATCGGCGACTGGATCGCCGCCAGGAAGGCGAAGTAAGGAAACAGGCCGCCGTCCCGATTGGGGCGGCGGCTTTTTGCTGGTCGTTTCAACGGGGTTGAAACGGAGGCGCCGCACGTCCGCGCGAGCGGACCGGATCAGTGCACGAAGCGCGCCACCACGTCGCGATAGCTGCGGCTCACCTTCACCTGCGCGCCCGAATCGAGCACGAGGAAGCATTCGCCGTTGGTGTGCGGCTTCACCTGCTTGACCAGATCGAGATTGACGATGGTCGAGCGGTGGACGCGCTGGAAGCGGCGCGGATCGAGGCGTTTTTCGAGATCCTTCATCGTTTCGCGCAGGATCAGCGTATTGTCCGCCGTCTTGATGCACATATAATCGCCCGCAGCCTCGACGCTCTCGATCGTGTCGACGTCGACGCGGAAGATCTGGCCGCGATCCTTGATGTTGATCAGCTTCTCGAAACGGCTGGCGGAAGGCGCGTCCTCGGCCTCGGCCATTTCGGCCGCAGTCTCGGGCGCGACTTCGGCGAGCACTTCCTTCAGGCGGCCTGCTTCCTCGGCGTTGCGGCGCTCGGTCAGCCGCTGGCGCACGCGATCGAGCGTGTCGGCCAGCCGCTGCTCCTCCACCGGCTTCATCAGATAGTCGACGGCCTGCGCCTCGAACGCGCGGATCGCATGATCCGAATAGGCAGTGACAAAGACGAACAGCGGGGGCTCGACCTCCATCAATCCCTGGACGACCGAGAAGCCGTCGAAACCGGGCATCTGGATGTCGAGGAAAACGAGGTCGGGCTTGTGCGTCTTGATGGCGCGGATGGCCTCGCGGCCGTTGGAGCATGTCTCGACAATCTCGACATCCTCATGCGGTTGAAGCCGCAGTTGCAGCCCCTGGATCGCCAACGTCTCGTCGTCGACCAGGATCGTTCTGATGGTCATGCAGCTACCTTAGCTTGTTCTTCGGTCTGGAACGGAATCTCGATCGTCACCGCGAAACCGCCGCCCTGGCGTGTTTTCGCCTCGAATCGATGATCCGCGCCATAGGCCTGCGCCAGACGGTCGCGGATATTCGCCAAACCGACTCCTGTAGAATAGCTGGGCCTTGCACGACGATCATTCAACCCCGGCCCCGTATCGCCGACCGTGATGAGCACGCGATCGACGACAAGCCGCGCCGATACGCTGATGTCCGCGCCGTCCTCCTGCGGGGTGACGGCATATTTGATCGCATTCTCGACCAGCGGCTGGAGGAGGAGCGAAGGCAGCCGCGCCTTGGCGACGGCCGGATCAAGCTCGAAGCTGGGGCGCAGCCGATCCTCGAAGCGCATCTTCTCGATTTCGAGATAGAGTTTCAGCGTCTCGATCTCCTGCTCCAGCGTCACCGTCGCGGCAGGCTCGTTCACCAGCGTGTAGCGCAGGAAGGAGGAGAGGCGCGACAGCATGGCGTTGGCGCGGTCGGTCTGCTTCAGCAGCACCAGCGTCGAGATCGAATTGAGCGTGTTGAACAGGAAATGCGGGTTGAGCTGATAGCGCAGCATCGCGAGCTGCGCGGTCGAGGCCTGCGTTTCCAGGCGCGAGAGCTGATCGGCCTGATCCTCAAGCACCAGGTAGAAGTTGATCGCGTAATAAAGCGCCGACCAGCCCATCACGACCATCGAGTTGAGGAACAGGATGCCGGCGAACAGGCGCAGCTCGAAGGCCTCGCCGGGGCGCTGGATGGCGTTGAAGACCCAGGCGTCGATCATCGAATAGACCGCCGCCGCGACGATCAGCGTCGCGATCGAGGCCGTCCAGGTGACGATCGGCTTCAGGTTCAGCAGCATGCGGAAAACCGCCGCCATCACTAGGGTCAGCGAATAGCCCGTCGCCGTCGAGACCGCGACGGGGACAAGGAAGGACAAGGTCAGTCCGTTGGCGAAGCCGGAAAGCGTGCGGAGCACGAAATAGCCGGCCCACCCGGCGGTCTGGAGGTTCCAGAATGCCCGGTTCTTGTCGTCGAAAAAGGGTTTGGCGCGAAGGCCGATGCTCGCCATCGCGCATCGTCTAGTCGATTCGCGCGCGCGATTGAAGCGGGGGCCGCGCTGGGTTACTCTTCCCGTAAACGTAAAGGAGAGAGAGAATGGCGGACGGAAGCGGCGATCGCGCGCAGTTCAAGGCGATGACGGAAGGCACCAGCGAGGATTGGGCGATCATCTCGGGCCATTTCATGCCCTATGCGGGCAAGGTCGCCGATCGGGTGCTCGATCATCTTCGTCTGCTCGACGGCGATTATGGCGGCTTTCCCGTCGACCGGCTCGAACATTCCTTGCAGACGGCGACGCGCGCGCACCGCGACGGGCGCGACGAGGATTATGTCGTGATGGCGCTGCTCCACGATATTGGCGACACGCTGGGCAGCTTCAACCATCCCGATGTCGCCGCCGCGATCGTGAAGCCCTTCGTGTCGGAGGAGAATCACTGGATCTGCGCGCAGCACGGCGTCTTTCAGGGCTATTATTTCTTCCACCATCTCGGCCTCGACCGCGATTTGCGCGAGGGTTATCGCGGCCATCCCCATTTCGAGGCCTGCGCGGAGTTCTGCGAGAAATATGATCAGGCGGCGTTCGACCCGAATTATGATTCGGCGCCCTTGTCCTTCTTCGAGCCGATCGTCCGCCGCGTCATGGCCGCGCCGCGCAACAGCATGTATGTGAAGCGCGAAGCGGCGTAGTTTTCTGTGGCTGATCCGGCGTCGCCCGATCAGGTGCGGCGCCGGCCCGCGTTATCGGAGAGTCAGCCGCTCAGCGCCCCGCCGCGCCCGGATGGATCGACAGCAGGCGGCTGAGCCTGGCCTTGAAGGCCTGCAGCGCCTGGCCGGTGAGCTGCGCTGACTCCGTGAACTTCACCGACAGCGGGTTCACCGCGACATTGTTGCGGTAAAGCTCGTAATGGAGATGCGGCCCGGTCGAGAGGCCTGTCGATCCGACGTAGCCGATCACCTGGCCCTGGCGCACGCGCTCGCCGACATGCGCGGCGATCCGGCTCATATGCGCATAGCCGGTGCCGATCCCGCCCGAATGGCGAAGCTGGACGAAATTACCGTGCCCGCCATGCCGGCCGGCGAAGCTTACCACGCCGTCGGCCGCCGCATGAATCGGCGTTCCATAGGTCGCGCCGAAATCGACGCCCTGATGCATACGGCTATAGCCGAGCAGCGGGTGGAGGCGCATGCCGAAGCTGGAGGTCTGGCGGCCCTGCACCGGGCGCGCCATCAACCCCTTGCGCTCGCCGACGCCGGCGGCGTCGAACCAGTCGGTGCGGCCGCCCGCGTCCCAGCCGAGCAGGCGAAGCTGGCGCTTGTTCTGCGTCACGCCCGCGTAAAGCAGCTTGCCGGTCTGCGTCTCGCCCGTCTCGGCGCGGCGATGCTCCATGATGATGTCGAAGGTTGCGCCCGATCCGATCGATTCGACCGGCATCTTGGTCGCGATCGCGCGCAGATAGGCCTCGACGACGGTCGCGGGCGCGCCAGCGGCGCGCGCCGAACGATAGAGGCTGTCGCCGACCACGCCCTGGATGCGCAGAGGCGTGTTGTCGACGGCGATCGGTATCTTGCGGATGCGCAGCGCGCCGTCGATTCGTTCGACCGCCAGGCGCAGGTCGAACCGGGCGCGGAAGGCAAGCGCGTCGAGCGGGCGGGCGATGTCGCGATTGGCGCGGCGGCCGAGCGTCAGGTCAAGCCGCGTTCCCGCGATCAGATCGCCGAGCGGCACCGCGCCTTCGACCATCGAAGCGACCTTGTGCGCCTCGTCGTCGCCGACGCCTGCGCGTTCGAGCACGCGGGCGAAGCCGTCGCCCTGTCCCAGCGTCGCGCTGAGCTGGATCGAGGGGCGCTCGGGCGTGTCTGCCAGCGGCTGGACGAACTGGTTGGCGGCCATGCGCCGACCGGTGTCGCCACCCCAGGCCAGCGGCGCGACGGAGAGCGCGCGCGCCTCTTCCCATTGCGGGTGCGTCATCGGCGCAGGCATCGCGCCCGGCACGGTTTCGTTGAGGTCGGGGGCCATGGCGATCGCGCCGCCGCACAGCAGGATCAGCGTCGCAAGGCCGCGCCACCAGTCGCGCGATCCGATGCGCGCGCCAAGATCGGGGACGAGGTCGATATTGGCGAAGCGGCCATGGAAGGGATCGAATGGAGAAACCCGCGCCGGCTTGCGGCCGAAAGCCGGCGTCGGCGCATAGGCTGCGCCCCCGGTCGACCCAATCCCGATATCATGACGCTGGAACAAAGCTAAGAAATGTCCCCGGAAAATCCCCGGCCGCGCTGTTCGCGACGCCCGGCGAAGGACTGTGGCCATTCAGGGTTAAAGTCAAACTAACAGGCGGCGGGCTGCGGCGCGCACGCGACGAGCGGAGCGCGTTTGAAGGCGGCGCCGGCCCGCTCCCCCACCCGGCCTCCCAACGGCAGCATCCTGAATAGGCGGCCGGGTGGGGGAGCGGGCCGGCGCCGCACCGGATGTAGCGCGACAAAAGGTTCTGGAGTCGTGGACAGGACAATCTGGAGCACTCCGAAACCTCATGGCCCGCTGATAATGAGCTCCCGCGCCGGTGTCACCCGGCCGCTCGCCCTGTAGTTTACGTCCACCTCCTCGATGTCGAACGCGCCGAAGATCTCGCGCACCTCAGGGCGATCGTTCAACGACAGAATGAAGCGCCCCTTAAGCCCCGCTAAGATGCCCCTTAGAAGCTCATAATCGGCCTTCGAGAAGATGCCCGCGCCATAGACATCCTCGCTGTCCCAGTAGGGCGGGTCGAGGTAGAACAGCGCGCCGGGGCGATCATAGCGACTGATCAGCACGTCATAGCGCAACCGCTCGATCACCACGGGGGCGAGCCGATCATGGACGTCCTCGAGCAACGGGACGAGCTTCGACAGATTGAAGCGGGCGCCGGCGTGCGGATCGACCCCCATCGCTTTCCCCTGCACCACACCGCCAAAGCGCATCCGTTGCAGATAGAGGAAGCGGGCAGCGCGCTCGAGGTCGGTCAGCGTCGTCGGATCGACACGGATCAGCCGATCAAACTCGGCCCGGCTGGCGATCTGCCATTTGAGGACGTCGAGGAACTGCTGAAAATGACGTTGCAGGATGCGGAACAGCGTCGTGATCTCGGACGAGATGTCGTTGATAACCTCGCTGCGCGGCCGGTGCGTCCGCCTGAAGAAGACGCCGCCCATGCCGACGAACGGCTCGATATAGGCGCTGTGCTGGACGGCGTTGATCCGCTCCACGATGCGCCCCGCCAGCACGCGCTTCCCTCCGATATAGGGCGCGATCGTCCGCACAGGGACGACAGGGTTGAGGCTATTCCCCATCGGTCAGCCCTCCACCTGGAAATTGGTGAGCAGTCTTAAGAACTGCCCACGCGAGCGCTGCAGCCAGGCTCGATACGCCGTTACCGGCTCCTCGGGTGCGGTCCAGCCGATCGGCCACCCCATCACCATCTCGTGGAAGCGCGGGTTGGAGGTCAGGCCGGCATGCAAGCAATCGCTCCCATTCCTGAAGCTCAGCCGGGCCGGGGGCATAGATCGGGATGTCGCCGATCGCGCCGACCAGCCCAGCGCGCGCAGCACCTGCCAAAGCGCTGTCCACGTCCTCGCCGCGTTCGTCAGCGAATATTGGCCCTGGCTGCCCTCCGCTATGTCGGTCGGCGACGACAGCCGGATCGAGCCGTCCTCGATCAGCAGGTCGGGCACATATCCCGCGTCGCAGGCGGTCGGCGTGGGCCAGAATGAAGAGGCGGCGACGCCGGTGGCTAGCGCCCGCTTCTCGCGCTGTGAACAGGCCTGCCTTTGGCGTGAAGCCCATGCGTCGAAGGTCTGCCGCGACCTGGGCGTATCCCAGCGACAGGTGCCCCTCGACGTTCTCGCACCAGACCCATTCCGGGTCCACTTCCTCGACGATGCGCGCGACCTCCGGCCAGAGATGCCGGGGATCGTCGGCGCCGGCGCGGTTGCCCGCATAGCTGAATGGCTGGCAGGGATAGCCGGCAGCGACGAGATGAACGCGGCCGCGCCAAGCTCGGCCGTCAAAGGATCTAAGGTCGTCCCAGATAGGCGCTTGAGCGTGATCGTCTTCGTCGCAGCCACGCCGGCGCCGTCCTCGTTGACGCCGATCGCCCAGGCTTCGGTGCGATCGTTGACCCCCTTCAGCGCGGCGACCATGCGCGCGAGCTGCGAGCCGCGGCCGAATGCCTGGACGGCCTGGGCGGCGCTGACGACGCGCGTCGGCACATTCTGCGCCACGATGCCCGTCGCCAGGCGCACGCCGATCAGCAGGATCTTCGACGGCGCGGCGGGCAGGCCCGAGATCGCCTTGCTGCTGTCGAACTCGATATAGGTGCCGGGGATGCGGCCGCCGATCGGGATGGAATTGAAGCTGATCGTCATGGCTCAGTTGCCCTTCTTCTTTTCCGAGGCGAGCTCGATGTCGCCGTCGTCCAGGCGGCGCTGCCAGTAGGACGACCATTCGACCGCGTCGGGGCCGGTCAGCAGCGCGCCGCCGGGATGGCGCACGCGGCAGCCCTCGGCCGCGCGAATTTCGACGAAAACCTTCTCCGTCATGGTTGCTCCAGTTCGATGTGGTCGGTGGCGTCGGCGTGCGCGTCATCCGGGATCTGGATGCCGGCGGCGTCGGGATCGGCGTCGATTCCGCCGAAGGGCGGGATGTCCCAATTGGCGTGGAAGGTCCGGAACTCGCCAATGTCGTCGGCGCCCCAGTCGGGCATGCCGTCGACGAAGATGTCGGTCGTCAGCTCCTGGGCGAGCATCGAGACCTTGCGCTCCTTCAGCGCGGCGAGGCGCGCGACGACATGGAGTGAGCCGACCTTCAGCCCGTCGATATCGAGCCCGAGCGACTGGCCGGTGAGCAGCGAGCACGCGTCCCAGGCCAGCTGATAGCTGCCGGGCTCAGCCGGCACCGGGCCGCCATGGCGCGTCGCCGTCTCGTTGCGGCGGTTCTCGGCCATCACGACCAGGCCGAACATGAGACGGATCTTCGGCCAATCGTCCTCGCCGTCGATCCGGCGCCACCCGGCGAACGTCACCCAGGCCGCCGGCGCGTTGATGACCTTGCCGTCATCCTTCAGATAGACGTCCCAATCGTCGGGATAGGTCTCGAGCGTGCGATAGTGATAGCCCAGCACGTCGGCGTCGGATGCCGCGCGCAGCCGGGCGAGGATCGCGTTTTCGATGGCGGCGATCATCGCGACACCTGCAGGAAGATGGCGAAGGCGGTGAGCATGACAGCCATGCACAACCGGGAGAGCGACGGGCCGCGATGGCCGTGGATGTTGAGCACCACGAACCAGACGAAGTTGCTGCCGGCGCCGATCAGGCAGATGGCGAGGCCGATCACGCGGAGGATGTCGAGGATCATCCGGCGATCTCCGCAAAGACCTGCCCGTCCAGATCGGCGGTTGCCCGGATCGCGGCGATATGCTGCTCGGCCTCCGCCTGGTCGAACGCCCAGATGTGAGAAGTGAAGTGGCGGCTGCCCAGCTGGTAGCTGAAGACGAAGCGCAGCAGCGGCCGGCCCCACGGATCCGGCACGACATGATCCGGGTCGGGCGCGACACGCGCCTCGCGCGCGGCGGCGAGATTGATGAGGTCAGCCATTGGCGACGTCCTCGCTGTCTCCGGGCTCATGCTCGGGCGCGATCGGCGCGATGAAGAACTCGTCGGTCTGCCGGGTCGTGAAGCCCAGCATACCGAGATGGCCATCCTTGCCGGTGCCGATCTCCTTGATGATCGCCTGCTTGTCGAGGCTGACCTTGGTCCGCAGGAACTCCTTCACGCGCGACCAGCGCAGCCCCTGCAGCCGGCGGATCATCTCCGGCTCCTTCGCCTGCAGAACGAGGCGCGGCGGCGTGGTGCGAATGCCGATGTCGCAGCCGCCCAGCTCGGCCGAGCGCTTCTTGCCGCCGGTGACCTGATCGCCGGCGACCGCCCACCAGGGCTTGAGCCGGGCGAAGATCGCCTTCAGCTCCTCCTCGCGGCGGGCGATGCGCTCGTCGGCGTCCTGGTCGATCTCGGCGCGCTTGATCGCGCGTTCGGCGTCGATCGCGGCGATATCGGCGGTCAGCGCGGCATAGCGGCCGAGCAGGCCGGCGGCCTCCTCGACGGACTTGGGCAGATCCACGGCAGTGGCGGTGCGGCGCGCCATTATTCCCAGCCCTCCGCTTCATAGTCCTCGGCGAGCGCGAGGATCTCTGTTTCGTCGTCGGTGCTGACGCCGAGGAAGGGACGCGCTGGGATGATCACCGATTCCGGCGAGCGAAAGCCCAGTCCGCCGGCCAGCTGAAAGCGCAGCCGCCCGCCCTTGCCCGATATCTTCGCGCCGAACTGGTGGGGGCGTGCGTAGATGACGTTGGTGCCGACGCGCACCTCATCGGCCGTCGCCTCGTGCGTGATCGACATGCGAAGGCGCGTGCTGTCGGTCAGCGTCTTGCCGCCTTGCTGCTCGGCCCGGATGCTCTTCTTCCACGGCCGGCCATCGGGGCCGCGCTCATCCTCGAACCGCATATCGGTCGACGTCTCGAGCGACTGGCCGATCACGTCCATCAGCGGATGCAGATCCTCGTTGCGCTCGAGCAGGCGCGCCAGCACCGCCTCGACGTGCGGTAGCTCGGCCGCGCGGACCGTGATCGCGACGCCGGCCATCAGAAGCCGTCCAGCGTCTGGCGCGAGAAGATGCGGCCCGGATCGGTGACGAGGACGGCGCCGGGGCGGCTCGCCTCGGTCTCGACGCCCTGGTCAAGCCGCCGCCTGCCGCTGGCGATCTGGCTCAGCTTCAGCTGGGCGGAATCGTAGTTCTTCTGGACGCCGTCCGGCGGCGTCGATCGATAAAGCGCGTGGCGCGCGATGTTGAGCGCCATCGTGCGCAGAAACTCAGGGACCGAGACCAGCGGGAGCTTGTGCCGGGCGGCGATAGCGGCATCGATCTCGCTGTTCGCGGTATCGAGCGCGGACTGCACGCTCGCCTGGCCGATGACGCCGGCATCGCCACCGG
>QFNN01000087.1 GCA_003240855.1 Sphingomonas sanxanigenens
GTTTCGCCTCTTCCTTGGCCGGCTTGTCGGCGGCGGGCGCCGCGACGGCGGCGAAGGCGAGGGTGGAAGCGAAGGCGATCGAGGCAAGCAGGCGAACCATGGGCAACTCCGGACCGGATGAAGCCGCCGGGTTAGCGCGCCGTCGATGCGACGTCGAGGCGTAACGAAAAGGGGCGACGCAACGCGCCGCCCCTTCCGTCTTGCCGATCGGGGATCAGAGGCCGATGACGCCGCCGTCGGCCTTGGTGATCACGATCGTGGCCGAACGCGGACGCTGCGTCGAAGCGCCGGTCTGCGAATAGGGCCAGTTGCTCGTGATGTTGGTCGGGCTGCCATTTTCGCCCGGATGCTGGATGTTGACGAACAGCGCGCGGCCGTCCGGCGTCGTATCGATGCCGGTGATCTCGCACTCCTTGGGGCCGACGAGGAAGCGGCGGAGCTGCGTGCCCGGCGCCTTGCCGACGAACGTCGCCTGCGTGCGGGTCGTCACGCCGTCCGAACCTGTGTTGGTGATCGTCCGCGCGCCGCCGTCGCCCACCGTGCCCGGCATCCCGCAGAGCAGCATGCAGTTGGTCACGTCGGTATAGGCGCCGTCGTCGGTTTCGATCCACAGCAGCGGGTTGACGAGGCCGCCGGGGTTGGTCGTGCGGCTGAACCACAGGCCGTCGGGGCTCGACAGGTCGTTGGTCGCGTCGAGGCCCGACAGGTTGATGTTGGTCGCATCGAGATCCGAGCCGGCGCCGAACAGGTAGATGTCCCATTTGAAGCTGGTCGCCTCGGTGGTGTCGCCATCCTCGCGCAGGCGGATGATGTGGCCATTGGGGTTGCCGCGCTGGTTGGTCGCACCCTTCGGGTCGTTATAGTAGCGCGGGTTGGCGGCGTCCGTATTGTCGATCCGGCGCGTGGAGTTATTGGTCAGCGTCAGATACATCTCGCCGGTCTTGGGGTTGACCGCCGTCCATTCGGGCCGGTCCATCTTGGTCGCGCCCAGCACGTCGCCGGCAAGGCGGGCATTGGCCAGCACATCAGCCTGATCGGCGAAGGGATAGACGGTCGAGCTGCTCGTCAGACCATTCTGGCCAAAGACCAGCGGCAGCCACTGGCCGCTGCCGTCGGCATTGAACTTCGCGACATAAAGCGTGCCGTTGTCGAGATATTTGTCGCCAATCGCGAGGCGATCAGCGGCGTTCGCGTCAGCGGCGACCCAGGGCGTCGCCGAAACGAACTTGAACAGATATTCGTTGGTCGCGTCGTCGCCCATATAGAAGGCCGGCTTGCGGCCCGGCACAATGTTGCCCGGGCAGCAGCCCTCGTGGTTCATGCGGCCAAGCGCCGTGCGCTTGCGCGGGGTCGCGGCCGGATTGTAGGGATCGATTTCGACCACCCAGCCATATTGGTTGATCTCGTTGCGGAAATCGCCCGTGCCGTCGGCGGCCTTGGTCGCGTCCGCCGTGGCGTTGAACTTGGCGAAGCGCGTGTCGCCGGCGTCGACGGGAGTCGCGGTCGTCCAGCCATAGTTGCCGGCGCGCACGCCGCTCGATCCGTAACGGTTGAGCGACGTCACCGACTTGGCGTTGCCGGCGGCGGTGCGCACGGCGTCGTCGCCCGCGTCGCGGCGGAAATAGCCGACCCAGTTTTCCTCACAGGTGGCGTAGGTGCCCCAGGGCAGATAGCCGTTGGCGCAGTTGTTGATCGTCCCGCGCCCGGCCTCGCCGGTCGGCGAGTAAGCCGTTTTCATCAGCGCATGGCCACGCAGCGGCCCGTTGATGGAGGTCGGCGTGAACGGATTGATGCGGCGGTTGAGCGCCGAGTTCTGGACATAGGCCCATGTGCCGGTCGATCCGCGCGTCACCTCGATCGCGCTGATGCCGTGCGCCATGATTTCCTTCAGCACTTCGGCGACGGGGCGCTGGCCGTTGGTCGTGGTCGGGCCGTTCACGTGCAGATAGCGCTGGGTGATATTCTCGTGGTTCATCACCAGAACGCCGCGGCTGCTGTTGCTCAGGTTGGGCGTATTGCCCGTCGCGGCCAGGCCGAAGAAGGACATGCCGTCATGGTGGTCGCCCGCGCGGAACTCGAAGCTCGCGTCGCTGCCGTCATTGGCATAGGCGCCGGTGGCCGCGTTGATCGGATCGCCGAGGCGGTAGAGGATAGTGACATTGTAGCCCGCCGGGACGGTCACGACGTCGTTGAGGTTCTTGGCGACCGCTGTGAAGCCCAGCGCGGCGGGCGTGACGGTGACGGTCGTTTCGGCGCTGCTCGACTGTCCGTTGCTGTCGGTCGCGGTCAGCCGGAAGATGAGCGGGGTCGAGGTCGAAACGCTGGGCGCGATGAAGGTCGCGGTTGCGGTATTGGCGTTTGTGAGCGCCGTCGTCGGGCCGGAAATCTGGGCCCAGGCATAGTTCATGATCGCCGCGCCATATTTGCTGGCCGTGCCCGAAAGCGTCACCACCTGGCCCGATGCCGCCGTTCCGTTCGCGCCGGCGTTGACGGTCAGGTCGCCGTGGGGGACGACATTGTCGCCTTCGCCGCACGCGACGAGCGCAAAGCCGCCCAGCGAAAGCGCGGCGGTCGCCTTGGCGGCGCTGAACAGCGCGGCGCGACGCGAATAGCGCGCGTCGATGATGCTGTGGATCGTCGGATTGTCGGAAAGGTTGGTGTCGACATCGCCGTCGTTATAGGCCTGCGTCAGATCGGTCACTTCATTCCCCCGCATTACGGATTGTTCATGCGGCGGGTAGCGACGGTGCATGACGGAAAGATGCAGCATCGAAGTCAGATTGATGACATTGTGTCGACAAAGAAAAAGGGGCGGCCCCGCCACCGGGACCGCCCCTTTTCGTATCGCTGTGAACGCTCCGGGGAGGAGCGTTCGGACAGGATCAGCGCTTCGAGAACTGGAAGCTGCGACGGGCCTTCGCCTTGCCGTACTTCTTGCGCTCGACCGCGCGGCTGTCGCGGGTCAGGAAGCCCGCGGCCTTCACCGGCGCGCGCAGCACCGGCTCGAAGCGGGTCAGCGCCTGGCTGATGCCGTGCTTGACCGCGCCGGCCTGGCCCGAGAGGCCGCCGCCCTTGACGGTGGCGACGACGTCATACTGGCCCTCGCGCTCGGCGACCGAGAAGGGCTGGTTGATGACGAGGCGCAGCGTCGGACGCGCGAAATAGATTTCCTGATCGCGGCCGTTGATCGTGACCTTGCCGGTGCCGGGCTTCAGCCACACGCGGGCGACGGCGTCCTTGCGGCGGCCGGTGGCGTAGGCGCGGCCCTGCGCGTCGACCTGCTTCTCGCGAAGCGGGGTGGTCGGGGCGGCAGGCGCGACGGGGGCCTCGGCGGTCGCTTCGGTCGCGACGACGGCTGCCGGAGCGGCGGCCTGCGCGCTGGTCAGCGCGGCGAGATCGGACAGGGACTGGCGATTGTCGGACATTATGCGCCCACCTTGTTCTTGCGGTTCATCGAGGCGACGTCGAGCACCTCGGGGTTCTGGGCTTCGTGCGGATGCGCGGCGCCCGAGAAGATGCGCAGGTTGCGCATCTGCTGGCGACCCAGCGGGCCGCGCGGGATCATGCGCTCGATCGCCTTTTCAAGTACGCGCTCGGGGAAACGACCCTCGAGCACCTTGCCAGCGGTGATTTCCTTCAGGCCGCCGGCATAGCCGGTGTGCTTGTAGTAAATCTTCTGCTTCAGCTTGTTGCCGGTGAAGCGGACCTTGTCAGCATTGATGATGATGACATTGTCGCCGCAGTCGATGTGCGGGGTGAAGCTCGGCTTGTGCTTGCCGCGCAGGATGTTGGCGACGATCGACGCGAGCCGGCCGACGACCAGACCCTCTGCATCGATGAGATGCCATTTCTTTTCCACCTGAGCCGGGGTGATCGACTTGGTGGTCTTCATCAGAGCCTTCATGGCCTGTGACCTCGTTTCCTGAAAATAAACCGCGCCGCCCGTTTCCGGACGACGCTGATGGCGGCCTAATGCGGGCGAGGGCGGCGAAAGTCAAGCAAAAGCGCGCCATTGCTGACGGGTATCTGAATACCATTAAGCGAAAGACCGTCATTGCGAGGAGGCGAAGCCGACGAAGCAATCCAGAAGGATGCACGGTGCCGCACTGGATTGCGTCGCTCCGCTCGCAATGACGGCGGATGGCGAATGGCGGACGGTGCCGCTTAACCCCCGGAAGGCGTCAGCGTCCGCGTCTCGATCATCGTGCGCGTCAGGTTGCCCGGCCCGCTGTTCACGCGCGTGCGCACAGATTTCACCAGCAGCCCGGTGGTGCGCGATATGTCGGCCTCGACATGCTCGGTGACCGAGATCATCGCGCCGCTCGCCGGATCGGTGCGTGAATCGAGCACGAAATGCGCGATGTCGCCGTCGCTGCCGGTCAGCGTTTCCGATCCGCTGATCCGCGCCGGTCCGGCCGGGGCCTGGCTGAAGCCGACCGCCTCGCCGATTGGCGCGGTGATTGCGGCGTGATCGGTCAGTTGGCGCGTATCCTCCATCAGTCGCGCTTTGCGCGCCTCGAGCGGCGCGTTCTCGACTGAGGCGACCAGTGCGCGGATGCCGGCCTTCTTCTCGGGCGTCGCAGCGGGATCGCTTTCGGAGATGCGCATCGCGGTCTCGAAGCTCTCGACCATCCGCGCCCAGCCCTTGTCGAAATCGATGGGCTCGATGATCGCGCCGTTCGCGCCGATCTTGTAGGCGAAGGTGTAACCCTTCAGCACCGCGACGCTGCTTTCAAACACATGCTTGGGATTGCCCGTCGCGTCGGTCGAATAGTCGGTCACGGTCATTTCCAGCCGCCTGCCCGCGCCATCGGGCGCGAAGCGCACCGACCAGACGACCGAGAAATGCCACTTGCCCGCGCGGACGTCCTGCTCCTGCGCCTTCTCGTAGCGGAACGTCGTCGCAGGCGGGGCGAAGGGGATGGAGAGCGTGGCCGCCGCCGCGCCAAGCGCCAGCGCGATCATCGCGCGTTCCTCCGTCCCAGTGCGTGCGCGGTCGCGACGCTTGCGCCCAGCAGCAGCGCCGCCACCGCCTGATGCGCGACCGCGATCTCGATCATCACCCCGCTCAGCAGCGTGGCGATGCCGAGCAATATCTGCAGCGCGAGCAGCCCCGCCACCGCGCGCGCCTGCGTCCGCGCGCCGCGCTTCGCCGCGCGCATCGTCAGCACGGCCAGCCCCGCCGCCGCGACAAAGGCGAGCCAGCGATGCACGAACTGCACCACGATCGGATTGTCGACGAGGTTGCGCAGCATCGGGCTCAGCATCGGCGTGTCCGCCGGGAACCAGGCGTCGCCCATCATCGGCCAGCTCGAAAAGGCGTAGCCGGCGCGCAGCCCGGCGGTGAAGGCGCCGAACATGATCTGGCAGGCGAGCAGCCCCAGCGCGATGATCGCGACGCCGGTCAGCCGCGCCGGCTTCGCGCGAGCGTTCCGCGCCAGCGCTTTCAGGTCGAGCGCAGTCCAGATCAGCGCCGAATAGATGAGCAGAGCGGTCATCAGATGCACCGCCAGCCGGATGTGGCTCACGTCCACCCGCCCGACGAGGCCCGATACCACCATCCACCAGCCGATCGCGCCCTGCAGCCCGCCGAGCGCAAGGATGCCGACCAGCCGCCAGCCATAGCCTTTGGGAATCGCGCGCTTCGCCGCGAACCAGATCAGCGGCAGCGCAAAGGCGACGCCGATCAGCCGCCCGATCAGCCGGTGGAGATATTCCCAGAAGAAGATCGCCTTGAACGCGGCCAGATCCATGCCGCGATTGACCGTCTGATATTCGGTCGTGCCCTTGTAATGCGCGAACTCGGCTTGCCACTGCGCGTCGTTGAGGGGCGGGATCGCCCCGGTCAGGGGCTTCCATTCGGCGATCGACAGCCCCGATTCGGTCAGCCGGGTAATCCCGCCGACCACGACCATCAGGAAAACCAGCGCCGCCACCCACAGCAGCCAGTTGGAGATCGCGCGTGGTCGCGGACGGGCGCGGGAGGCGGACTGGCTGAAACGGCGCGTGTCGGTCATGCCCCCGGGCCTATGCGCCTGCGCACGCGGGCGTGCAAGCACGGGGTCCGGATCGTTGACCCCCGCCGCGCCGCCGCTTATACGCGGCGTCCGTCAGGGCGGCCGCCGGGGCCGCCTTTTTGCGTTTTGTCCGGAGCCTTTTCTCTAGCCCGTAAGGAGTGCCCGTAATGCCGATCACCCCGCTCATGCCCGTCTATCCGCGGTGCGGCGTGCGTCCGGTGCGAGGCGAGGGCGTCTATCTGATCGGCGAGCGCGGCGAACGCTATCTCGATTTCGCCGCCGGCATCGCGGTCAACGCGCTTGGCCACGGCCACCCGAAGCTGGTGAAGGCGATCGCGGATCAGGCCGCGACGCTGATGCACGTCTCCAACCTCTATGGCAGCCCGCAGGGCGAAAGCCTTGCCCGGCGCATCGTCGACATGAGCTTCGCCGATACGGTGTTCTTCACCAATTCGGGCGTCGAGGCGATCGAGTGCGCGATCAAGACCGCGCGCCGCTATCATTATGTCAGCGGCAATCCGCAGCGTCACAAGCTCATCACCTTCAAGAACGCCTTCCATGGCCGTTCGATGGGCGCCATTTCGGCGACCGATCAGCCCAAGATGCGCGACGGCTTCGAGCCGCTGCTGCCGGGCTTCGACTATGTGAAGTTCAACGATCTGGAAGGCGCGCTCGCCAAGATCGACGGCGAGACCGCCGGCTTCCTCGTCGAAACGGTGCAGGGCGAAGGCGGCATGACCGCCGGCACGCCTGAGTTCATCCAGGGCCTGCGCAAGGCGTGCGACGAGCATGGCCTGCTGCTGATCCTCGACGAGATCCAGTGCGGCTATGGCCGCACCGGCAAGATGTGGGCCTATGAGCATTACGGCATCACGCCTGACATCATGACGGTGGCGAAGGGCATCGGCGGCGGCTTCCCGCTGGGCGCCTGCCTCGCGACCGAGGAAGCGGCCAAGGGCATGGTCGTCGGCACCCACGGCTCGACCTATGGTGGCAATCCGCTGGCGATGGCGGCGGGCGAGGCGGTGCTCGACGTGATGCAGGAACCCGGCTTCCTCGATCATGTCACCCGGATGGGCGATCGGCTGCGCGCGGCGTTTGAACAGCTCATCCCCAATCATGACGCGCTGTTCGACGAGATTCGCGGCAAGGGCCTGATGCTCGGCATCAAGATGAGGGAACCGGCGGTCAGTCGCGATTTCGTCGCGCATCTTCGCGACAATCACGGGCTGCTGACGGTGGCGGCTGGCGAGAATGTGTTCCGCGTCCTCCCGCCGCTGATTATCGAGGAAAGCCATATCGCCGAATGTATCGAGCGCCTGTCCGAAGGCGCGCGGACCTACAAGCCTGTGGCTGCGGCATGAGCGTCCGGCATTTCCTGAACCTCGCCGATGCGGGCGGCGACACACTCGCCGCGATGATCGCCGACGCGATCGATCGCAAGGCGGCGCGTGCGGGCTGGCCCAAGGGCAGGCCCGATGCCGACAAGCCGCTCGACGGCCGCGTGCTCGCGATGATCTTCGAGAAGAGCTCGACGCGGACGCGCGTGTCCTTCGACATGGCGATCCGCCAGCTCGGCGGGACCAGCATCGTCATGGATGCCGGATCGATGCAGCTTGGCCGCGGCGAGACGATTGCCGACACTGCGCGCGTGCTCAGCCGCTATGTCGACGCGATCATGATCCGCACCGACGATCATGCGAAGGTCGAGGAAATGGCGGCGCATGCCTCCGTGCCTGTCATCAACGGCCTTACCGATCTGTCGCACCCCTGCCAGATCGTGGCCGATCTGCTGACGGTCGTGGAACGCGGCATCCAGCTTCCCGGCTCGAAATGGGCCTGGCTGGGCGATGGCAACAATGTCCTCCATTCGATCGTCGAGGCGGCGGGGCTGTTCGGTTTCTCGGTCGGCATCGGCTGCCCGGAGGGCTATGATCCCGATCCGGCTTTCATCGACGAGGCCAATCGCCGTCTCGCCGGCAGCAACGCCCGCGTCGCGATCGAGCGCGATCCGGCGCGCGCCGCCGCCGCCGCCGATATCGTCGTCACCGATACCTGGATCTCGATGGGGCAGGCGCATGCCGAGGCGAAGCTGGCGGCGATGGCGCCCTATCAGGTCGGATCGGCGCTGATGGCCGAGGCGAAGCCGCAGGCGACCTTCCTCCACTGCCTTCCCGCGCATCGCGGCGAGGAAGTGACCGACGCGGTGATCGACGGGCCGCAATCGGCGATCTGGGACGAAGCGGAAAACCGCCTCCACGCCCAGAAGTCGGTGCTGCTCTGGTGCTTCGGACTGCTTTGAGGGCGGGCGTCGCCTCCCCGGGGGCAGGACTGGCGAAAGCATTCGTGGTTCCTACATAAGGGCTTTCCGTCCTTCCTTCAGTGACTCCCGGCCGCGTTTCGCCGGGTGAAAGGCCTTGCGATGACCGACAATGTCACCGCCGACCGCGATCGCGCGCTCGGTTTCGCCCTGATCGACCGCCACGCGCGCGGGCGGCTCGTCCGCCTCGGGCCGACGCTCGACGCTGTTCTTGCCGCGCACGCCTATCCGCCGGTGGTGGAGCGCCTGCTGGCCGAGGCGCTGACGGTCACCGCGCTGCTCGGTGCGATGCTCAAGGACGATAACGGCCAGCTCACGCTGCAGGCGCAGACCGAGAATGGCGTCGTCGATCTGCTCGTCTGCGATTATCGCGGGGGCGAGCTGCGCGGCTATCTCAAGTTCGACGCCGACCGGCTGGCCGAGATGCCGGCCGATCCGTCGCTCTTCGCGCTGTTCGGCAAGGGCTATCTCGCGATCACCTTCGATCAGTCGGCGTCGAACGAGCGTTATCAGGGCATCGTGCCGCTCGAAGGCGCGTCGCTCGCGGCGGCGGTCGAACATTATTTCGACCAGTCGGAACAGATACCCAGCCTCGTCCGCATCGCCATTTCGGGCGGTGCGGGCCGCCCCTGCGTCGCCGGCGGCATGCTGCTCCAGCATCTGCCCGAAGGCGAGGTGGGGCGCGATCGCCTCCATACGCGCCTCGATCATCCCGAATGGCGGCATGTCGAAACGCTCGCCGCGACGGTGAAGGCGGAGGAGCTGACCGACTGCGATCTGCCGCTCGAGACGCTTGTCTGGCGGCTGTTCCACGACGAAGGCGAAGTGCGCCTGCTCGGCGGCGCGGCGATCTCGAAGGGGTGCCGCTGCAATCCCGAACATATCCGTTCGGTGCTGTCGCGCTTCCCGGAGGATGAACGGGCGGCGATGGCCGACGATCTCGGGCTGGTGCATGTCGATTGCGAGTTTTGCTCGCGATCTTTCCCGATCGCGCTGGAATCCCTTGCGGTTCCGGGCGATGCGCCCCCATATGCGCACTAAGCGGAAACGGCAAAGTAACCGGTTTCGCATTAGGGCCGCATCGCCGAACCGCCTGTGAGATCGTGAACGAGGATTTCCTGCCCGATGCGCCCCTTGCCTCTTTTTTCCGCTTTCGCGCTTGTTGCCGCCGGCGCCGCCGTTGGGGTGTGGGCGGGCGCGCCTGCGCCGCAGATCGCCGCGCTGGCGCAGGTCGAACCCGGCCAGTGGCAGATCAAGCCCTTCCTCGGCGACGGTCCGGCGCGCAGCCTTTGCATCAGCAATGCCGCCAGCTTCATCCAGATCGAGCATGGCGAGGCCAGTTGTTCGCGCTTCGTGGTGGAGGACAGGCCGGGCGTCGCGACAGTCAGCTATAGCTGCCCCGGCGCGGGCAGCGGCCGCACCACGATCCGGGTCGAGACGACAAGGCTGCTCGACATCCAGTCGCAGGGCATCGTCAACAATGCGCCTTTCGAGGTTCGTTACGAAGCGCGCCGCACCGGCCCCTGCGGGGCGGCGGCCCGTTAATCAAAGATTTACCATGACCGGGTTACAGGGGAAGCGTGTCGGGTTTGGCACGCTTTCCTCCCTATCAGGCCGATAACGGCCTCACTGGGGCCGCTCCATCGGAGCGGCCCCGTTCTTTTATCGCACCGGCCGCTTCTCAAGCTTCCGCGCCAGCGTCCGCCGGTGCATTCCCAGTCGTCGCGCGGATTCGGAAATGTTGAAATCGGTCTCCACGAGCACGCGGTGGATATGCTCCCATTCGAGCGTCTTGATCGAGGACTGGCGGCCGTCGACGGGCGCTTCGGCGTCGCCTTCGGTCCGGTCGAACGCCGCCTCGATGTCGTCGGTGCTCGATGGCTTGGCGAGATAGTGGGAAGCGCCCAGCTTGATCGCCTCCACGGCGGTGGCGATGCTCGCAAAGCCCGTCAGCACGACGATCTTCATCGCGGCGTCGACGGCGCGCAGCGTCTGCACGCAGGCCAGCCCCGATGCGCCGCCCAGCTTCAGGTCGACGACGGCATAGCCCGGCCAGTGATCGGCCAGCAGCGCGACCAGTTCGTCATGGCTTGCGGCGACGAGGACATCATAGCCGCGTCGCTCGAACGAGCGCCTCAGCGTCCTTGAAAAAGCCGTGTCGTCCTCGACGATGACAAGCAGGCGGCCGGCCTCGCTCACAGCGCGCCGTCCCGGTAGAGGATCGTCGACAGCGGCAGCGTAAGCCGCACCACCGCGCCGCCGCCGTCGCGATTCTGCGCAGAGGCCTCGCCGCCCATCTTGCGCAGCACGTTGACCAGCAGGAACAGCCCCAGCCCGCCGCCCGGCTTGCCCTTGGTCGACCGATAGGGCTGGCCGAACGCCTCGATCATTTCGGGGCTGAAGCCCGGTCCATGGTCCGCCACCTCGATCACCAGCGCATCATGCTCGCGCATGACGGTCACCGCCACCCGGTCGGGCGAGACCTCGACGGCGTTGTCGATGACATTGCCGATCACCTGTTTCAGCGCGGGATCGGAAACGATGGCGACATCCTTCCCGAAGCGGTCGATATAATCGATCGTCCCCGGCAGGCGGGTCGATTGCCATTCGCCCATGATCCCGTCGAGGAAGGTGCGGACAGTCGTGACCTGCGGCGCGATGCCGCGCGCTTCGCCCGCCGACATCAATATGCCCCCGACGATCGTCTTGCAGCGCTGCACCGCCGTCTGCATCTCGCGGATGTCGGCGCGCAGTTCGGGATCGTCCATCAGCGCTGGAATATGCTGCCAGTCGCCGATAATCACGGACAGCGAGGACAGCGGGGTGCCCAGTTCGTGCGCCGCGCCCGAGGCGAGCAGCCCCATGCGGACGATATGGTCCTCCTCGGCCGCGCGCTGGCGGATGGTTGCGAGCGCGGCGTCGCGATCGCGCAGGTTGCGGCTGATGCGGGTGACGAAAGCGACGAGCAGCGGCGCGATCAGCGCGAAGCAGACGAGCGTGCCCTTCAGGTAGAGAGCCCAGGGGTCGCCGGCGAGGTCGGGGGGCAGGTCGAGCGGCACCGCGCCGGTCGCCAGCACGCCCAGCGCGATCGCACTCGCCGCCACGATCGTCCATGACCAGCCGGGGCGCAGCAGCATCGCGCCGATCACGACCTGGAGCAGGAACAGCGACGCGAAGGGATTGGCCAGCCCGCCGCTGTAATAAAGCTGCCAGCCCAGCGCGCCGACGTCGATCAGCAGCATGAAGGTCAGCTCGCCATTGGTAACGGCTTCGCGGCGCATCAACAGGGGCAGCGTCGCAAGGTTGATTGCGATCAGCAGCGCCGGCGCCATCAGCAGCGGGGCAAGCGGCAGCCTGATCCCCAGGCCCCATTCGGCGAGAGCGATGGTCAATATCTGCCCGCCCACCGCGATCCAGCGCAACTGCATCAGCAGCAGCATGTTCCGGCGTCCCGCGTCGGCCTCGGCCGGCGCGGCTGCGATCGCCGGCTTTGTATCGTTCACGCCGTCCCGTCCTCCTGCCTTCGCTCGCGCAGCAGCCACCAGGCCCACCACAGGCTCAGCGCCGCCATGCCGAACCAGGTCAGCGCATAGCTCATATGATTATCGGGGAATGAGACGACAGTCAGCCCGCCGATTGGATAACCGCCGGGATTGGGCGCCGCGTCGGCGTCGATGAAATAAGGGGCGACGGGGCCGATTCCGCGCGCGGCGGCGATCGCGGCCACGTCGCGCGAATACCAGCGATTGGCCCTGGGATCGTTGCTGCGCAGGAATCCGCCGTGCGGCTCGCTGATGCGCAACAGCCCGGTGACGGTCACGTCGCCGGATGGTGCGGCGGTCGCCGCGCCGCGCTGTTCGGGCGGCACGAAGCCGCGATTGACCAGCAGGGTGAAAGCGGGGGTGACCAGCGGCGTCAGCACCCAATAGCCTGCGCCCTTCTCGGTGACGGCCTGCACCAAAGTCGATTGGGCGGGCATGAAACGCCCGGTCGCGCGAACATGGCGATAGGCGTCGGCGTCGGCGCTGATCTGCGGCCACAGGGTGGGCGGGGGAGGGGGCGTCGGCGCGGCGTGGATGCGCGTCTCGACGATATGGATCAGCCTGTGTTTCCAGGCGCGGCGCTCGATCTGCCAGATGCCGAGCGCAATGAACCCCGCCGTCAGCAGCAGGGCGGCCGCGATCGCCACCCGCGCCGGGCGCGGGTGGCGATGCGATAGGGTCAAGGCAACTGCCTCACATCCACCGGCTGCGGCATCATGTTGGTCTGTAGATGGTACATCACCCACAGCGAGCCGGACAGCACGATGACGACGACGATGAT
>QFNN01000088.1 GCA_003240855.1 Sphingomonas sanxanigenens
GCCAGCTCTTCGGGTAAGCGCTGCGGGCGGCCTGGAACAAGCACACCATTCTCTTATTCTTTCTATCGAAGGACAATCTGGACACATGACCTAACATGTTGAGCCGATTGAAATTTTCAACAAGGCTGATTTCTGCCGCATCGTTCCGATTGCTCAGCAGCTTCACCGTCACCGGGTAATCGGCCGGCAGCTTGCCCTCATCGATCAGTGCCTTGAGCTGCGTGAGACGGCGACCGCCGGCGGTGATCTGATATTCGCCCTTCTTGCGCGCCACCGGCAGGCCAATGAGGTTCTGGATGATGCCGCGTGCGAGGATGCTGGCCTTGAGTTCGCTATCGGCCACGGGGTCAGTCCGCTTGCGGACATTGGAAGGAGCGATCGAGAGCTTGGAAGCGGGAACCTGAATGTCGGGCAGTGCCTGGGACATGAGCTTTCTCCTGTTCGCGGGCGCCCTGACCATCAGGCCGCATTCCGCTCCCATCCCAACCTCACTTTCCCTCCTGCCCGCAGCATGTCGTTCCAGTCGTTGAATGGCGCTGCCGGCCAAAGGACAATGATCTCGCGTTCCGGAAGTGCGTAGCTCTGCAAAGCTTTGGTTACGGCCCGCCTGCCCGCATCGTCGTTATCGGCGAGGAGGATCAGGCGCTTGATGCGGCACGGTATCTCGATCCGATCGAATCGCTCGGCGCCAAGGCTCGCCCAAACCGGGATGGAGAGAAGCAAGGACGCGGATAGGGCATTTTCCACGCCTTCTGCCAGACCCAGCGTATCCATCGGTTCGAACAACTGCACGGCATCTCGATATAGCGGACCGAGCGCGCGCTTTGTCCGGCTGAGCAAAGCCGGCCGACCATTGGGCTGCAGAAATATCCGTTGGACAGCTGCCAGTCGGCGCGGTTGCCCGACAGCGACAAGCAATGCGGGCAACCGTCGAACCGCTCGACCTCGACCTAAGGGTGTGGCCGGGTGGTAGCGCATGAGATCATGGATCGCCGGAATTGACCGCTTGCGCAGATAGCGCTCCGCCGGAGTGCCGCTGACAGGTCGTCCTTCGCGCCAGAGACGAGCGGCATATCGCCGCATGTCGGTGGCAGGCTGGAGGCGCTCGAACTTTCGGCTCTCCCCACCTGGCACATCGAGCTTTTCGCGCCTGAGTGCGGCCAGAATTTCGGTAATTGTGCAGCCGGCAAAACATTTGAACAGGAGGCCGGTCCGACCGCACCGTACGGACAGGCTCGGCGTGCGATCCTCGTGAGCCGGGCATTGGCACATGCCCCACCCGTTGGACCAGACGCCCCCGAGTCGCCGGACAATGTGCTCTCCGGCTGCAGCCATGTCAGCGCTCATGGCAAACTCCGCGAGTCAGATGCCATAATGCTCGCATCAGCGGGATTGCGATGCCGAGGAATGCGCCAACCGCAGGGGCGTGATCGCTTTAAACTTACAACATGCTTTCGCCCGAGCCAGTGCTCCTGCGAGAGGATGGTTTCGAGACAACTCGACAGACCAGCGGCCAAAGGGCTGCACATGGGGGAAATCCTGAGGTTAAAAGAAGCCGACCTCTCCCCTCTTCCTTTTCTCCTGTTCGTTCCCAGACGGTACGCCAATGGCTCTATGCCATTCGATATAAGAGCGTTGCTTTTGCGTGTCAGTTTGATGACACTCATAGCTTATCGAAACGGATCGGCCACCTCGCCTGGCTCTCCCGGCTATGGTCGCCGACGCATGCAAGGGTCGGGTCGCACCGTGACAAGCAACATTTTGCCTCCCGAGCTGGAGAAATATCGCGCCGCCGTCGAGTCGCTGAGCGATCGTCAGCGTGAATGTCTAGCGCTTGTTGCGCGAGGGATGATTTCCAAGCGAATCGGACCCAAGCTAGGCATCATGCCCGGCACGGTCGACAAACATGTTGATAAAGCTCGGGTTGCGCTGAATGGGATGAGTCGCGCTGATGCAGCGCAGATCGTGCTGGCCTTCGAAACCGGCCGCGAAATTCAATTTGTCGATACCTATTTTTTACCACCCCCCGAATCGCTGGTAATTTCCTCCAAGGTCGAGAGAGCGGCAACTATCCCTGCTGATCACGAAGCGGATGGGCATCCGGATGATGATGGGCAGCTTGTTGAGGAACAGGGAAGCTATTCGCTCGAACGCCTCACAACCTCCCTCGTCGACTGGGTCCCGCTCCGCTCAGGCAGGAGACCGAGTAATGACCTGAACCAATCAAAAGCCATCGTTACCGTAGCGGCATTGGGCGCCTTGGGGCTCCTGCTTGCCGGCTCGGCCATATCGCTTCTTACGGTCATGGACAGTTTCGCCCACCCGTAAGGCACCATCCGACAATCAATTTCATGAACCATGCATTCCTGTGGAATGCGGGAGGAGACATCATGCCCAGACAACGTCAGATTATCGCCCATTCGATCGCGCAGCGGATGCACGCTGCGGAGGAAGCTATCGACCTTGCGGCGGCTCGCATCGCCGAACTCAATGCCGCCCTTCCCCTCGCCCGTCTCGAAGGGCGCCTGGACGCAGCGATCGGGCAGGACGCATTCCAGTCCTCCGCCTCGGCCATCATGCTGGTTGCCAAGACGCGGGCAGAGCTCGTCGCGACCCATGACCAGCTCAAGCGCGTGAGTGACGACATCGGTCTTGGCGAGCAGGCCTATGGCGATGTCTTCAAGGTCGCAACTGGCCAAAGCCAGCAGCCGGCGGTACCGAACCATCTCCGCGCCGCCTGAGCGACGATCGTCAAGCGCTTGACTGGGAACGACACTTCCGTTTCGAAGTCGATATGACCAGACAAATGATGTTCGTCGGACTTTTGGTCGTGAGCTCGATTTATGGGTTCGCAAAGGGTGGCCGGCCCGAGCAGATCGGGGCGGCAACCTTTGTGAGCGGCGTCATCGCCAGCATTGCGCTCGCCCATCCCATTGCCTTCCGGTTCCAGGGTGTCGAGCACGGCATGCTCTTTGTCGACACGGCCATGCTGGGTATTTTCTTATGGCTTTCTTTCAAAAGCACGCGATTTTGCCCGCTTTGGGTTTCGGGAATGCTGGTAGCCGAACTTTCGATCCACATCATGCGCGTGGCTGTGCCGGCTGTGGTGCCAAAAGCCTATATGGATGCCGTGGCGCTCTGGAGCTGGATTGCCCAGATCATTCTGATTGCCGCGACCTGGCGACACCAGCAACGGCTGGCCCGGCTGGGTGTCGACAAATCCTGGAAGACCTGATCGGTCTGGGAGCGCCCGATCGCGCGAGAGAATTGTCTGACCGGCTTCTCGAACGATTTGGGTCCTTTCCCGAGGCCCTCAACGCTACGGAGGGGGAGCGCGTCAAAGCTGTTGGTGGCGATGATCTGGAGGGGCTGTTTTCATCGGTTCGAACGGCTATCCACCACGTCCTGCGAGATCGCCTTCCACGTGGAGCCGTGCTGGCCGATGAGCCCGCCGTCCTTGATTATCTGAGAGGCGCGATGGCGTTTGCCCCGCAAGAGCAGCTTCGGGTACTCTATCTCAACGCAGGCAATGAGCTTCTATGCGACGAGGTAGCCAGCATCGGCTCCGTTTCCGCTGTCCATATTTACCCGCGCGAAGTGCTCAAGCGCTGTCTTGAGCTCGGCGCGACCGCCATCATCGTTGCGCATAATCATCCATCTGGTCGTCTTGTAGCCTCCCGGAGTGACAGGATCATGACCCGCAAGCTCGTCGAGGCCGCCACAGCGCTGGGTGTCGCGGTGCACGATCATATTCTTATCGCCCGGGAGGGCAGCCTGAGCTTTCGTAGAAAAGGATTTTTGTAGGCAGGCGCCGCAGCGATCGGCCCGGCCGAGCACGCGCAGCGCCCTTAGCAAAGGGAGAAAGACAATGCCGTATCAAGTCGTTGCTCGCATGGATGCCTGTCGCAAGCTGGTGACGATGCGTAAAGCTCTTGGTGACACGCTGGGCTATCGCTATTGCGCCAGTCCCGTCTGGGACATGCTTCTGGAACTCTATATTGCCGAGAGGGAGGAGAGGGTCGTCTATCTCTGGTCGCTCTGCAGTTTCGCAAATGTCCCGTTCCCCACAGCATGTCGCAAGGTGTACGAAATGGAGAAGATCGGTCTGGTCCTTTGCAACGCGACCGATCGGGACCGACGCGGAATTAAGGTTAGCCTGACCGAGAAGGGGCAAGGGGTCGTCGAGTCGCTTCTGGACCGGCTCGCCGAGATTTACCAAACCAACACGGGAATGCGCGCCGACATTCCCGCGCTTGTCAGCGCGGACAAGCGCACCAGAAACGCCAACTGATTATGTGCAGGTGACGGTCGCGCCCGCCCGTTGGCATCTGGCTTGAGAGTCCACTTCGGCCAGATCCACCGAATTCCAAGAGGCAGCCGCAAGCCCTCCACGCAATGATCTGTTCAGTGAAAATTGCGCGATTGAAGCCGCAAACAAGGTGCATCATCTCTCGCTGCCCGCTTCGACAAGTCTGCTTCACCATCGCTGGCGGCGCAAGTGGCGGCAGACAGCTTGGCTTCACCGATCGATCTGAGAAGAGGGGTATAGTCGATCACGCGATCTATGATGATGTGCGTGACAATCCCCTCGCGCTGCAACCGCCCACGCAACCCGACCATTGCTGATGCCAAGACCGTCCGCCGCTGCGCCTCAAACCGGTCCGGCCACAATATGCCATTCGCGATCCCGGTTTCATCTTCGATCGTGATGAACAGAACACCTTTAGCCGACCCCGGCTTCTGCCGCACAAGGATGACCCCCGCCACCTCGACATGCTGCCCGTCCTTCACCTGATCGAGTTCGGCTGCAGACTTGACCCCGCGCCGTCGCAAATCCTCGCGCAGAAACGCAAGCGGATGCGCCCGAAGCGAAAGCTGAATGGTCCGATAATCTTCGACCACCTCCCTTCCCTCGCTGAGCGGCTCCAGCGTCACCATGGGCTCGTCCCCTTCCGGACCGAACCGCCCTTCCCGCGCGTCGGCAGCCGCAAAGAGTGGCAGGGGTTTGTCGCCCAGCCCCTTCACGCGCCAAAGCGCCTGCCTTCGATCATGGGCAAGGGCGTGGAATGCATCCGCATCCGCCAGCCGCTCGATGGCGGCCGGCGGCACCCCTGCCCGTCGCCAAACGCCTTCGACGCTATCGAAGGGCGCGTCCCCTCGCGCCGACACGATCATGGCGCCGTGCAGGTTGGAAAGCCCACGTGCCATACGCAGCCCCAGCCGGACGGCGAGGTATCGCCCGCGTGTTGGCTCCAGCGTGCAATCCCAACGGCTGCGGTTGATGCAGGGCGGCCGCACCTCCACGCCATGGGCACGGGCGTCCCGCACGATCTGCGCAGGCGCGTAAAAGCCCATGGGCTGCGCGTTCAACAGAGCCGCGCAGAAGATATCGGGATGGTGGCACTTCATCCAGCTCGACGCATAGGCGATCTTGGCAAAGCTCGCCGCATGGCTTTCGGGAAAGCCATAGGACCCGAAGCCCTCAATCTGCTTGAAGGTGCGCTCGGCAAAGTCGCGCGGATAGCCGCGCCCCACCATGCCCTCGACCAGCTTGTCGTAAAAATGGCTGACGCCGCCGGTAAACTTGAACGTCGCCATAGCGCGGCGCAGCTGGTCGGCCTCAGCGGCCGTGAACCCGGCACCGACAATGGCCACCTTCATCGCCTGCTCCTGGAACAGCGGCACACCCAGCGTCTTCTGCAGCACGGCGCGCAACTCCTCGCGCGGATATTCCGGCTTCTCCTTGCCCTCGCGCCGCCGCAGATAGGGGTGCACCATGTCGCCCTGGATCGGCCCGGGCCGAACGATCGCCACCTCGATCACAAGATCGTAGAATTTCTCCGGCTTGATCCGCGGCAGCATTGACATCTGCGCACGGCTCTCGATCTGGAAGACTCCGAGCGTGTCCGCGCGCTGGATCATGGCATAAACGGCCGGATCATCTCGCTGGAGTGTTGGCGACGCCATGGTCATGGCGACGCCGCGATGCTCCGCCAGCAGCGCAAAGGCCCGGCGCATACAGCCCAGCATGCCCAGACCCAAAATATCGACCTTCATGAACTTCAGCGCATCGATGTCATCTTTATCCCACTCGATGACCTGCCGGTCCTCCATGGCTGCAGGTTCGATCGGCACTAGCTCATCCAGCCGGTCCGAGGTCAGGACAAAGCCGCCAGGATGCTGCGAGAGGTGGCGCGGTGTGCCGATCAGTTCACGCGACAGCTCCAGCGTCAGGGCAAGACGCGGATCGCTGGTGTCGAGATTGAGTTCGCTTGCCTGATCGTCGCGCACGCCTTCGAGCGACCATCCCCACACGAGCCCCGCGAGCGCCCCGGTCATGTCCTCGGGCAAACCCAGCGCCTTGCCGACCTCGCGCACCGCGCCGCGGGCGCGATAGCGCGTTACCACCGCCGTCAGAGCGGCGCGGGTGCGGCCATAGGTCTCATAGATCCACTGGATGATCTCCTCCCGCCGCTCATGTTCGAAATCGACGTCGATGTCGGGCGGTTCCTTGCGCTCGCCCGACACGAACCGTTCGAAAAGCAATTCATGCTTGATGGGATCGATCGAGGTGATGCCCAGCACGAAGCAGACGCAGCTGTTCGCCGCCGATCCCCGCCCCTGGCAGAGAATGCCCCGCCTTCGCGCTTCAGCGACGATGCTGTTCACGGTCAGAAAATAGGGGGCATAGCTCAACTTTTCGATCAGCCCGAGCTCATGGGCAAGCTGATCGGCATAGGCTTTGGGCACGCCATCGGGAAACATGCGGGCCGATGCCGCCCCCGTCAGCCGCTCCAGCAATTGCTGCGGCGTTTCGCCCGGACTTGCTTCCTGCGGATATTGATAGCGAAGCTGATCGAGGTCGAAGGTGCAGGCATGCGCGATGTCGGCCGTTGCTGCCAGCGCATCGGGATAGGCGGCAAAGCGCCGGGCCATTTCCGCGCCGGACTTGAGCTGCCGATCGGCATAGCGCTCGCGCTTGAACCCCAGCGCATCGACGGTGCAATGGTGACGGATCGCGGTCACAACATCCTGCAACAGCTCGCGATCATTGCTGTGATAGAGGATGTCACCCAGCACCACCGATCGCACATGATGCGATCGCGCCTGCGCATTGAGACCATGAATCCGGATCGCATCGTCCGGCCTTCGGCGCAGCGACAGCCCAAGATAGGCGCGATCGCCAAATGTAAGGTTTAAACGGCAGAGCGCTCGTGCATTGGCGTCGTCGGGCAGATCGGGAACAAGGATGGCGATCAACCCCTCGTGCCATTGTTCGACATCCTCCCAATGCAGCTCGCAGGCCCCCTTCCCTGCTCGCGCCTTGCCAACGGACAGCAGGCGGGTCAGCCGCGACCAGGCGGCCTTGTCGGTTGGATAGACCAGCAGGCTGGTGCCACAGGCAAGATCCAGCCGACAGCCGGGGATCAGACGGACGCCGGTTTCCTTGGCCGCTTGCCAGGCGCGCACGATCCCGGCTACCGAATTGCGATCGACGACGCCCAGTGCCGGTATCTTGAGCCAGGCGGCCTGAGCGAACAGTTCGTCAGGGGAGGACACGCCACGCAGGAAGGAGAAATGCGTGGTGACCTGAAGTTCGACATAATCCTCGCTCATCATCCGAACACACCATGGATGTGCCAGGAGAGATCGCCCGACCGCAGATTTTCGCCATCGCCGCGCCGGAACACCCAGAAACGCTCGCCCCGCTCATTCTCCACCCGGAAATAATCGCGCACGGCATAGCTCTCGCCGCGCCGACGCCACCATTCTCCACGAATACGCTCCGGTCCATCTGCCCGCACCACGACATGGGCGACCCCGCGCCAGACGAAGCGGCGTGGCGGCTGGTCGGGAAGCTCGGCCATGACATGGTCGATCCGCTCTGGCCGCCGCAGAATGCGGGCGGGCCGTGGCCATAAGGTCGGCCAGGGCATAGCGTCAGCCAGTGGCGCGATGCGCCCAACGCCGCGCTCGGGTACATCACTCTCGCGCATGGTCGGACGGTAAATGGCCCCCTGCCCCAGCCGAGCAACGATCTGATCGACGAGGAGTGCGATATCCGCCGCTTCGCCCGTCCCCAGATCGGCGTCGATCGCCGTGGGCGCCAGGGATTCGCTGCGCAACGCGAGCAGCCGCATGCGTTCGATGCCGAAGCCTGGATCGATGGTCTCGATCTTCATCGCGAGCAGCCGCAGCATATGGCCGATGTCGCGCGTGCCGCGCGCGGTCCCGACCGTGACGATCTGTTCTTCCTTGTCCACCCGCTCGCAAACAAGACGCAGAAGCCGCACGCCAAGCCCCAGTTCGCGCAATGTCCGCGCCAGATCATCGGCAAGGTCGGCCATGACCCGCGCGATCGTCTCAGCCGAGCCAATGGGTTCGGCAAAGATCCGCAGCACCTGCGGCAGTTCGAATGGGACAATGCCGACGAGCGGCTCGCCAACCCGCCCGATTGCCTGGTCGAGCCGGTGAAGCAGACTGGCCCCAAAACGGCGGCCGAGCGGCGCGCGCGGCATGGCGATGAGATCGGCGATGCGCTCGATCCCGAGGCGCTGGGCGGCGCTGCGCTGGCGGTCATCGAGCCGCAGTGCCGCTACCGGCAAGCTGCTGATCGCTTCCAGTTCCCCATGCACGTCGCAGATCGCAATGCGCTCTTTGCCATAGCGGGCGAGCGCATGGGCAGCGCCCGCCGTGCCCGCTATAGCGATGCGCGCGTCCAACCCGATCCGACGGCAAAAGCCGATGATCCGCCGCGCCATCGCCTGCTCGCCTCCGAAGAGATGGGCAACGCGGGTCAGGTCCATGAGCAGCCCGTCAGGCGCGTTGACCTGTGCGGTCGGCGTCCAGCGCCGCACGGCGAACAGCGCGAGCCGTTCCAGCTCCCGCACATCTCCCACCGGGTCAGCGTCGCGCGTATCGAGGCCGGGCACCATGGCTTTAGCCTGGGTGAGCGGCATGCCGGAAAAGAGACCAAGGCTTGCAGCTTGCGCGTCGAGTGCGGCGATCACCATGCGCTGCTTGTGAAGGATGCTGGTGACCAGCGGCGATGCGTCTGGCTGCGCATGTCCAAGGGGCTTCAGATTTGGCGCTGCCGCTTGCTTGCCCGATTTGAACGGATTGTCGGCCGCCTCCGAGCGGCGACCGAGTTCACGCGGCGAGGGACGTTGATGCGCAGGCAGGCTATCGATTTGTTCCTCGCGCGTGCCCATCGCGGCGCCCGCCCCGGCAGTCTGCGCCCAGCGCGCGCCAGGACGCCACCCGCCGCCACGTGGGCAGGAGCAGGACGAGCCGTCTTCCTCTTCGAGCGGAAGGACGGGCAGTTGGAGCGCAGATATCCGTTCAGGCGGCCTGCCGGTCCTCGCCTCGTTTCGGCGCAGCCGATCGACGGCGAGGCTCGGCAGGAACAGCGAGGCGACCCGTCGCATCGCAGCCCTCCAGTAGCCAGTTATCAGGATCCCCGCCGCGCTGGCGCACCAGTGACACCTGCCAGCGCGAGCGACCGACGCCAGATACCGGCAAGGGATCGGACGGCGCACAGCCGATGCGCCAGCGCGTCAGCGCAGAGGAAGGTTGGCCCAGCGGATCTTGCGCGGACCGTCGCCAGCGCCGCAGCAGCAGGGCCGTGGTGTTTCCCTCCTCAGCCGCCAGTTGCAGGCGACGCGTGGCGGTCATGCCGATGCGGGTAACCTCGCATACCACGGCTGCCAGTGCGCCATGGCGCAGCGCCTCTTCCATTACGGCAAGAGCGTGGTCGTCCTTGCCGGCTTCGACCTGGATCAGCCGGGTCGCCGGTACACCGGCGCAGGCAAGGCCGGGCGCGAACAGGTCGGGCTGGGACATGATCCAGAGAATATCGCCTTCCGACGCTCTGGCCGCGATGCCCGCAGTGAAGAGGGTGGCGGCGGCGTCATCGCCCAGCGCGCCGGTGTCGCCGGCAATCTCGTGCAGCGCGGCGCGCACCAGCCCGCCTGCTGCCAGGCGGTCATCGACGGCGGCAATACCGAAGGGCAGGCACGGCACATCGGCCCGCGAAACCGGCGCTATAGCCTGGATTTCGGCAATAAGGGCTTGCAGCCTTTCCGGGCGCGGGACAGTCGGCATGATGGATGAGACTCACGTGTTCTCTATATGTTCCTCTGATACTGTCACGGAGTCAATTGATCGAGATTTCAGTGGCGCATGTGCCTGATGCGCGTCACAAAAATCTGGTCCGCCAAAAAGCGGCCCGCCGTCCTCAACTGGACGGGCATTTTGGCCTTCATCATCTGAGCCGCGCCACTGAACGGTAAATCTCCGCTCGATGGCTGCGGCAATTCGCTCGACGATATCGAGGCGCGCGCCGCGGGAACGGGCAAAATTGCGATCGGACAGAGCCCGGCGCAGCCAAAGTGGTGCCATCGAAAGTGCGATGGAAATATCGACGCGAAGCTGATGCGCGCGCCCCAGCCGCTCACGGCCCTCGGGCACGTGAAGGTCATCGGCTAAAGGGCGATCTGGCTCATCTGATTCCATGATCGACGCCTAGAACATATCAAGAACGCAACGTGCAAGAGGCGCTGCGAGTTATCCACAGATAATTGGAGAGATGCCGTGTGACCGCCCGCTATTGCGCCAATACGCATTGACGCTCATAGGCGATGACCATGGACGACCATATGAAAGCGATCATCGAACGGACGGTCGAGCGCGCGCCCCAATGGCTGCGCAATGATCTTGGCGGCAAGGATGCGAATGCCCGCCGCAGCGCTGAAGAGACGCTTGCGGCTATGATCGCCAACGCACTGAACGAAGGGGCCGGCGAAAAACCGACGACCTGATTTCTGAGAGGAACCTGATCAGTCACCACCGTCAGCTTGAATATCCACGCTCGGCCTCTCGGTTGAGTGTGCCACCCTTCCCCCCTTTGGCTGGCAACTCCCTGAACCTTGGCCCCGTGTTTTAGTTTGCTCCGGCGGCGTTTTATTTCGCCTGCGAGACAGAACAGAGCTTCGGATGTAGCACGCCGACGACCAGTATCTACCAATCCGTGGTGCTGACATGGGAAGATCGGCTGACCCGTGCAGGGCGCGTTCGAGCGACACGTGCCGAGTGCCGGTTGGGATGGTTGGCGGCTAGACGGATTTTATCATGAACTTCAATACGGGACTTTCCTCAACATAGCCTGGCGCAAGCCATCCAATCGGGTTCAAAAGCCGAGGATGGACCTCCAATTTCCGCACAGAACTTCTCCTGAAGCATCGAATTGGCGCGGTCCTGACGGACACGGCTCCATCTCCACTACGCTTCGACCAAGCCACCTTCAGTGTCCTGTCCCATTCGGGCAACGATCCCCGCGCGAGGTGCGCCAGGTGGCGCGGCCCTTCCCACATCCTCGATGCTGACGAAATCCGCAGCTGTGTTCGTTTCCACTGAGAATTGACCCGGGTAGGGCGTAAATTTCCATTGAGAATTGACCCATGCTCAACTCGTCCCTGGCTTTGACAAGCGAAGATATATGGAGTGATGGACATGGCTAGTGAGCGTTATCCGGCGCCGACATTTTGGCGATCATGTGCCGATCCGGGAGATAGCGCGCCGCACCCCACTATTACCAAGCGCGTCCCGTGCGCGGTCAAAATCAGCGGGCGTATTTGGGGTCAAGTCGTCCGCGAAATACCTCATATGCGATAACGACGAACCACCTTCGCCTGCCCTCCGACATGAAATCATGGACCGCTTCGACAGTCCGCCCGAACCGTTGGATCATTTGTCCTATGTCGTCGATTACGTTGGCATCCCGCTGCTAATCGCCCCCCCCAGCAGACGATAGCGCTGACATTGGCGTGGAGCGTCCCCTCCCCCTCTATCCCAACATGATCCTTCGCCTTGTGCGGTCCTTCACCATGTCGCTAGACGCATGTTGAAGAGCATGTACCTGCGCCGTCGAGCAGACGATCAGTTGGGAAGATGGCGCGCGCTTCTTCCCCGATTTCCATCGTCCAGAAATACTCCGGAACGCGAACGATTTTCCGCATGGGGATGGAAGCGATCAGCGACACAATCCTGATCTGAGACATACCCCGTTGGGGTTATTCGCTGCGCTGCAAAATGTGCTATCCGATTCGCGCGACCCGACGGTTTGTCTTCACGATCGATCGTTCACTGGCCCCGTCCGAAATGGCGGGGCCATTTTAGTTGATCGTTGGTCGCGTGAGACTGAAGTCTTCAGCGGCGATCAGCATCAGAAAACTTCCATCGACTTGGACCAGGGCGCCCCGCGCGAAGGCCTTCTGGGCCGCATCGGCGATCCATCCGATCATCCCGCCGAAAGCTATCAGCACTTCATCATCCGCAGCTTTGGTTGCCGCTAGCATTTCGCCTTCAGACAAAATGAGCATCCCTGAGAGGCCCTCGAACGTCGCCGGGATCCGCATCTCGCCATCGGCCACTTCACCGGCAGCCCAATCGACCTGGAGTGTATCGCTGTCCATCCGTGGAGAATGACGCGCGCGTAGGGCGCCATCAAGATATATATAGAGAGAAGCTTTTGCGGCGCGAAGCTTCACCAATCTAGGCTCAGGACCTATTAAATCGCTTGCGGTGATAGCGAAGGGTTGATTCAATGACGGCGTGAGGAGACGTCGTGATGAGTGACCTGCTCTGGTTGTC
>QFNN01000089.1 GCA_003240855.1 Sphingomonas sanxanigenens
GTCCATGCCAAGAGCCATGCCCTCCTTCAGGCGCGCGTTCGCGTGCTTGAAGGATTGCCGCCTCACTACGCGCAAGGCGTTTTTGCCGAGCCGAAGAGCTTTGATGCTTTGGTAAGAATATCCACTGGTGCTGGCGATATATTGCCTGACAGCGTCTCATTGATCCGTGGCTTTGCCATCAAGCTCGTCGGCGTCGAAGGCGAGCGGCTGGCAGGGAGCGAAGGCGACAGTACACAGGACTTCCTGTTCGCCAATGGTGTTGCCTTTCCGACCCCGGGTCCAAAGAAGTTCCTCGCGAACCTGAAGCTGCTCGCCAAGACCACCGACAAGGTCGAAGGACTCAAGAAGGCAGTATCTGCCGTCTTTCGAACGGCCGAGAAGGGCGTCGAAGCACTGGGCGGGGAGAGTGCCTTGCTCGAACAGCTTGGCGGCCATCGCCACACCCACCCCCTTGGCGAGAGCTTCTTCACCCAGGCGCCGATCCGTTATGGCGACTATATCGCCAAACTTGGCGTCGTCCCGCTCTCAGAGAATTTCAAGGCGCTCGAAGATCAGGAAATCGACATCGCCGGTCGTGACGATGCGCTGCGCGAAGAGATTGCCAGCCTGCTGGCGGCGCAAGGCGGTGAATGGGAAATACGCGTTCAGCTTGCCCGTGATCTTGCTGCCAATCCGATCGAGGATGCGTCGGTTGCCTGGCCTGACGAGGACAATCCCTATGTTGCGGTCGCGGTCATCAGCATTGCGCCACAGCCGAGCTGGACTTGGGGCAGAGCGCGGGTGCTCGACGATCAGACAGCGTTCAATCCTTGGCATGGGATCAAGGCGCATCGTCCGCTCGGTGCGGTGATGCGAGCGCGCAAAGTGGCCTATGCTGCGTCGTCCGAGCTGCGCGGGCGGTTGAACGGCTGCCCTTTCCATGAGCCGTCAAATGCGCAGCTACCCGATGCCGAATAAGGAGAGATGCGATGCCGAAAGGTGACAAGTCGAGCTATAGCGACAAGCAGAAACGCAAGGCCGCCCATATCGAAGAGGGCTATGAGGATCGCGGCGTTTCCCACAAGGAGGCCGAGCGCCGCGCCTGGGCAACGGTCAATAAGGAATCGGGCGGCGGAAACAAATCGGGTTCCGGACGCGGCAAGGCTGAAAATCATGACAGTTCGCGCAAGGGCGGACGCAAAGGCGGTTCCAGCCAGAGCGCTTCCGACCGGTCGGCTGCCGCGAAAAAGGGTTGGGAAACGCGGAGACGTAAAGGCGCCGCGTGAATTCCTGCTCCATGGGCAATCATAACCAGACACCACCAGATCGGCCGATTTGCGTCTCAACTGCTTGGCGATCCGGGGTTTGTAACCCAACGGACAGCCGATGCGCTCGAGGTGATCGCCATTTTGGAAATCGCTCACGACGATGTCGATATCATATTCTCGGATGTCGTCATGCCGGGCATGAATGGCGTGGAACTGGGCAAGAAAATCCGTGCGCGCTGGCCCGACAAGACAATAGTGCTCACCAGCGGCTATGGCCATGCCCTGGCCGAATATAGCGGGCACGGATTTCCGCTTCTCCATAAACCGTATTCGGTATTATCTCGCATCCTCCGCGATGCGGCCGCCTGAGATTGGCCCGCGCTCTTGATGTAAGAATATGAAGGCGTCGCCGCGTTGCGTGTCGGGTGCCTTCATGAGGATGAACGCGCGATTTCCTCGACGCGGCATTTGCTGGCAGGGCCAAAAGCCCCTTCGATCTGCCTCATGCAAGATCGAAGGGGCAGGGAGCCGGGTCATGGGCGATCACCGCCATGGCCCGTCCGTACACGCAGAAATTCTGAAAAAGGAACCTTCGCTCAGGACTTGAGACCCTTCGCCATGTTGAGATGTGCGGTGACGATGGGAACAAGCTTGGTCGCGAACTCCTTCAACGAGGGGACGTCACCATTGGCCGAATAGGCTTTGAGCGTGTCGAGCGTCTCCTGATGTCCCCTGGTCTGCGCTTCGATATAGGCGGCATCAAAGTCGGCACCTTTCTTGCCCTTGAGCGCATCGAGTGACTGTTGCTGCTCGGAAGTCAGGATTGGTTTGGGCACGATAGCCGGGGACGCGGCGCTCGCAGCCTGGCCAAGCTTAGCCGTTGAATCGGTATGCGCCTTGATCATCGACTCCGCGAATTTCTTGACGGACGTCGACTGGCTGTTGGCTTGCGCCAATCTCGAGCTTTCGATTTCGAATGTATCGTTCGATGCTGCCGCATTGGCGAACATCTGGCCTGTGCTCTCCGCAACCGGCGCCGGTTCGAAGGCGTTGACGCTGTTCATCGGCACTGCCGCGGCGTTGTTGGGCGTCGTATCGACCTTCTTGCCGCATCCGCCAAGTAACAGCGCTGCCAATGATATCGCCACCGTCGCGAACTGCATTTTCATCGATCGTCTCCCGGATCATCCTCTGTCGGAACGTCAACCCTCCGCGTCCAAGCTCGTTCCCATGGGAGCCTTCTTTGCCACCCGCCGTTTGGTGATGATTGAACCATCACATGGAGGACAGGAACATGGGCATCTTCAGTAAGATCAGAGACAAGATTTTTGGTCATGATGACCAGAAGGCAAGCAATGGCGCTCCTGCACCGGCCACGAATGTTCAGACCGCCAGCCCGACCCCGCCAGCCATTACGCCCCCTGCGTCGCCCGCCACGGCCACCGCCTCACCTGAGGCAGCCTCGCTGCCGCAGGTCGATGTCGGCGTGGTCCTTTCGGCCATGGCCGACGCTAGGGGCGGCGGTGGAAATTACCAAAGTTCGATCGTCGATCTGCTGAAGCTCCTCGATCTCGATTCCAGCCTTACAGCGCGCAAGCAACTGGCCGACGAGCTGGCTGTTCATGAGGGCGCTGACGGCAGCGCAGAGCAGAATATCGCGCTGCACAGGGCAGTGATGGCGAAACTCGCTGAAAATGGCGGCGTGGTTCCCGATAGCCTGCGCGACTAAGGCCTCTGGCCGTGCCGCTCCTTCTTGAGGTGGCGGCCCGGCGTTAACCTCTCAGAACCATATCTGTCGGGACGTTGGCCCCGCGGTGACGCGGGGCCATACTCGCTTCAAGCGATCCCTGCGCCGCCGGTCACGCCATAGACTTCACCGGTGATATAGCTGCCCTCCTGCGAGGCCAGCAGCACATAGACGGGCGCGATCTCGACCGGCTGACCAGGGCGGCCGAACTGGCTCTGCTCACCGAACTTGGTGACCTTGTCCTGCGGCTGACCGCCACTGGATTGCAAGACCGTCCAGAATGGACCGGGGGCAACCACATTTGCCCGGATGCCCTTTTCGATCAGCTGCTTGGCCAGAGCCTTGGTGTAAGCGACGATGCCCGCCTTTGTCGTGGCATAATCGAGCAATATGGCAGAGGGCTCATAGGCCTGGACGGAGGCGGTGGTGATCACCGACGCACCTGCGGGAAGATGCGGCACAGCGGCCTGTGTGATCCAGTGCATGGCGTAGAGATTGGTCTTGAGCGTGCGGTCGAAATCTTCCGAGCTCACGGCCTCCACGTCATCGCGAAATTGCTGGCGGCCAGCGTTGATGACAAGAATGTCAAGCCCGCCAAGGCCATTCACCGCCTCATCGACGAGCTTGCGGCACCAATTCTCGTCCGTAATGTCGCCAGGCAGCGCGACCGCCTTGCGGCCTTCTGCTTCGATCAGGGCGATGACCGTCTTTGCGTCTTCCTCTTCGCTTGGAAGATAGGAGATGGCGACATCGGCGCCCTCGCGCGCATAGGCTATCGCTGCGGCTCTGCCGATGCCGCTGTCGCCGCCAGTGACCAGTGCCTTGCGGCCCTTGAGTTTACCCGAGCCGGCATAGCTTTCCTCACCATGATCAGGCTTGGGATCCATGTTCGCGGCGATGCCGGGAACCGGTTGCGGCTGCTCGGGAAATGGGGGCTTGGGATATTGTGCGCGCGGGTCCTGCATGGTGAGACGCTCTGCCATGTTCGCTCCTTGCTGATGGGGATGATGGACGACAGTCCAGTTTGCCGTTCTAGGCGACACGGCAAACTACGAGCCGCAGAGCCATCCAGTTCCACACCGGCTCAGCAGGATGGCAATCTTATTCATAGTTCTGATCTGGATCAGGAAAACAGGCCGCCTCTCGTGCGTTCTCCCCTGCAATCAGTTAAAGGGAATCGTCGCTATCAACATCATCCGGCTCGACAACGCTCGCCCCCGGCGCGACGCGGAAAACTACCTCCATCTCGAACATTATGGGGCCCTGGGCGATGGCCGGACGGTGGCCCTGAGCGGTAGCGATGGGTCGCTCGACTGGTGGTGTGTCCCCAATCTCGATTCTCCGCCCCTGTTCGACAAGTTGGTTGACCCGCAGGAGGGCGGTTATTTCGCCATCACGCCTCGTGAAGCGTTCGAGGTCGAGCGGGCATATCGTCCAGAGAGTAATGTCCTCGAGACTATATTCACGACCGCTGGCGGTAAGGCGCGAATGGTCGAAACGCTCAACAGCGGTTCTGCGGGGCGCTTGCCCTGGTGCGAATTGGCGCGACGTATCGAGGGGCTGGAAGGCTCGGTACATTTCGACATCGCGTTGAGGCTTGGCCATCGGGCGGGAACCGCTTCGCCCTATATGCAGAAAGTCGGTGGCCATGATGTTTTCCATGTCGGCGGCGTGCTGGGTCTCTTTCTGCGGGGATCGGGCGTGATCATCGAGCATCTGGGCGATAGTGGGGCGACCGCAAGTTTGACGATCGAGGCGGGCCGGAGGGAGCTGCTCGCGATCGTGGCGGGCGAAGACGAGCCGCTGGTTGCGCCTTCGCTTGACGAAATAGATGCCCGGATCGATGGCTCGGATGACGAATGGCGCACATGGGCGAAGACGGTCCAATGTGACGGACCATGTCGGGAGGCATTGGTCAGAAGTGCCCTGGCCCTCAAACTCCTGCTCTTTTCGCCCAGTGGAGCGATCGCAGCAGCGGCGACCACCTCTCTTCCTGAACGGATTGGCGGACCGAAAAATTACGACTATCGCTTCGCCTGGGTCCGCGACGCAGGCTATACCATCAACGCCTTCCTGCGCGTTGGTGCCCAGGCGGAGGCTAAGGCTGCTCTGACCTGGTTGCTCAAGCAAATCGAGGAAGTGGGGCCGCGCGTCTGCTATTCGATCTGGGGCGGCGCAGCTTCAGACGTCCGGACAGTCGACCTGCCCGGCTATCGCCGTTCACAGCCGGTTGTTGCTGGAAACCGCGCCACGGATCAGCGGCAGCATGGAATTTATGGCGATATCTTCGAGACCGCGGCATGCTTCGTAGACCATGGCAATATTCTGGACGCGCGCAGCGCAGAGATATTGGCCCATCTTGCCGATCAATGTGCGGACATCTGGCGCCAGAAGGATAGCGGCATCTGGGAGCTTGCCCAGGAGCAGCATTATACCATGTCGAAAATCAGTTGCTGGCAGGCTCTGGCCCGCGCCGTCGAGCTGGCTGACGCAGGACAATTGCCGACGACTTGCCGCGATCGCTGGTCACGCGAACGAGACAGGATCGAGGCCTGGATAACGGAACATTGCTGGTCCGAGAGCCTGGGCGCCTATAGTTTCTATCCAGGCTCGGATCGCCTCGATGCATCCCTCGCCCTTGCTGTGCGCTTTGGATTCGATGGACGGGATCGCCTGCGTCGAACGGTCGAGGCGATCGATCGGGAGCTCGGCTTTGGACCCTATCATTATCGCTATTCGGGAGCAGAGAAAGAAGAAGGCTGCTTCCTCGCCTGCACCTTCTGGATGGTCGAGGCCAAAATTCTACTCGACCAGCCTGAAGCGGCGTCCAGGGCATTTGCCGAAGCGATTGAGGGACTGGCGCCCACAGCTGGCGTATATCCTGAAATGATCGACCCTGTGTCAGGCCAATATCTGGGCAACATGCCGCAAGGACTGACCCATCTGGCTATTATTCAGGCTCTCATGTCGCTGGAGGCTAGCAGAGGCTAGGCTCCAGCGAACAGGGCCAGCTTCCAGGCTCCTTTGAAAGCTGTCCGGTTCAAGGCTGCTGGTTATAGGATGGGCCGGTATGCTCGGTCGCGACGTTGTTGCCAGTGGCCTGATCCCGCTCAAGTTCCTCGCCATGCCAGACATTCCTCGCGACGAATATGATGATGAACAGGGCAATGATCACGCCGCAAAAGACTGCACCGGCCTTCGCGAGCCGGCGCGGCGAGGGCTTCTCATCCGATACCATCAGTGAGCGCCCTCCAGCGATAGCTCGCCTTCCTCTTCGCCATCCCAATAATGCGCGCGCTCGCCAATCACCTGGATCAGGACGAGGCCAGGCGTCTGCGGACCCTGCGGCCACCACCGTTCCAGGCCTTTCGTCCAATGCGCTTCAAACTGGTCCTTGTCGCGGATGAGCATGGCTGTCCCTTCCACCGCCAGACAGAAGGGGCGTTGTCCCAACAAGCCTGATTTGCCCTGATAGCTTAGATTTACTGCCGGATCGGCCTTGATATCCGACACCATGAGCGTGGTCTCTTCCGTGAAAAACCAGGCGCTACCGTCATAATCGACCTCACGATTATTGCTCATCGGACGCGATCCGATCGCGCCACCGCCCGTATGCATGGCCAGCATCGCGAAATCGATCTCCTTCATCTTGCGCGACAGATCTTCGAGCGACATGGACATGGCCGTCTCCTTCTATTGTTGCGGCATCAACGCACGAACAGGAATAACGGCCACCCCACAGTGAAGCGCCGCTGTAAGAACGCATCCGCTGGGACAGGATCAGCTTTGTGCGAGCTTCCTCGCCTGCGATGGAAGTTGAGCCTCTGCCTGGGCGTCCGACGACGGGCGGCGGCCGCCCCGGACCATCTCCTCTATCCAGGTGAGCAGCAATTGATTGTAGGCCCGTCGGCCAGCTTCATCCCGCAGCGAATGATCAGCGCCTTTTAGAATACGATAGCTCAGCGAATTGCTGTTGTGGAACGCCGACATATAGGAGCTGATGGTCGCGTGCGGCACATAATCGTCATGTTCCGATTCAACGATCAGAACGTCGCCGGCAAAGTGCTCGCAAGCGGCCAGAGCCTTGTCTTCCCGGCCCGTTCGAAAGCGCGCCCGATAGGCATTGATGAGATTGCGGTCGAGCTTCGCTTTGGGCACATTCCAATGTTCGTCAGGATAGAGCGCAGGAACACGAAGCGCCAACCAGTTGACCGGGCGAGCCGCAGTCAGCAATGCCGCAAGATAGCCACCATAGCTGGTGCCAACGACCGCAATCGCCGACGGATCGACCTGGTCCTGCTTGACGAGATAATCATAAGCCGCCGTCACATCTGCAAGACCGTGCGACCGGGTCACGACATTGCGCTCTTCGGCATGTTTGGCATGGCCTCGCAGGTCGAAGGTGAAGCAGATACAGCCCAATTGCGCGATCTCTTCGGCTCGCACCATGTCTTGTTCGCGCGAACCGCCCCATCCGTGGATGAAAAGAATGCCAGGGACCAGCTTGTCGGGCGACAATAAGGTTGCTTCCAGGCTCTCGCCCTCGACGTCAAAGGATAGCTGACTACCTGTCATTCCAGCTCCATCGCATATTTTGTCATCGGTCCTGCCACGGGATCTACCCCGCTATAATAGATAATGCTGCCGTCCGGAGCAGCGTCTACCTCGCCATAAATCTCCATCGTCATGCACGTCACAGCCGATCGGCCGGGATCACGCGCCAGGGCTTCGAACGCTGCGATCTCCGCGCCGCTCGCGCCGCCGGCACGCCAACTCTGCTCGAGCACGCCGATGCGGCGTTCGCCGTAGGAATTGACGCCTGCGGCGACATCGTAATTGCGGCGAGACGCCAGCAAATCCGGATAGAATCGTGAGACGATAGCGTCATAGGCGATCGCCTTATCGACCCCCTGCTGCAGTTCGTCAGCCAGACCCAGGCTCACAAGCCGTTCCAGACCGCCCCTCACGACATGAAGAGTGGAGCCGCCATAGACAGTCGCGCCACTGTTGTTGGTGGTGAGCCGCTGCGTGCCCCAATAGGAAATCGCCTCGCCAAAAAGGCGCGTCGTGCCGACGCTGTAGGTGACAACGTCATCAAGATTCTCCTCGATCACCACGCCATGCTTCGAAATGGCAGCCTCGTCGAGCTGGGCCATCGCTTCGTCCAAATCCTTGACCGACGTCGCGACGAACTGGCCTAGTCCGGCAGTGGCCTCGACCTCCTTCAGACGGGTCGCCGTACGCCCGAGCATATCAAGAGCGGCATCGCGAACCGCATCGAAAGTAAAGGCCGACCAGCCCGAAAGAACGTGAGGAGCAAGAGCTAAGCCCAGTTCAGCGCGCCATCCGGCGGGAATTGCAGGGTCGTCCCCGAAGGCCGGATGCGTGATGACCTTGCTCCCGACAAAGGGAAACGGCACGACGCCACCGTAGATCTGGCTCTCAGCCTGGATGCCCAGTTTTCTTGCCGTTGAGAGATCGACCGTGCCGGTCGGAATGAAGAGTGTGTCCGGCTTGCCGCTTGATAGCTGTTGGTCACCCGGCATGTCATGATCGACAAATCTTGTCTCGCCGAGCCGGGCAATCCTGCGGGCAAGTTCGCTCCGTGAGGCCTTGTCATGTTCATTGTTCAAGGCAATGGATTGGGTGGGATGGATCTTCACAAAATGGGTCTGATGCGAGCGAGCCATTGGGCCTCACGGACTTGGAGGGGCCGCCAAGCGGCAGTCCTGCAACAACCCCAGGCTCGGACATTATATCCCTGACCTTGCAAACCAGGCTTCCCTGATCTGCGGCTCTGGGTCAGGGCAGTGTCAGGGCCTTTTCCGAAATAGGCGCCACCAAGGCATCTCGCCACTTAAATGCCCCTGGTCGCCCGCAAAATGATCCAAAATCTCACACATATGGTCTGCGCAGGCTCGTACCAGGATCCAGCTTGGATCGCTTTTATCCTGCGTGGAAAGGTCGCGGAGCAGCGAAATTTCCTCCGCCATGAGTGTCAGCGCTTCGACATCATCACGCATGCGTGATTCCCGGCTAATATGGTCCTCTCATATTGGTGAACTCAACGGAGAAGCGAAATATCCTTGATCGCGCTTCATCTCCCGCACGCGAAAATGGGATCATTTGGCCAGCCCATCCATTTCTTTCAAAAAGGAGAAAAGCGGTGAAGCAGATGCATTGGCCGAGGAAACTGACGATCGTTCGGCATGGCCAGAGCGCTGGCAATGTCGCGCGGGATGCCGCCAAGCAGGCCAATGTCGACCGCATAGATTTGTCCGAGCGAGATGCTGACGTGCCCCTGAGCGAGTTGGGCCGCGACCAGGCTGGAGCGCTGGGACGCTGGTATGCCGGCGAGGCACCGCATGAGCGTCCGGATGTTCTCCTTGCATCTCCCTATCGGCGCGCCTGCGAGACCGCAGATCTATTTCGTCAGGCCGGAGGTTGCGCAGGCAATGTGCCCATCTGCTTTGACGAGAGGCTGCGGGAAAAGGAATTCGGCATCCTCGATGGGCTGACATCTATGGGGGTAAGCAGCATCGAGCCGCAGCAAGCAGAATTTCGCAGGCTGCTAGGCAAATTCTATCATCGCCCTCCAGGGGGCGAGAGCTGGTGCGATGTCATTCTGCGACTGCGCTCCGTCATGGATACGATCGCGCTTCATCATGCGGACCGGCATGTGATGATCTTCACCCATCAGGTAGTGGTGCTGTGCTTGCGATACATCATCGAAGGCATGACCGAGGCCGAGATATTGGAGGTCGACCGTGAAGGCGATGTCGCCAACTGCGCCATCACCGAATATGCATTCAACGCGGAGAAGGGCAAGGATGGAGGGCTATTGCTTGGTCGATACAATGTGACAGCCCCGGTCGAGCAGGACGACACGCCCGTGACCCGCGCGCCCGATGCCATAGCGGGTGTACGCGGATGAGTTGCCGACAGCTCGACGAGGCGTGGCTGAAGCGACATCCGCTGCCGGCGATCGCGCAAGGCGCCGACAAGAATAGTCGCGGCCGCGTCCTGGTGGTTGGAGGGGCCGAGTTCGTGCCCGGTGCGCTTCGCCTTACCGGCGAAGCCGCGCTACGCGCAGGTGCGGGAAAGCTGCAGATGGCGACCGTGCTATCTTCGGCAATGTCGCTGGGCGTGCTCGTCCCGGAGGCAGCCATGATCGCGCTGCCCGCCGACGAAGACGGAGAAATCGCCCCCGCAGCAGCGGAAATATTGAAGGATCGAATCACGGCGTGCGACACGATCATCCTGGGACCAGGCATGAGCACGGGGAAGGCGGCGCGGGCATTTGTCGCCAGTCTTTTCGATAGCCTCGATTTCCCTGGCAGTCTCATTCTCGACGCTGCAGCCTTGGTTTCATTGCGTCATTTCGGCCCATCACGGTGGCGAGTAAGCAAGGATGCGATTTTCACGCCTCACCATGGAGAGATGGCGGCGCTGAGCGGCCTGCCGATCGAAGAGATCAAGGCGAGGCCAGCAGCGATAGCGGTTGAAATGGCAGCGCGATGGAGCGCCGTCATACTCCTCAAGGGAGATATTAGTTATCTGGCCCAACCTGACGGCCGATGTCTCATTTATGAGGGGGGCTGCGTCGGGCTTGGTACGGGAGGCTCCGGCGATGTGCTGGCTGGACTCATAGGGGGTCTTGCTTCTCGAGGTGCGACTGCATTTCAGGCTGCCGCCTGGGGTGCTTGGATCCATGGGAAAGCCGGCAACATCCTTGCAGAGACAATCGGTGAGGTCGGCTTTCTGGCACGCGAGCTTTTACCGCTCATTCCTGCTCTCATTGAGAAGACCATGCGAACTCAGGGTTCTGGTGAGGATGTCCTACCCTAGCTGCCGTCCATTTTTGCCTGCGTGAGCAATCGATCCGCAGATGCATGAAACATGGATTTCCGTGATTCTCCCGACCGTGGGCGTCGCGTCCCCTATTGCCCCGGATCGAGTACTGGTGCTGCTGGCAAGCGACTTCCTGACTTTGCGAGGGCCCCGATCCGCTGCTGATTGAAATCTGTGGCAGACACAAACGTCTGCACCGCTACAAAAAGCTCCCGTCCATCTTGATAGAGGGGAATGGAGTGAGTTGATCGACACCTGCCGCGATAGCGGACCTTCTGCACCTAGGGATCAGCATTTGATCTCTGAGTGTCTCAGAAGGGTCGCGACTTGCCCTTTCGCGGACCGACCGCACCTAGGACCGAAAAATTGGGCGCTAAATCACGACAAAGGGTCGCAAGCGGCGCGCGCCACGCCGCTAGCAACATTCTATCAGGCTTTTGGACTAATTCCCGGCCTTTCGTGCGAAAGCCAATAGCATCTCCGCGACCGCCGTTCGTGCATCGCGCTCGATCGCAAAACTTGCCGGGTCTAGGCTCTGATCGACCTCGCAGTTCAGGTGGGCCTGAGCGGCCCCTTCCAGGTCAAGCGACAAGCCCTGCAATCTTGCCATGTTGATGACGAACTCCAGCGTTGTCTGCGCCAGCTTGGTCGTGACGAGAGCCTGAAATCTTAGCGCATGAAGTTCTTCTTCCGTCATATCATTCCCTAGTAGTGATAGTAGGAAAAATATCCGTCATCGCCGTTTGTCGGTTCAGGACAGCCGCTTGCCAACTTCCGGCCCAGTGAATAACTATCCTTTCAACTCACGGCCGCGAGATCTGTTCGCCTTTCAGATAAATTTCGTGGAGACACTCTTGTTGGCTGTTTCGTCGGTGCGAGATTGCCGGCGGCCGGTAAGAAGCCCATTTTCGGCATTTGAATATGAAATCCAAGGCTCAACGGCCTGGGCCAGACGTTTCTGAGCTTATGCTGGCCGCTTCAATCTCTTCAAACCTGTAGCGAGCGGCCGCCTCCCGCTTCCAAGCGCATCGCCAAGCGTAGGCAAGTTCATAGATCAGGGTCGCAGACATCATGGCAATTGCAAACTGTAAGACTGCATTATCGATTATGATCGCGTTCAAGAGCAGGCCAATAGCCGTTGCGATGAGTGTCATGCGGAGCAATGGAGAACGCTTTGCGTTCAGCTGTGACGAGGCGGCGCTTCGATCCTCGACTTTGCTGAAGGAGCGCCTGGCTGCCGATTACGGGGGAGCGCAAGAGTTCGACGATGGAACACGGGGGGTGGCGAGGCGCTACCTAGGCTCAGGACTCATTGATTGAGCCAGAAGATGACGGCGGCGGCGATACAGATGGCGGACATGAAGGTGTGGGCGCAACGGTCGTATCGGGTGTGGAT
>QFNN01000090.1 GCA_003240855.1 Sphingomonas sanxanigenens
CAGCCCGGCGGCGATCGCCGCGCCCAGCGCTGCAAGCCCGTTCGCGGCGTTGTGCCGGCCGGGCACGGCAAGGCGCACCGCTGCCCGGTCGCCCGTCGCGCGATCGGCGACGGTGAAGGAAACGCCGTCCGGCTCCTCGATCAGATCGCTCCCCGCCAGCCGCGCCTCGGGCGAAGCGAAGCCGAATCCGATCAGATGGTCGGCGTGGATGTCATGCGCCACGCGCACCGATTCCGCGTCGTCGAGATTGACCACCGCCTTGCCCGCGCGCGTCGCGAAATCGCCGAACAGCGCGTGAAGCTCGTCGAGCGATTTATGATCGAGCGAGATATTGTTGAGCACCGCGATCGCCGGATCGTAAAGCGCGATCGATCCGTCGCTCTCGTCGACTTCGCTGACAAAGACCTCGCCCGCGCCGACGAGGGCGCTGGCGAAGGGCGCATCGGCGGTGACGAAGTTCTTCATCACCGCGCCGTTCATGATCGTCGGCCGTCTGCCCAGCGCCTCGAAGATCCAGCCGATCATGCCTGTCGTCGTCGATTTGCCGCTGGTCCCGCCCACCGCGATCCCCACCGGCGCGGCGTTGAACAGGTCCGCGAGCAGCGCGGCGCGGGTCAGCCTTTCGCAGTGCAGCGCGATCGCCCGGCGGATATCGGGGACGCTTTCCTCGACGGCGGCCGAGGCGACGACGATCTGCGCGGGGTCGGTCACGCCGCTGCCGTCCTGCGCGAACAGCGTGATGCCGCGCGCCCGGAGGAAATCGAACTTCGGCGCGGTCCGCCCCTGGTCCAGCGCGCGGTCCGATCCTTTGACCTCATGCCCCTGCGCGCGGAGGATCAGCGCGAGGGGCAGCATCCCGCTGCCGCCGATCCCGCAGAAGAAGTAGCTTTCATGCTCGCTCATCCGCGCGCTATCAGGGATTTCGCATGAGCATACAAGCTGGGTGAAGGCATGAGGATCGGGATCGTGGCGCCGGCGGGACGGATCGAGCCGGCGCTCGCCGAACGTCTGCTGGCGCTGGTCGGGGGTCGCGCCGAACTGGCGATCCACCCGCAATGCTTCCGCACGCATGGCCATTTCGCGGGAAGCGACGAGGAACGCGCGGCGGCGCTCATCGCCTATGCCAATGATCCGGCGATCGACGCGATCTGGTTCGCGCGCGGCGGCTATGGCTCGGCGCGCATCGTCGAGCGCGTGCTGCCTGCGCTCGGGCCGGCGGCGCGCGCCAAGCAATGGCTGGGCTACAGCGATATGGGGACGCTGCTCGGCGCGTTCTACGGCGCGGGGTTCCGCCATGTCGCGCACGGCCCGATGCCCGGCGACCTGAAGCGCGAGGGCGGCGAAGGCGCGGTGCTTCGCGCGATCGACTGGCTGGTCGATCGCGATCCGGCGGCGCTTGAGCCTTCGCCTGGTCGCCGTGCGGCCTTCAACATCACCATTTTAGCGCATCTGATCGGCACGCCCTGGCAGCCCGATCTCTCCGGCCATGTGCTGATGCTGGAGGAAGTGAGCGAATATCATTACGCGATCGATCGCGCCTTCGCGCAGATCACCGCCAATGCGAACATCCGCCGGGTCGCGGGGATCCGGCTGGGGCGGTGCAGCCTCATCCCCCGGAACGACGTCGATTTCGGCATGGATGAAGTCGCGATCGCCGAACACTGGTGTCGCGTGTCGGGCATTCCATTCCTCGGCCGCGCCGACATCGGCCATGATGCGGATAATCGGATTGTGCCGTTCGGTTGATCGCGCTTGGCTTGTGCACTGCGGCGTGGCACCTATCTGCGCCCTATGGCTCGCCGACAGACTCGTTCACTCGATTGGGGTTTTCCACGCTGGCGCGAATATGGTTCGTCGCGCGCGGCGGCCGAGGTGCGTCTGTGTGATCGCCATGGCTGCGACGAGGTGGGCGATCGCCCCGCGCCCAAGGCGCCCAACAGCCGCGAGCGCTGGTATTTCTGCGAGCGCCACGCCGCCGAATATAATGCGAACTGGGACTATTTTCAGGGTCTCAGCGACGAGGAAGCGGCGCAGCGCGAGGCCGACGAACGGCGCGACGCCGGCGGCTTCGCGCAATCGGCGCACAGCCGCTGGGCCGGGCCGGGCGACGGCAGCCGTTCGCGCGACGAGATGCGCGCGCTGGGCGTGCTGGAACTGGAGGCTGACGCCGATTTCGAGGCGGTGAAGGCGTCGTGGCGGCGGCTCGCCAAGGCCAATCATCCCGATGTGAAGCCCGGCGACGCCGATGCCGCGGTGCGTTTTCAGGCGATCCAGGCGGCTTATGAAGTGCTGCGCAGCGCCGAGGAGCGGCGCGCGGCGTGAAATCCTCGGTCCGGTCCAACTGGCAGGCGGCGTTGCTCGTCTGCGGTAAATGCTCGAAAAAGCTTGGCGGCGGCTTTGGCCCCAAGGGCAAGACCAGCCTCGCCAAGGCGCTCAAGAAGGAAACCGGCGGCGGCAAGGGGCGCAAGGCGCGCGTCGGCGTCATCGAGACCAAATGCCTCGGCGTCTGCCCCAAACATGCCGTGACGATGGTCGATACGCGGCGCGGGCGGGACTGGATTCTGGTTCGCGAAGGCGCGGACGTCGGCGATCTGGTCCGCGAGCTGGGACTGGCAGACGAGGGTTGAGGCCTGCGCCGTCACTCCCCAAGCATATGCAGATCCCCCGACCTGCCGTCATCCCCGCGCAGGCGGGGTTCATGACCGCCGGCCCATACCCAAAAGGCGGCTTCCATGGGCTCCGGATCAGGCCTGCGGCGCTGATCCGGTCAGCAGCTACGCCAGATAGCGCTCGGCGGTCTCGCGGATCAGCGCGATCATGTTGGGAATGCCCTGCGTCCGGTTCGAGCTGAGCTGGCTCTTCAGGTCGAAGGGCGCGAGCGCCCCGGCGATATCGGTCGCGACGATTTCCTCGGGGCTGCGATCCTGCACGGTCAGCAGCACGAGCGCGATGATCCCCTTGGTGATGGCGGCGTTGCTGTCGGCCAGGAAATGCAGCCGCCCGTCGTCGCGCCGCATCGGATAGACCCAGACCGAGGCCGAACAGCCCCTGACCAGCGTCGCATCGGTCTTGAGGGGATCGGGCATCGGTTCGAGCGCGCGGCCCAGATCGATCAACTGGCGATAACGGTCGTCTGGCTCGAACAGTTCATAGTCGGCGAGGACATCGGCAAGGCTGGTCATGCCGGCCCCTTAGTGCGGGGAAGCGCTCAGGTCATCCCCGCATCGTCGTCATTGCGCGCGTGGCGAAGCAATCCGGCCGGCGCCGGACATTTTGCGGATCGCTTCGCTGCGCTCGCAATGGCGATCTCGGGATGTCACAGATCCACCCCGGCGGCGATTGCTTCCAGCTTGCGGATGCGTTCCTTCAGGTCCGCGATCTCGATGCGCGATCCGGCGGTGGTCGAGGGGCCGGATTCGATCTGGTGCTGCTGGATTTCCAGCCGCTTGAGATCGAGCCAGCCGCGCCACCCGCGCAGCCCGGCGGCCGAAAGCATCGCCAGCCCGGCCAGCGTGCTGGCGGCGATAGTGAGGATGATCACGGGGTCGTTCATGACGGCGTCCCTTTCTGCGTGATGTTTCTCAAGCCTTGTCGCGGAGACGTTCGATCTCGCGCTCCAGGCTGCTGCTGTCATCGGTGGCGAGGCGCTCGAGCACGGCCACACGTTCCTTGAGCGCCTTCAGTTCCTCGCGCAGGCGTTCCTTTTCCGGATCGTCGCGGCCGACGATCTCCTCGCGGGCGTTCCTGCCGCGACCTACGCGCACGACGCCATATTTGGCGCGGATCACGCTGGCGATCGCGGTGATGGCGACGATCGCGACAACCATTTCAAACGGGTTCATTGCCTTGATCTCCGGTCAATCAGTTGAGCGGGGGCTGGTGGCGCAGCTTCTCGATCTCGTCGGACACATCGATGCCCTTGTCGGTCACGATGCGTTCGAGAACGCGGACGCGCTGTTCCAGTCGCTCGGTGTGGGCGGCATATTGGGCGGTCTTTTCGGCAGTCTCGTGCGATTGAGCTTCAAGCTGGCGCTCCTTGAGCTGCAGCCAGCTCCGGAAACCCTTCACCGCGATTGCGGCGAGCGGGATCAGGACCCAGATGGTGGCGGGGCTGAATATCGTCATGGCCCTGGCCCTCAGTTCGTCCTGCCGCGCAGCGCGTCGATCTCGCGATCGAGGCTGTGCGCGCTGTCGGTGACGATGCGCTCGACATTGGCGAGGCGATCCTTGATCGAGCCAAGCTCGGCGCGAAGCTGGGCGTTTTCCTGCGTCAGCAGCTTCACCCGCTCCTGCGTTTCGGCATCCTTGCGCGGATAGACCGCCTGGCCCCAGGCTCCCTCGAGCGGATAGCCGTTCTTGATCCGCATCCAGGTGGTGAGCACCCACCCGCCGACCGCGATCGCCGCGACGGTGGCGATGATTGGCGCGATCTGTGTGAAGAAGATGAGTTTGTCGTTCATGCCTGATGTCCCTGTTTGACTGCTGGCGCGTCGGGCGGCGAGGGCGACCCGGTTTCGACGAACCGCAACCCCGCTTCGATCAGCGTAGCCTGTCGATTTCCTCGGCGAGGCGGCCGGGGCGGTCGGTGGCGATCCGTTCGAGCACCGCGATCCTCTCCTCCAGCCGCGCGATCTGCCCCTTCAGCTTGTCATTCTCGTTGGAAAGCAGGCTGATGGCGCGTTCCTGATCGGGGTTGCGGCGATCGACCTTGCCGCCCCATTCATTCTCGATCGGGTAGCCATGCCTGGCGCGGATCGCAGTGGTGATGACCCAGGCCGCCATGCTCATCGCGATGATCGCCAGGACGAAAGTCGGACCTTGGAAGCTCATCGTTTTTCTCCCCTGTCCGGTCTGGCGGTTGACGCCGGGTCAACCGCAAGCCGGTCAATTCGATCTCAGCGCAGGCTGTCGATCTCGTCCGCCAGCCGGCTGTTGCGGCTGGTGTAGTAGAGCTCGACGTCAGCCAGACGGCGGTCGATGTCGCGGAACTTGGCGCGGACGTCGCGGGTGGACCGGGCGGGCGAGGTGCGGACGCCCTGCCAGAACTTCGCGTCCTCGGCGCTGGAATAGAGGCCCACCGGCTTGGGGGTGCCCATCCAGGCGGCCATGAAGTAGGCGATCAGCGTCCAGGGGAAACCGCCGATGAAGGTCAGGATGACCAGTCCGATGCGGACCCACATCACGTCGACGCCGGTATAGTCGGCGATCCCCGCGCAGACGCCCGACCATTTGGCGTTCTGCTTGTCGAGGTAGAATTTGGTGCGGCTGACGCTCATTGGATTTCTCCCCTGATCTTGGTTTCCAGATAGTCCGGAGCCGGGCGGCGCAGCTCCAGTCCGGGATTGTCGGCGGCGATGATCCGCTCGATCGAGTTCATCCGATCGTCGAGCCGGCGGGCCATCTCGTGCAGTTCGTCGAGCAGTTGTTCATCTTCGCGGGTGATCCCGCCGGACTTCTTCCACTGGGTGATGTAGTGGAGGATCAGCCACGGCATCGCGACGAAGAGGAAGCCGCAGACGAAGATGGGGACGAGCACGTCTTCCATCGGATCAGCCCTCCTGTTCGGTCGGGCGTCCCAGCGCCTTGGCCTTCAGGGCCTCCAGCTCGGCCTCGACCTTCTCGTTCGAGCGGAGTTCGGCGATCTCCTCTTCCAGGCTCTTCGGCGCGGCCCCGAAACCGGCGGCTTCGGCGCGGCCTTCGGCCAGGTCGGCGCGGCGCTCGAGCATGTCGAAGCGGCTGAACGCCTCGTCGATCTTCGGGCCGGCATAGGCTTCGCGCATCTTCAGGCGATTATGCGCGCTTTCCATGCGGGTGACGATCGCGTTCTGGCGCGCGCGCGCCTCGCGCAGCTTGCCCTGCAGCTTGGCGATGTCGGCTTCCGAAGCGCGGAGCGCGTCGTCCAGCACCGAAATCTCGGCTTCGAGCTGTTCGGCCATGTCCTTCGCCTTCTGCTTTTCGACCAGCGCCGCCTTGGCGAGATCCTCGCGATCCTTGGAGAGCGCCAGCTCGGCCTTCTCGGTCCAGCTTTCCTGCAGCTTTTCCAGCTTGGCGATGTGGCGGCGCATTTCCTTCTGGTCGGCGATGGTGCGGGCCGCCGAAGCGCGGACCTCGACCAGCGTTTCCTCCATCTCCAGGATGATCATGCGGACCATCTTCGCCGGATCCTCGGCCCGATCGAGCAGATCGGTGACGTTGGCGGCGATGATGTCACGGGTTCGCGAGAATATTCCCATCGATTGGCTCCTGAAACGCGGTTGGTGGGGGTGGGAAGGGGCGTTGTGGGTCCGCTGAAGGCGGGGCGCCGGGACGAGCGAGCGCGAGGGGGGAAGCGCGCTCATCCCGGCGTTGGTCTCGGTCACGCCAGCGGCGCCGAGACGGGGTTGGCGGCGATCGCGCGGACCGTCTGCGTGTCGCTGGCGCGGGCCGGGCCGACGGCGCTCAGCACGCAGGTGGTGCTGAACAGGATGGTGCAGAGGATCGCGGAGGCGGTCTTGCGGAGTTCAAAGCTGCCGAACATTTTTAATCTCCCTGTATCTCGAATGCGGTGTTTCAAATCTGGCGCCGTGGGTTTCCCCGGCGGCTTGCCCAAAGCATTGCAGGGGGCGTGCCAATTTTTGCGCGACACGGATTTCCGCCATTTTTTCGGCAGTTGATCTCCGGACCGGCATTTTTTTATTGCCAATAGTTGGTAAATTGCGCCATATCGCGGCATGGAAAGGGTCAGTGCCTTCATCGGTCAATCGCTTGCCTTCCTCGATTCAGTCGAGCGGGCGAGCCGCGCCGCAGCGCTCAACCGCCCCGTGCTGGTGATCGGCGAGCGCGGGACGGGCAAGGAGCTGGTCGCAGAGCGCCTCCACCGCCTGTCGCCCCGCTGGGACGGCCCGCTGGTCGTGATGAACTGCGCGGCGCTTCCCGAAACGCTGATCGAGGCCGAATTGTTCGGGCATGAGGCGGGGGCCTTCACCGGCGCCACGCGCGCGCGCGCCGGGCGTTTCGAGGAAGCCGATGGCGGCACATTGTTCCTCGACGAGCTGGGCACGCTGTCCGCCGCCGCGCAGGAAAGGCTGCTGCGCGCCGTCGAATATGGCGAGGTGACGCGCATCGGATCGTCGAAGCCGGTGCGCGTCGATGTCCGCATCGTCGCCGCGACCAACGAGAATCTGCCTGCGCTCGTCGAACAGAACCGCTTCCGCGCCGACCTGCTCGATCGCCTGTCGTTCGAGGTGGTTACGCTGCCGCCGCTCCGCGCGCGCGATGGCGACGTGCCGGTCCTCGCCGATCATTTCGGCCGTCGCATGGCCGCGGAACTGGACTGGCCGCACTGGCCGGGCTTCTCGGGCGACGCGATGGCGACGCTGCTCGCGCATCGCTGGCCGGGCAATGTCCGCGAGCTGCGCAACGTCGTCGAACGCGCCGTCTATCGCTGGGATGATCCCGAACGGCCGATCGACGATATCCAGTTCGATCCCTTCGCCTCGCCCTGGGCGCCGAAGGGCGAGGCTGCGCGCTCGCTCGCCACGGCGCAGGCTGCCCCGATGGCCGCTGCGTCTGCCGCAAATGTCGAGATCAGCGTCGCGGTCGACGACGTGGGAGATTTTCGGGCGGCCTGCGAAGCCTATGAGAAGAAGCTGCTGACCGACGCGCTCCAGCGTTGTCGCTATAATCAGCGGCTGACCGCGAAGGCGCTGTCGCTGACCTACGACCAGCTTCGCCATGCGCTACGCAAGCATGAGTTGCTCAACGTCGTCGCGCCTGCGGCTTAAGGCGCTGCTTTCTGCGAACGTTTCGCAAAGATAAGGCGGGACATTTCAGGTCGCCATGCGTTAGCAGCGGCGACGACCGGACTCTCGCCGAAGCCCCTCACTAAGGAGACCTGACATGGCTTTCGTCCTCCCCGAACTGCCCTACGCCAAGACCGCGTTCGGAGACATTCTTTCGGAAGAAACCTTCGACTTCCACTATGGCAAGCATCACAAGGCCTATGTCGACAACACCAACAAGCAGGCCGAGGCGGCCGGCCTCGCCAGCGCTTCGCTGATCGACGTCATCAAGGCGGCGAAGGACAGCGGCAACAAGGGGCTGTTCAACAACAGCGCCCAGATCTGGAACCACAGCTTCTACTGGCTTGGCCTCAGCCCCGAGAAAAAGACGCCCAGCGCCGCGTTGCAGGCGAAGATCGACGCTTCGTTCGGCTCGACCGAAAAGCTGCTCGAAACGCTCAAGGCCGAAGCCGTCGGCCACTTCGCCAGCGGCTGGGCCTGGCTGGTGCTCGATGGCGACGCGCTCAAGGTCACCTCGCTTCACGATGCCGATACGCCGCTCGTCCACGGTCTGACGCCGCTGCTGACGATCGATGTGTGGGAACATGCCTATTATATCGATTATCGCAACGCCCGCCCGAGCTACCTCGATGCGCTGCTCGCGAATGCGATCAACTGGGATTTCGTTGAGCAGAATCTGGACGGCAAGGGCGCCAGCCGCGCCGATCAGCCGGGGGCGTAACGCTCACCTCCCGCCATTGCGAGGAGGCGAAGCCGACGAAGCAATCCAGCCGGTGCCGAAAATCGCACTGGATTGCTTCGCTCCGCCCGCAATGACGAGCAAAAATGCTCCGGCGAAAGCCGGGGCATTTTTTGTTTGAAGCCTCAGCCCTCGGGCGGAACGGGAGGCGAATCCTTCGCGGCTTCGGCGGTCAGCCCATGCTTCATCAGCATCGGGATATTGGCCATCGCGAACAGGATGGTCATCGGGATCGCGCCCCACAGCTTGAAGCCGACCCAGAAGTCCCAGCTTTGCGTGCGCCAGACGATCTCGTTGAGCGCGGCCATGCCGGCAAAGAAGATCGCCCAGTTGATCGTCAGCTTGCGCCATCCCGTGTCGTTCAGCCCGGGATAGGCGGTTTCCAGCAGCATTTTGAGCAACGGGCGGCCGCTGATCAGCCCGTAGGTGAGGATGATCGCGAACATCGCATAGACGATCGTCGGTTTCACCTGAATGAAGGTCTGGTCGCGGAACCACAGGGTCAGTCCGCCGAACACGACGACAAGCCCGCCGCTGATCCACAGCATCGGCGAGACGCGCCCCGACTTCGCCCATGACAGGATCATCGCGATCACCGTGGCGATCACGAAGGCGGTCGTCGCGACCAGCACCTTCATCAGCTTGGGCTCGGGCGCCAGCGCATTGGCGGCGAAAAAGGTCGCCAGCGGCCCGAAATCGATGGCCATGCGCAGCCCGGGGGAGAGCGCTTCCTTGGCGGGGGCGGGGTTGGTCACGTGTCGATCCTCAAATCCGGTCGGGTTTGGCCGTTCGGGCCGCACCATTCGCGCAAAACTGCTTGGGTTCGGCCTGTCGAAGCTCCTTACCGCCTTCATGCTGAACGAAGGGCGAAGGGAAACAGGCTCGGCCCGAGCGCAATAATTATCCCTGCTTCTCGTCGACGCCGGCGATCGCGCGCGCCAGTTCCTGCGGATCGAAGGGGCGCAGATCGTCCATGCCTTCGCCCACGCCGATCGCGTGGATCGGCAGCCGGAACTTCTCAGCCGCCGCGACGAGCACGCCGCCGCGCGCCGTCCCGTCCAGCTTCGTCATCACGAGGCCGGTGACGCCAGCCACTTCCTTGAAAATCTCGATTTGCGACAGGGCATTCTGCCCCGTTGTGGCGTCGAGGACGAGGACGACGTCGTGCGGCGCCTCGGGGTTGAGGCGGCCGAGGACGCGGCGGATCTTCGCCAGTTCGTCCATCAGTTCGCGTTTGTTCTGCAGGCGGCCTGCGGTGTCGACGATCAGCACGTCGATGCCCGTCGCCGTCGCCTGTTTCACCGCGTCCCAAACCAGCCCGGCGGCGTCGCCGCCCTCCGGCCCGGTGACGATCGGCACGCCGATCCGATCGGCCCAGACCTTGAGCTGGCCGATCGCCGCCGCACGGAAGGTGTCGCCGGCGGCCAGCATCACGCCATAATCCTGTTCAAGGAACAGGTGCGCCAGCTTGGCGATCGTCGTGGTCTTGCCCGATCCGTTGACCCCGATGACGAGGATCACCTGCGGGCGCGGGAAGGCGTCGATCTCCAGCGGCTCGGCGACGGGGGCGAGGACCTTGGCGATCTCCTCGGCCACCACCTCGCGCACCCCGGCTTCGTCGATCCCGCGCTCGAAGCGGCCTTCGGCCAGCCTTTCGCGCACGCGCCCCGCCGTGGCGGGGCCGAGGTCGGAGACGATCAGCGCCTCCTCTATCTCGTCCAGCGTCTCGCGGTCGAGCGCGCTCTTGGTGAACAGGCCGGTGAGGTTTTCGCCCAGCCGGTCAGAAGTGCGCTTGAAGCCGCCGAGCAGCTTCTCGTGCCAGCGTTTGTCGCTCATCCGCCGATCCTTCCGAGCAATTCGTCACCTTCGCGCCCGACAATCGTCACGGTCGCAATCCGCCCTGCCAACATCGTCTCCTTGCCCGGTCGTTCTCCTGCGTTCGGGCGGGGCCTGTCGAAGCCCTTTTCCTCCTTCCCGGTGCGGGAAGAAGAATGGGCTTCGGCAGGCCCGGCCCGCGCGGGATCGGGATTCACAATCCGAATCTTTGCGAAATGTTCGGCATGGCCGGTCACCCCGTCCTGCTCGACCAGCATCGTCTGCGCCGTTCCCACCAGCCTGTCGAGCCAGGCGTCGCGGCGCGCCTCGCATGCTTCGCGCAGCAGGCGGGCGCGGGCGCGCGCGACTTCGGGCGCGACTTGCGGCATGCGCGCGGCCGGCGTGCCTTCGCGCGGCGAATAGGGGAAGATGTGGCCATGCACGATGTCGCACTCGGCGACGATCTTCAGGCTGTTCGCGAACATCGCTTCGGTTTCCGTTGGAAAGCCGGCGATAATATCCGCACCGATCGCGACTTCCGGGCGCGCCGCCCTGATCCGCTCGACGAGCGCGATGGCGTCCGCGCGCAGGTGGCGGCGCTTCATGCGCTTGAGCACCATATCGTCGCCCGCCTGCAGCGACAGGTGCAGGTGCGGCATCAGCCGCGGTTCGCTTTCGATCAGTTCGATCAGTTCGTCGTCGATCTCGACCGGATCGAGCGAGGAAAGCCGCAGGCGGGGCAGATCGGGCGCCAGCCGCAGGATGCGGCCGACGAGGTTGCCCAGGCCGGGCTTGCCGGGCAGATCGCCGCCATAGCTGGTGACGTCAACGCCGGTCAGCACGATTTCGCGCTTGCCGGCCGCGACGAGCGCGCGGATGCGGTCGATCACCGCGCCGGCGGGCAATGATCGCGCGGCCCCGCGCGCATGCGGGATGATGCAGAAGGTGCAGCGATGGTCGCAGCCATTCTGCACCTCGACGAAGGCGCGCGCATGCGTCTCGTCCACCGCATATGGCGGCGCAGCGTTTGCGCCGGGCAGGCCGAAGCTCGCGGCGTCGAACTTGTCGGGGCCGCGCACGATCCGCGTCACTTCGGGCATCGACTCAAACGAAAGCGGGTCGATTTCGACCGCGCAGCCGGTGACGAACAGTCGCGCGTCGGGCCGTTCGCGCCTGGCCTTGCGGATCGCCTTGCGCGTCTGGCGCACCGCCTCCGCCGTCACCGCGCAGCTATTGACGATCACCAGATCGTCCGCCGACCCCCTGACAAGCTCGCGCATCGCCGCCGATTCAGCGATGTTCAACCGACAACCTAGCGTGATCGTCTGCGCGCTCATCCGAACGCCTCGCTCTCCGCCTCGCCTGAAAAGACCAGCGTCGCAGGTCCGGCCATGCCGATCGTCCCGCCCTCGCGCCAGTCGATCGTCAGGTCGCCGCCGGGCAGCGTCACGCGCACCGGCGCATCGACCAGATTGCGCCGGATCGCCGCTGCCGCCGTCGCGCAGGCGCCGGTGCCGCAGGCCTGCGTCAGCCCCGCGCCGCGTTCCCACACGCGCAGCCGGATATGGTCGCGTGCGACGATCTCGGCGACATTGACGTTCACGCGCTCGGGGAAAAGCGGATCATGCTCGATCAGCGGCCCCAGCCGTTCAAGTTCGATCGCATCGATATTCTCGACGAAGAAGATGACGTGAGGGTTGCCGACATTGACCGCCATCGGCCGGTCGAGCGCTTCCCAGCCGACAGGCATGTCGGCGGTGTCCATGGCGTAGGCGAGGGGGATCTTATCCCAGCCGAAGCGCGGCGCGCCCATGTCGACGCGCGCATTGGCGGCCTCGCCTTCGGCTCTGAGCAACCCGCCCGCGGTTTCGATGCTGAGTTCGCCG
>QFNN01000091.1 GCA_003240855.1 Sphingomonas sanxanigenens
GCAGGTTCGGCTTAGACACCCAGTTCCTAATTCAGATCAGAGGCTTATGCCACTCCCGCCAACCCTCTCGGCCCAACGCGGTGAATAAGCCGGGCTAGGCCCTCCGCCGCCGACGCCACGGCGCGGAGCGCGGCGACCCGCATCCGTCCGCTCGGGTGTCCGCGCGCAAAGTCATGTGCGACATCAAACGCGTCCGGCCCGCCGAAATGAGCGGCGAGCGTCAACAGCGCCTCCGAGGCGCTATGCGACAGGATGCCGTCGATCCGCCCGTGATCGACGTCGAAACGATATTGATCGAGCCATGGCGTGCGCGGCGAGGCCGCCATGATATTGAGCGATACGGACAGGCTGTCCGCCGGCAATTGCCGGTGCACGTCGCGATGCGCGCGATAGAGCATCAGCTTGCCCTCGGCGAGGCGCGACCGCTCGATGAAACGAAGCGCGACGGCCTCACCCGGGACGCCCGCCGCCGCATCATAATCATACTCATAATAGTCGGACCAATAGCCAGGCCCCTTGTAGCCCACGGTCAGGAAGGAGAAATTATGGTCATGCGCCACACCGTAGAAGAAAGGCGCGGCGCCGCTCGCGCGCATCACCGTCTCGTGCGACGCCGGCCAGAAATTGGCGCGGATGAAATATTTGCGGCCCGGCGCGTGGACCATCATCACCTGCGCGCCATAGGCGTTGCGTTCCGATTGCAACCGGAAGCGGTTCTTCAGCTCAGCGATGGCGAGATCCGCGAGGAAGTCGCGATTAGCGCCGAGCCGCGCAAGCCATGGCCCCGCAGCCGCGAAACTCTCCTCGTCGTCAGGGTCAAAAGCCGGAGACTCGAGATATTCGACCAGCTCCGCAAGCGCGATGGGGGATATGCCGCCCGCATCGATCAGGCGCGGCATGATGTCCCCTCCCCGGCTGAAGCCAACCGAGCTTCGACTATCGCCAGCGTGCGTTGGGCGACTTCCCCGGCCCCGTCACGCGCCAGCCGCCGCAGCATGGGCAGGGCGGCGCGCGCATCGAGCGCGATCCATTCACGCATCGCCTGCCATGCCAGATAGGGATCGTCGCCTTGCGCATATCGGGCGAACGAAGGCGCGGCGTCACGCCGCCCCATGAGGCGCAGAAGGCCAAGCATCATCTGCGCGCGCGATTGCTCAACCTCTGCTGCTGCGGTTTTCGCCAACAGTCCCGTCATACGATCATAATCGCGGACGAGCGGCGCGCGCGACGCCTTCATCACCGCGCGAAGCGTCACCATGTCGGATTCGGCGCGCTCGATCGTCCAAGCCTCCTCGGCGCCGTCGAAGCTGACGACCAGCCCGTCCTCGACACGGCAGGCCCGCCCCGCGACGCATAGCCCCTCCGTGCGCCGCCAATGCTGCAGCATTGCTCCGCCGCCACGCACGAAGCGGATGATCGTGCGCGCGCCGCTGAAGGTTATGACGCCCCCCTGCGCCGCGCGCGGATCGTGGAAACGAACGGCCGCGAACAGGCTTGCAGCCGGCGCGTCGAGCAGCAGCAGCCCATGCTGGTCCTCGCCGATCAGCGCGCGGATGGGCGGATCGAGGAAAGGCTCCGCGCCGAGTTGCGACATCGCCCAGTCCAGCGCGTCGCCAACCCATTTGTCGTCCCGAAGCAAGACCCCGACGCCGGTCTCCCCGTCCGGCTCCGGCAGGCGCTCCGCCCAGCCCCGCGCAAAAGCCGCACGCGCCGCGAGCGCCCGGCCGATACGCGCTTCGTCATTCAGCCACTCGGCAAGATCTGTCCCGATCCGCATATCGCCGCGCTCAGGGCGCCGGATGGCCGCCAAGGGCGATCGCAATGATGACCGAGATGTCGGCCACCATATCTCCGGCGGGTTCTCCCGCCGCGCCGTGGATCGCCACGGGCGATTCCAGATCCTCGATTTCGTCGATGTCGATCACGATGTCGTGCACGCCAGCCCCCCGCGCCGCCGGAATTGGCGGTGGTCCAAAGCTAGGCGGGGGCCATCGTCGCACCGTAGTTACATCGGTGTAACGCCGCCGATTGCGCCGGACGCCATGCTGCGGCTAGACGGCGCAGCATGAACGAGCAGATCTGGCCGGAGTTCGATCCCCGGCGCTTCGTGGAAGGCGTGTCCAATCGCCATCATGGCGGGCTGATCGGCCTCGGCTATGTCGCGCATGGCGACGACTGGGCGGAGCTTTCGATCGGCTATGACGAACGTCTGGTCGGCGCCCCCGAAAGCGGCGTCCTCGCCTCCGGCCCGATCCTCGCGATGATGGACATGGCGACGAGCATGGCGATCTGGGTCAGGTGTCGGCGCTTCCGCACACAGGCGACGCTCGATCTGCGCGTCGATTATCTGCGCACCGCGACGCCCGGCCGCAGCGTCATCGGGCGCGGCGAATGTTATCGCCTCACCCGGTCGGTCGCCTTCGTCCGCGGGCAGGCGCATGACGGGGATCCCGCCGATCCCGTCGCGCATGTCGCCGGCACCTTCATGTTCACGGACGGAATCAGGTGATGCCGCTGCCCCCTTATGCGCTCAGCCTCGGCCTCAGCGTCGATGGCGAGATGGACGGCGCGCCGGTGCTCGTCATGCCTTTCAGCGCGGACGTTATGGGCCGTCCCGGCTTCGTGCATGGCGGCGCGCTGGGCGGGCTGCTGGAAATGGCGGCGGTCGCGGCTCTGCGCGCGCGTTTCGGCGACGGCGAACAGCCGCGCATCAAGCCGGTGAACGTCACCGTCCAATATATGCGCGGCGGCCGCGAGCAGCCGACGCAGGCGGTGGGCATCGTCACTCGCCTCGGCAATCGCGTGGCGAATCTCGAGGCCTTCGCCTGGCAGGAGGATCGCAGCCGACCGATCGCCTCGGCCTGGATGAACGTCCTCCTCGCCAGGGATTAAGCGCCTCTTACCCGTCGATGCTGACGCCCAGCTTCGCGTTCACCAGCCCGCCGTCGACCGTGATCGTGTCGCCGACCACATAGTCGCCCGCGCGGCTGGCGAGATAAACCGCCGCCGCCGCCATATCCTCGGGCGCGCCAATCCGCTTCGACGGGATCGCCTTCGCCACTTCCGATCCATGATCGCGCGCAGCCTTGTTCATGTCCGACGCAAAGGCGCCCGGCGCGATCGAGGTGACGACGATGCCGTCCTCGATCAGCCGCGCCGCCATGCGCTTGGTAAGATAGATCAGGCCCGATTTGGAGGCATGATAGCTATAGGTCTCCCAGGGGTTGAGACGCTGGCCGTCGATCGAGGTGATGTTGATCACCTTGGCGGGATGACCGCTCGCCGCGCCGGCCTTCAGCTTCTCGTAAAGCGCCTGGGTGAGGAAGAAAGGCGACTTGAGGTTGAGGTCCATGATCTTGTCCCAGCCCTTTTCAGGGAACTGGTCAAACGGCTCGCCCCACGCCGCGCCGGCATTGTTGACGAGAATGTCGAGCTTCGATTCATGCTCGCCCAGTTGCTCGGCAAGCGCGCGGCAACCCGCAACGGTCGACACGTCCTGCGGCAGCGCGATGCAGTTCGGCCCCAGTTCCCTGGCGGCCTCGAAGCAAGCCTCGGCCTTGCGCGACGAGATGTAGACCTTGGCGCCCTGCGCGATGAAGCCTTCGGCGATCCATTTGCCGATGTTGCGCGACCCCCCGGTGACGAGCGCGACGCGCCCTTCGAGGCTGAAAAGCTTGGCGATATCCATGTTATTTCTCCCTTGTTTCAGCCGCCGCGACGGATCGTTTCGCGCGCGATGACGATTTGCTGGATCTGGCTGGTGCCTTCGTAGATTCGGAACAACCGCACGTCGCGGTAGAGCCGTTCGATGCCGTGATCGGCGATATAGCCCGCGCCGCCGAAGATCTGCACGGCGCGGTCTGCGACGCGCCCGACCATCTCGGACGCGAAATATTTGGCCGCCGCCGCTTCGAGCGTAACATTGTCGCCCGCGTCCTTCTTCGCGGCGGTCTCGAGCACCAGCGCCTTCGCGGCCATCGCCTCGGTCTTTGAATCGGCGATCATCGCCTGAATGAGCTGATGCTCGGCGATCGACTTTCCGAACTGTCGGCGCTCGCTGGCATAAGCGACGCTGTCAGCGATCAGCCGCTCGGCGACGCCGACGCAGACGCCCGAGATATGCAGCCGGCCGCGATCAAGCACGCGCATCGCGATCTTGAAGCCCTCGCCTTCCTCGCCCAGTCGGTTGGCGACGGGAACGGCGACATCGTCGAAAATCACGTCGGCGACCTTGGCGCCCTTCTGCCCCATTTTTTTCTCGGGCTCGCCGACGCTCAGCCCCGGCAGATCGCGCGGGACCAGGAAGGCGCTGACGCCCGATGCGCCTTCGCCGCCTGTCCGCGCCATCACGGTGAACAGATCGGCCTTGTCGGCGTTGGTGATGAAACGCTTTACGCCGTTCAGCCTATAGATGTCGCCGTCGCGCACTGCGCGCGTGCGCACCGAAACGCTGTCGGATCCGACTTCCGGCTCAGTCAGCGCAAAGCTCGTCACCACTTCACCACTGGCGATGCGCGGCAGCCATTCCGCCTTCTGCGCATCGTTGCCCGCCATCACCAGGCCCTGGCTGCCGATGCCGACATTGGTGCCGAACGAGGAACGGAAGGCCGGCGTTGTGCGCCCCAGCTCGATCGCGACGCGCACTTCCTCGCCCATCGTCAGGCCGAGACCGCCATAGTCCTCGGCGATCGACAGGCCGAACAGCCCCATGTCGCGCATCTCGGCCAGCACAGCCTCTGGAATCGCATCCGCAGCTTCGACTTCGGCCTCCAGCGGGCGCAACCGCTCGGCCACATAGCGCCTGACCGACTCGATCAGCGCCGCGAACGTCTCCTCGTCCATAGCCATCGCAAGCATCCTTTCCGGGGCGCTTCATCGTCCCGCCTTGACGTGTTCGTCAACTAACGCGCTTTCCGTAGCGTCCGCCGCGAGGCGGTTGACGCCCACCGTCTGGCCCATATTCTGGCCGGAAAAAATGAGAGGATAGCCATGCGTTTCAATGGGAAGGTGGCGGTCGTCACCGGCGGCGCTTCAGGGATCGGCAAGGCGACGGCGCTTCGCTTTGCGGCGGAAGGCGCGACGGTCGTGGTCGGCGACCTGGACGAGGCCGGCGGCGCGGCGCTCGCGGAATCGTCGGGCGGCAAGATCAGTTTCCGGCGCACCGACGTCACCAGCGAAGCCGACATCGTCGCGCTGCTGAAAGCCGCGGCCGATCTGGGCGGGCTCGATATCCTCTTCAACAATGCCGGCGCGGGCGGACAGCGCGCGCGCATCGACGAGATCGACGTCGCGGGCTGGGACATGACGATGGCGCTTCTGCTCCGCTCAGTCGCGCTCGGCATCCGCCACGCCACGCCGCTGATGGCGGCGCGCGGCGGCGGCGCGATCGTCAACACCGCCTCGATCGCAGCGCTTGCCGCGGGCGCGGCGCCAACGCCCTATTCGGTCGCCAAGGCGGGCGTGCTGCACCTCACCAAGGTCGCCGCCGCCGATCTCGCCCGCTACAAGATCCGCGTGAACGCCGTCTGCCCGGGCTTCATCACCACCAATATCTTCACCTCGGCGCTCGGCCTCGACGGCGCACAGCGCACACGGGCCGATGCGATGATCGAAGGCATGGCCGGCCAGGCGCAGCCCATCGCGCGCGCTGGCCGCCCCGAAGATATCGCCGCCGCCGTCACCTTCCTCGCCAGTGAGGATGCAGGTTTCATGACCGGCACCCATCTGCTCGTCGACGGCGGCATGGGCGTGGGACCGCGCCATAGCTGGGACCCGCAGCAACCGGGGCTGTTTGATGCGCTGGCCGCGATGTCGAGCAAATGAGCGCAGCGTTGGGCAGCGGAACCGCCCGGCGCGTTCCGCTACCGACCAAGCTCGCTTACGGCTTCGGCGCCATCGCCTATGGCATCAAGGACAATGGCTTTCAGGTTTTCCTGCTGCTGTTCTACAATCAGGTCGTAGGGTTGCCCGCCGATACGGTGGGCCTCGCTATCATGGCGGCCCTGTTCGTCGACGCCTTCGTCGATCCGGCGATCGGCGTGCTCAGCGACCGGACGCACAGCCGCTGGGGCCGCCGCCATCCTTGGCTTTACGCGTCAGCGATTCCGATCGCGCTCAGTTGGGTGCTGCTCTGGAACCCGCCTTCGCCCGACACGATGCCGACGGTAGTCTATCTCTTTCTGATCGCGATCCTCGTCCGCACTGCCATTTCGACCAACGAAGTGCCGTCGGTCGCGATGGTGCCCGAACTGACGCGCGACTATCACGAGCGCACCGCCGTCATCCGCTATCGCTATCTGCTCGGCTGGGCGGGCGGGCTCGTCATGCTGATGCTCGCCTATGGCTGGCTGCTCGCACCGCCGCACGGCGCGCCGACAGGCCCGCTGGCGCCTGCCGGCTATCGGCATTTCGCGCTGCTGGGCGCGGTCATCATGTTCGTCAGCGTCATCGGTTCGGCGCTCGGTACGCATCGCCGCATGGCGCATACGCCGCAGACGCGTATCCACGAAGCGACGCTGCGCGAAACGTTTCGCGGCATCGCGCATGCGCTTGGCAACCGCGCTTTTCTGATCCTGATGGCCGCCGGCATCTTCGCCTATGTGAACCAGGGCATCAGCTTTGCGATGAGCAATTATCTGCTGAGCTTCGTATGGCGCTTCAAGCCTGGCGACTTCCTTACTTACGCCGTCGTGTTGTTCGCGGGGGTGTTCGCCGCCTTCTTCATCGTGACGCCGATCGCCCATGCGCTGGGCAAGAAAGGCGCAGCGGCGCTGCTGTCGGTCGTGTCGTCGTTCTTTGCGACAATCCCCTATTGGGCGCGGCTGGCCGGCGTTTTCCCCCGGCCCGGCGACGCCGCGATGCTGCCCGTCTTTTTCCTCTGCGTCGGGTTGGCGACGGGCTTCGGCGTCTGCATCATGATGCTCGGCGGATCGATGATGGCCGACGTCGTCGAGGCGTCGGAGGAAAGAACGGGGCGGCGCGACGAAGGATTGTTCTACGCTGGATTCCTGTTCATGCAGAAATGCACGTCAGGGCTTGGCATCTTCGGCGCGAGCCTCATCATCGCCTTCGCCGGATTGCCTGCCCAGGCCGTGGCGGGGCAGGTGGCGGAGGATATTCTCGATCGCGTGATGATCGGTTTTGCCGGGGCGACGATCGTCATCGGCTGCGTCTCGGCGCTGATTTTCACGCGCTTCCCCTTCGGTCGCGCCGAACATGAGGCGCGACTTGCCAAGCTTGCCGTAGCGGCAAGCGACAACGTCCCCGAAAAAGGCGGCAATCCGCAGATTTCGGGGCTGGTCGACTCGGATTTGGGCTGACAAAAGGCCCGCAAACTAAAGCAGGAGAGTGTCGTGGACTTTACCCTCACCGACCGTGAAACACATTGGCGCGACCGCGTCCGCGACTTCATCGAACAGCATGTCCGTCCGCGCGAGCAGGATTATCACGATCAGCAGGCCGAGGGCGGACGCTGGAAAGTGCTTCCCGTCATCGAAGAGGAAAAGGTCCGCGCCAAGGCCGCCGGCGTCTGGAATCTTTTCATGCCGCCCGGCTCGGGTCATGCCCCGGTTGACGACACGTTCGAGTTTGAAGGGCCCGGCCTTTCCAACCTCGAATATGCGCTGTGCGCCGAGGAAATGGGGCGCATCGGCTGGGCGTCGGAAGTGTTCAACTGCTCCGCGCCCGATACCGGCAACATGGAAGTGCTGCTGCGTTACGGCACGCGCGCGCAGAAGGACGAATGGCTGAAGCCGCTGATGAACGGCGAGATGCGTTCGGCCTTCCTGATGACCGAGCCGGGCGTCGCTTCGTCCGACGCGACCAATATCGAGACGCGCATCGATCGCGACGGCGACTATTATGTGCTCAACGGCCGCAAATGGTGGTCCTCGGGCGCGGGCGATCCGCGCTGCAAGATCGCGGTCGTCATGGGCAAGACCAATTTCGAGGCGCAGCGCCACGCCCAGCAGTCGATGGTGCTCATGCCACTCGACGCGCCGGGCGTCACCATCCTGCGCCACCTGCCCGTCTTTGGCTATGACGATGCGCCGCACGGCCACATGGAAATCGAGCTTAAGGATGTCCGCATCCCGGTCGACAACATGCTGTTGGGCGAAGGCCGTGGGTTCGAGATTGCGCAGGGCCGGCTCGGGCCGGGCCGCATCCACCACTGCATGCGCACGATCGGCGCCGCCGAGGAAGCAATCGACAAGATGGCGAAGCGCCTTCTGTCGCGCGTCGCTTTCGGCAAGGCTGTCGCCGAACACAGCATCTGGGAACAGCGCGTCGCCGAGGCCCGCATCGATATCGAGATGTGCCGCCTCCTCTGCCTCAAGGCCGCCGATATGATGGACAAGGCCGGCAACAAGGCCGCCCAGGCTGAAATCGCGATGATCAAGGTCGCCGCGCCGCGCATGGCTCTCCGCGTGATCGACGACGCGATCCAGGCGCATGGCGGCGCAGGCGTCAGCGAAGATTTCGGGCTTGCCCGGTCCTATGCCGGCATCCGCACGCTGCGCCTCGCCGACGGTCCCGACGAAGTCCACAATCGCGCCATCGCGCGGCTCGAGTTCGGCAAGCATGGAGGACGCGAGGCGATCGCCGCCGCAAAGGCAGGACTGGTCAAGTGAAGGCCGCGGTCCTCCGCACCCCGGGCCAGCCGCTGACGATCGAGGAGATCACCATAGCGTCCCCGGGGCCGCGCGAAGTCCTGATCCGCACGGCGGCGGTCGGGGTTTGCCGATCGGATCTGCATTTCGTCGACGGCGCCTATCCCCATGCCCTGCCCGCCGTTCCGGGGCATGAGGCGGCCGGCATCGTCGAAGCGGTCGGATCGGAAGTCCATACCGTCAAGCCGGGCGATGCCGTCGTTACCTGCCTCAGCGCTTATTGCGGTCATTGCGAGTTCTGCGTGACCGGCAATCTCTCGCTCTGCCTGGGTGGCGACACCCGGCGCGGTTCGGGGCAGCCGCCGCGGCTGACGCTCAGCGCGGATGGCAGCGTCGTCAATCAGATGCTCAACCTGTCGGCCTATGCCGAACAGATGCTGGTGCATGAAAATGCCTGCGTCGCCATCAACCCCGACATGCCGCTCGACCGCGCCTGCGTGATCGGTTGCGCGGTGACGACGGGGGCCGGCGCGGTGTTCCATGCGGCGGACGTTTCGCCGGGCGAGACCGTGGCGGTCGTCGGCTGCGGCGGCATCGGGCTGGCGGCGATCAATGCGGCGAAAATCGCGGGCGCCGGGCGCATCATCGCGCTCGATCCGGTGCCCGAGAAACGTGAGCTGGCGAAGAAGCTGGGTGCGACCGATGCGGTCGACGCCACCTCGCCCACCGCCGTCGCCGAAGTCGTCGAGTTGACCAAGGGCGGCGTGCATCATGCGATAGAGGCGGTCGGGCGTCCGGCGTCGGGCGATCTGGCGGTCGGCGTCCTTCGTCGCGGCGGCACCGCGACGATCCTCGGCATGATGCCGTTGACGCACAAGGTCGGGCTGTCGGCGATGGACCTGCTGTCGTCAAAGAAGCTGCAGGGCGCGCTTATGGGCGGCAACCGCTTCCCGGTCGACATCCCCCGCCTCGTCGACTTCTACATGCGCGGACTGCTCGATCTCGACAGCATCATCGCGGAGCGTATTCCGCTCGATCAGATCAATCACGCCTTCGATCAGCTTCGCAAGGGCGACTCGACGCGCAGTGTGGTAACCTTCGGATGAACGGACAGGCGCAGGAAACGATGACGGGCACCATCGCGGTGCCCGAAAAGGACCGGCTCGACGAAGCGCGGCTGACCACATGGATGGCCGCGAATGTCGACGGCTTTGTGGGGCCGATCAGCCTCAGCAAGTTCAAGGGCGGCCAATCCAACCCGACCTATCGGGTCGACACTCCCAACCGATCCTATGTGCTGCGCCGCCAGCCTTTCGGGCCGCTCCTGCCCTCGGCGCATGCGGTGGACCGTGAGTTTCGCGTGATCGCGGCGCTTCATCCCACCGGCTTTCCGGTGGCGACCCCTTATGGCCTGTGCACCGACCGCGACGTGATCGGGTCGATGTTCTACGTCATGGGGCTGGCCGACGGCCGCAACCTCTGGGACGGGGCGCTGCCCGGCTGCACGCGCGAGGAGCGCACGGGCATCTATCATGCGATGATCGACACGCTCGCGCGGCTCCACAATATCGACCATGAGGCGATCGGCCTTGGCGACTATGGCAAGCCGGGCAATTATTTCGAGCGTCAGGTCGCCCGCTGGACCAAACAGTATCGCGCCTCGGAAACCGAAACGATCCTGGAAGTCGACAAGCTGATAGAGTGGCTGCCGACCACGGTGCCGGTGCAGGAGCGCGTCTCGATCGTCCATGGCGATTATCGCATCGACAATATGATTCTGGCCGCCGACGAGCCGCGCGTGATCGCCGTGCTCGACTGGGAATTGTCGACGCTCGGCGATCCGCTCGCCGATTTCTCCTATTTCCTGATGAACTGGGTGACCGAGCCGGAGGGACGGTCAGGCATTCACGGCCTCGATCTCGAAACGCTGGGCATCCCGACGATCGAGCAGGCGGTAGAACGTTATTGCACGGCCACGGGGCGCGACGGCGTCCCCGATCTCAACTGGTATTTCAGCTATAATCTCTTCCGGCTGACCGGCATCGTTCAGGGCATCAAGAAGCGCATCGTCGACGGAACCGCCAGTTCGGCGCAGGCCGAGGCGACGGCGGCGCGCGCGCCGGGTCTGGCGAAGGCCGCATGGCATTTCGCCCAGCTCGCCGGCGCAAAATAAAAGGACGAAGGAGAGGTCCGCCCATGCAATTGTTCGATCTCACCGGCAAGGTGGCCGTCATCACCGGATCGTCGCGCGGCATCGGCAAGGCGATCGCCGAAGCAATGGCCGATCAGGGCGCGAAGGTGGTGATTTCCAGCCGCAAGCAGGATGCCTGCGACGCGGTCGCCGCAGAAATCAACGCCGCGCATCCGGGCGCCGCAATCGCGGTCGCCGCCAATATATCGGACAAGGCAGGGCTGCAGCATCTGGTCGATGAGGCGCGCCGCGCCTTCGGCCAGATCGACATCCTCGTCTGCAATGCCGCGTCCAATCCTTATTATGGACCGATGGCGGGCATCGCCGACGATCAGTTCCACAAGATTCTCGACAACAACATCGTCGCCAATCACTGGCTGATCTCGATGGTCGCCCCTGAGATGCGCGCGCGGCGCGACGGCGCAATCATAATCATCTCCTCGATCGGCGGGATCAAGGGGTCGACCGTCCTCGGCGCCTATTGCATCTCCAAGGCCGCCGACATGCAGCTCGCGCGCAATCTGGCCGACGAGTTCGGGCCGGACGGCGTGCGCGTCAACTGCATCGCGCCGGGGCTGATCCGCACCGATTTCGCCAAAGCGCTCTGGGAAGATCCGGAAACGCTCAAGCGTTCCACGCACAATGCGCCGCTGAAGCGCATCGGCGAACCGCATGAGATTGCGGGCGCCGCCGTGTTCCTCGCTTCGCCCGCCGGCAGCTTCATGACCGGACAGACGATGGTGATCGACGGCGGCGCGACCAGCACGGGAGGATATTCATGAAGCTTGAAGGCAAGATCGCGATCATCACCGGCGCGGGATCGGGCATCGGCCGCGCCACCGCACAGCGTTTCGCGCAGGAAGGCGCGCGCCTCGTCATCGGCGACATGAGCGAGGGCGTGTTTGAAACCGCCAGCTCCATCGGCGACGCCGCGATCGCAATGCAAATGGACGCCGGCAACGAAGCCGATGTCGAGAAGCTGGTCGCGACCGCCGTCGATCGTTTTGGCGGGCTCGACATCGCCTATGCCAATGCCGGCATCTCGGGCGGGCTGACCGGCATCCTCGATCATACGGTCGAGCAATGGGAGACGATCCTTCGCGTCAACCTGATCGGCCCCTTCCTGGTCATCAAGCATGCCGCGCCGGTGATGATGAAGGCGGGCAAGGGATCGATCATCTGCACTGCCAGCGTCGCGGGTATCCGATCGGGCGCGGGCTGCCCCGCCTATTCGGCTTCAAAGGCCGGCGTCATCAATCTCATCAAGACCTCTGCGCAGCAGATGTCGGGCACCGGCGTGCGCGTCAACGCGATCTGTCCCGGGCTGATCCAGACCGGCATGACCCAGCGCGCCTTCG
>QFNN01000092.1 GCA_003240855.1 Sphingomonas sanxanigenens
CCGCCGTCATGCGAAAGCTCGTCGTCACCGCGAACGCCCTGCTCAAAGCCGATCGATGCTGGACGCAATCTCCAGCTTGATCATCACGGATACTCTAGCCTTCCCGCGCGCTATCTTCGGCAGACAAAAAGAAGGCGCCCCCTCCCCGAAGGGAGAGGGCGCCATTTTTATGAGCTTCGATGCCCGATCAGAAGGTGAAGCGGGCGCCGATGCGGATCGAGTAGAGCGACTGGCTCGCGTAGATCGTGTCGCTCGGCTTCGAGTAGTTCGAGTAGCGATACTGCGCGCACGCCTGCGACGTGTTGGTCGCAACAGTGCCCGCGCCATTCGCGTTGCCGGCGGTGGTCAGGCACGCGACCCGGACCGGCGAGAAGGTGTACGGGAAGGAATATTCGCGGATCTGGCCCCAATTCTTGTTGATCAGGTTCGTGAAGTTCTCGATGTCCGCGAAAATCTGCAGCTTCGAGTGGCCGAGGCCCGTCGGGATTTCCTGCGCGACGTGCAGGTCGAGACGCGTGAACCACTTCGAGTTGAAGGCGTTACGCGGCGCGATCTTGCCCTGATATTTGGACAGGCCGCTGGCCTTGATGAAGTTCTCGAACGCCGCCTGCGTCGCCGCCGAGTCATAGGAGACCCGCGGATCGCCGCCGATCGTCGGCACATAAAGCAGGTAGCGTGCGCCGCTGCCCACCGTCCCGAACACCGAGCTGCGCGAGGTCACGTCGTTGAACGTATAGCTGAACGGACGGCCGATGCGGGTCTCGCCGAACAGCGAGATGGTCGTCTTGTTGTCGCCGAAGAACGCGTGATCGAACGTCAGATCATATTTGAACGCATATTTCACCTCGTCGTTCGAGGTGCCGTAAGCCGCCTGGTTGGCGTCGAGGAACGCGCCGTTGCCATAGTTGGACGAGGCCGTCGACGACGTTGCCGGCGCCTGATCCGTCACGTCCTGATAGGTGAAGCTGGCGTTGGCATCGAGACCGAAATCCCACGACTTACCGATGCGGGCGACAGCGATGTAGCTGCGGCCGAGCTTGGTGTTGGTGAGATAATAGTCCGAATTGCGATCGCTGAAGCCCAGCAGGCCGGTATAGCGCTGGCGGCCATCGGGCGTCAGCGAGCCGGCGATCGGAACCGAGCGCAGATCGGTGAACAGCACCTGGTTGCGGACGCTCGAGTAGAGCAGGTCCGCGCCGAACCGCCATTTGTCGCCAAGCGGCCCGAGATCGGCGACATAGTCGGCCGACAGCGTGGCGCGCCACTGCGACGGGATCTTGAAGTGCGGATCGAGCGCGTTGGTGGTGGAGGCCGTCGCGACGCTCGCGTTCTGCAGATAGGCGTTCAGGACCGACGGGATGGTGAAGCCGTTGACGTTGGTCAGCGAACCCGAACCGACCGCCTGGGTGCCGCCCGGCACGCTGTAGCTGCTGTTGTTGAGCTGCAGGATCGAGACCGTGTTGGTCAGGATGCCCGTGTTGGAGAAGCTGTTCGACACATAGACGTCGGGCGCACCGCCGCCGAAGATGCCGCCGCCGCCGCGAACCGTGAGGCGCGAGGTCGGCTTCCAGTCGAAGCCGAAGCGCGGCTGGAACAGGCTGCGGCCGTCAAGGAAGGCGTTGTTGACGAAGCCATAGCGGTTGAAGAAGTTCTGATTGAACGCCGCACGGCTCTGCCCGCCATAAAGATCATAGCGAACGCCGTAGGACACGTTCAGCGTGTCGGTCAGGCGCCAATTGTCCTGGAGGCCGAACGTGTAGCTCTGATATTTGAAGCGTGCGGCGGCCTCGTCCGGGTTAAGCGACGGAATGGCGTTCTGATACGCCACGCTCTGCGCGTTGCCGGCCTGGAAGTCAGCGATCGAGTCAAAATAATAGTTGCCCGACGTATTCTGCAGGAAGGCGTTGAAGATCTTCACATTGCTATATTCGGCGAAGGCGCGGAACTGATGGTCGCCCATCGTCAGGCGCGCCTGGAAAGAACCGCCGAAGGTGTTGGTGTGAAGCGCGTTGGTCTGGCGCGAATTGTCCGGCCCGATCGAAATGACGGGATAGATGTTGCCGCTGGGATCGGTTCCGCACGCGGTCGACTTGTCCGATCCGGTCGGATTGGTGCCGGTCGCACGATCGGAGGTCGGCGCGGCGCAGACGCGCATCTGGGCAAAGCCGCGGCCCATCAGCGGATCCTGAATGCGCTTGTAATATTTGTAGAAGCCGCGGACTTCGGTGGAGAAATTATCCGACCAGTCCGAGTTCAACTGCGCGACGCCGGTATAGAGCTGGTTGCCCTGCTTATAGGCGTTGGACGACAGGCCGAGCTGCGGACCCGAGGTCGCCGCCGACGTGTTGTTGAGCAGGTAGATCGAGTCCTTGGCGTAAGTGCCGGTCAGCGACAGGCGCTGCGTATCGGACAGGTTGGCGTCGATCTTGCCGACGAGGCGATCGTCACGGTCGCCGTTGGTCTTGAGCACTTCGCCCGCGTCATAATTGTAACGCGATTTGGCGATGGCGACGACATTGTCGACCTGCGCTTCGGTCAGGCCGGGAATGGCCGTGCCGGCGTTATTGTCGCCCGGGCCTTCCGCGATCGGCTTGCTGGCGCGCAGGCGTTCGCCCGAGATCATGAAGAACAGCTTGTCCTTGATGATCGGGCCGGACAGTTCGGCGCCGAAATTCTTGTAGGTATAATTCGGGAGGGTGACGCGGCCGGTCGGCACGCCGGGGCCTGCCTTGGTGCGGTCGCCCGAAAGGTTGTCGCTCGAATAGGCGAAGAATCCGGTGCCGTGGAAGTCGTTGGTGCCCGACTTCAGCACGATGTTGATCGCGCCGCCCTGGAAATTGCCTTCGCGCACGTCATAGGGCGCGACCTTGGTCTGGAACTCGCCGATCGCATCGAGCGGAATCGGCGAACGACGGCTGGGGAGACCGTCCGGGTTGAGGCCGAAATTGTCGGTGATCGCGACGCCATCGACCGAGAAGCGGTTGAAGCGGGCGTTCTGGCCGGCGAAGGAAACCGCGCGGCCGCCCGACGGCGTGTCATCAAGGCGCGCGAAGGGGTCGCGGCGCATGAGATCGCGGATGTCGCGGTTGACGGTGGCGATCTGCGCGATCTTGTTCGCGTTGAGGATCGTCGCGGGGCCTTCGGAGATCGAGCCCGCGCCCTTGAGCGAGGTCGCGGTGACGACGATGTCCTCGCCGCCTTCGGCCGCGAGTTCGACCGGCACGTCATAGGCCTGGCCGATGTTGGTGGTGATGTCGGTGACCTGCGTGTTCGCATAGCCCGGTGCGCTGATGTCCACCGTGTACGGCCCGCCGATGCGCAGGCCCGAAAGGGTGAAAGAGCCATCATTGTTGGTCGTGGTGACCGAGCGCGTGCCCGACGGGACGTGCGTGACGGTGACGGTCGCGCCGGCGACGGCGGCGCCGCCCGAAGTCACGAAACCGCGAATCGACGAAGTGGTCTCCTGCGCGTGAATCGCGGCCGGAGCGATCAGCGCCGCAACAGCGGCGCCTATAAATAGACGATTTTTCATATGCTTTCCCCTTTGCGAGCCAATTGCTCGAAGGCGGCGTTCGTCGCCGTCCGTGGCCCCTTGGGCTTCATATATTGCGACCGCGTTACAGCGGAATGGATAAATGACAGCGCCCTAAAAGCGCGGTTGTGCGTTGCAAAAAAGCATCAGCGCCCGAGGCCTGGCTTAAGCGGGGCTGAACGCCGGACGTCTAACCATCCATGGTGACTGGAAAAACCTAGCTTTCGTCACCCATGCGCAGCGCGGCGATAAAGGCTTCCTGCGGAATCTGCACATTGCCATATTCGCGCATGCGCTTTTTGCCTTCCTTCTGCTTTTCCAGAAGCTTGCGCTTACGCGTGGCGTCGCCGCCATAGCATTTCGCCGTCACGTCCTTGCGCAGCGCAGCGATCGTCTCACGCGCGATGACTTTTCCGCCGATCGCCGCCTGGATCGGAATCTTGAACATGTGGCGGGGGATGAGATCCTTCAGCCGCTCGCACATATGGCGCCCGCGCGCTTCCGCAGCCTGGCGGTGGACGATCATGCTCAGCGCGTCGACCGGCTCGTTGTTGACGAGGATCGACATCTTCACAAGATCGCCCTCGCGATAACCGATCTGCTCATAGTCGAAGCTGGCGTAGCCGCGGCTGATCGATTTCAACCGGTCGTAGAAGTCGAACACCACTTCGTTGAGCGGGAGTTCGTATGTCACCTGCGCGCGGCCGCCGACATAGGTCAGGTTCTTCTGGATGCCGCGCCGATCCTGACAGAGCTTGAGGATCGGACCCAGATATTCGTCGGGCACGTAGATCACCGCCTGGATCCACGGCTCCTCGATTTCCTCGATCCGGTTGGGGTCGGGCATGTCGGCGGGGTTGTGCAGCTCGATCACCCGCGCCTCGGCCTCGCCCGCCGCCTTGGTGAGCTGCATGCGATAGACGACCGACGGCGCGGTCGTGATCAGATCGAGATCATATTCGCGCATCAGCCGTTCCTGGATGATCTCCAGGTGCAGCAGGCCGAGGAAGCCGCAGCGGAAGCCGAAGCCGAGCGCGGCGGAAGTCTCCATCTCGAAGCTGAAGGATGCGTCGTTCAGCCGCAGCTTGTGGATCGATTCGCGCAGCTTTTCAAAGTCGTTGGCGTCGACGGGGAAGAGGCCGCAGAAAACGACCGGCTGGACTTCCTTGAAACCCGGCAGCGGCTCGGCGGCCGGGCGCTTGGCGTCGGTCAGCGTGTCGCCGACGCGGGCCTGCGCCACTTCCTTGATCTGCGCCGTGATGAAGCCGATCTCGCCCGGGCCGAGATCGGGCAGTTGTTCGATCTTGGGGCGGAACGCGCCGACGCGGTCGACGAGATGCGTCGTCCCCGTCGCCATGAACTTGACCTGCTGGCCCTTGCGGATCACGCCATCCATCACGCGGACGAGGATGACAACGCCCAGATAGGGATCGTACCAGCTATCGACGAGCATCGCCTTGAGCGGCGCGTCGGGATCGCCCTTGGGCGCCGGAATGCGCTCGACGATGGCGTCGAGAATCTCGTCGATGCCGATCCCCGCCTTGGCGCTCGCCAGCACCGCGTTGGACGCATCGAGGCCGATGACTTCCTCTATCTCGTGCTTGACCTTTTCGGGCTCGGCCGAGGGCAGGTCGATCTTGTTGATGACCGGGATGATCTCATGGTCATGCTCGATCGACTGATAGACGTTGGCCAGCGTCTGCGCCTCGACGCCCTGCGCGGCGTCGACCACCAGCAGCGCGCCTTCGCACGCGGCAAGGCTGCGCGACACTTCATAGGCGAAGTCGACATGCCCCGGCGTGTCCATCAGATTGAGGACATGGCCCTTCCATTCGAGGCGCACCGTCTGCGCCTTGATGGTGATGCCGCGTTCCTTTTCGATCTCCATATTGTCGAGCACCTGCGCCGACATCTCGCGTTCGGAGAGGCCGCCGGTGCGCTGGATCAGCCGATCGGCAAGCGTCGACTTGCCGTGATCGATATGGGCGATGATCGAAAAATTGCGGATCTTGTCGAGCGGGGTGGTCATGGCGCGCCGCCCTAGCAGGGGCGGCGGGAAAGGGCAAAGCGGCTGATCGCCGCGGCTCTACAGGCTTGATCCGCCGAACGGGTTGGCGGATAATGCACATCCGGGGGTCGCACCTGAATCCACTTATGCCGGGCGCAGCATCGCGCGCCCGGCCAATCGCCGATCAAAGGCCTTTTGGGGGAAGATAAAGTGCGTAAACATATAATTTTTTTCACTACTGCAGCGCTCATCGGCGCGGCCATGCCCGCGCTGGCGGCGCCCGCGCCCTCGTCGGGCCGCAAGCTGCAGGACAAGGGTACGCAGGAAATCCCGGTCTGCACGCGCAAGCTGGGCACGATCGCGATCGTCGAGCCCGACAATCAATGGTGGCGCGAACTGAACCTCGGCAGCCCCGAGGCGATCATCAAAATCTTCGTGCAGCGTTCGGGCTGCTTCACGCTCGTCAATCGCGGGCGCAGCATGGCGAGCCGCAACATGGAGCGCGCCATGGCCGATTCGGGCGAACTTCAGGCCGGATCGAACCTCGGCCGCGGGCAGGTGAAGGCGGCGGATTATTTCCTCCAGCCAGACATTGTCTCGTCGAACAAGAATAGCGGCGGCAACGCGGTGGGCGCGGTGCTGGGCGGCTTCCTCGGTCGTTCGACCTTCGGCGCGCTGGCCGGCGGCATCAACATCAAGAAGAGCGAAGCCAACGTCACGCTTTCGGTGGTGAACGCCCGCACGACCGAGGAAGAGGCGCTGACCGAAGGTTATGCGCGCAAGTCCGATCTCAGCTTCGGCGGCGGCGGCGGCGCGGGCTGGTGGGGTGGTTTCGCCGGGGCCGGCGGCGGCGGTTACCAGAATACCGAGATCGGCCAGGTGATCGTGCTCGCCTATCTCGACGCCTACACCAAGCTGGTCACCCAGCTCGGCGGATTGCCGGAAAATGCGGCGGCGGCGGCGCCCCGCGCCAAGTAAAGAATGCGAAGTCCGGCCGGGGCGATCCGCTCCGGCCGGCTTTTCCCTTCAATAAATCTTGCCGAGCCCTGCCGCGTCGATCGCGGCCAGCGCGTTGTGGAAGCGCGCCTCGCCATCGCCGCCGATCACGGCGTAGCGCAGGCCGCGTCGTTCAAGCTGGTCGCGCGAAATGTCCATGAAGCGCTGACGCGCCTTGGCCTCGCCGAACAGCCGCGTGCCATCATCCTTCCATGGCAGATCCGTATCGAGCAGCAGATAAAGATCGGCGGTTTCGCTCCACTCGTCGAACCAGGGATCGCGCGCGCCCAGCAGCATTTCCGCCCAGGCCGCCGTCATCAGGGGATCGGTGTCGATGATCAGGCGGCAGTTGCACTTGGCCAGCAGCGAACGCGTCATGATGTCATGCGTTTTCGCGATGGTCAGCAGATCGCCCATCGTCAGCTCGGTGCCGTAGCGCTCGCACCAGATGCGGCCATATTCCGGCATGACGAGCGTGTCGAAATGCCGCGCGAGGCGGAAGGCCAGCGTCGATTTGCCAGTGCTCTCGGGGCCGTGCAGCGCGATGCGTCCGGCATAATAGGGCCGCACCGGCGCGGGGATGTGCCGCCAGTGCGCCCAGGGCTCGTCGCGGATCATGCTCGCCGAGATCGGCATCGCCTCGCGCCCCGGATCGACGGGGATGAAGCGTGCGCCTAGTTCGTGCGCCAGCAGCTCGCCATAATCTTCGGATGCGAAAACATAGTCGATCGGATCGGGATGGACGCTTTTGACGATCCCCTTCCAGATCGGCCAGAAATTGGGATGTTCCTCAGGCGATTGCGGCGCGACCGCGCCGTGGCCGACGACGTTCGCGTCAGGAAAAAGCTGACGCATCCAGGCGAGCCGCACTTCGCCGGGAATGGGATCGTCGGGCAGCCAGGCGACAAGGATTGTCAGGCGATCGACCAGCGCCGACGCCGTTTCGCACAGCAATAAATGGCCGGCGTGCGGGGGCATGAACTTGCCGAGGACGAAACCGCGCGTCATGCCGCGACCGCCTGCCGCGCGGCGCCGCGCCATGCGATCAGGCCCCACATCGCCATGCCGAGGAAGATGCCGTAAAGCGCCGCCGTCGGATATAGTCCCTTGGCGAGGTAGAGGCCGATCGAAAGCAGATCGACAAGAATCCACAAGACCCAGCTTTCGATCCGGCACTGGGACTGGAGGATTTGCGCGACGACGCTGGGGATCGCCGCGCTGGCGTCCAAATAGGGGTAGGAGGCGTCGGTCAGCCGCGCCATTGCCGTGCCCCACAGCAGGATGATCGCGATCATGCCGGCCGCCCAGGCTGCGCGTTCGCCGTCCGACAGCCGCTCGACGACGACAGCGCCTTCGTGCGCCTTGGTGCGGGACCAGTTCCACCAGCCGTAAAATTGCGCGGCGAGGAAGAAGAGCTGGAGCATCGCGTCGCTGTAAAGCCGCTCTTCATAGAAAATGCCCGCATAAAGCGTAACCATGGCGATGCCGAAGGGATAGTTCCACAGGCTGCGCCGCGCGACGAGCGCGACGTTGATGAGCCCCAAAAGGGCGGCGATGATCTCGACCCGGTTCACGCGCGGTCGCCTACCCGTCTTGCGCTCGTCGCGCCATCCCCCATGCGGCCGACTTGCGCTTATTTGACTTGTCGTTAGCATCATTGCCGCAAAACAGAATAGTCATAGGAGACGATCGGCATGCGCCATGTCGCGGTGATCGGATCGGGGCCGGCGGGCTATTATACCGCCGAGGCCTGCCTGAAGATGTTCGGAGGCGCGGTGCGCGTCGACGTGATCGATCGCCTGCCCGTGCCATATGGGCTCATCCGCTTCGGCGTCGCTCCTGATCATCAGTCGATCAAGGCCGTCGCCAAGCGTTACGAACAGGTGGCGCTGACCGACAATGTCCGCTTTGTCGGCAATGTCTCGGTCGGCGGCGATATTTCGATCGCCGAACTGGAGCAGCTATACGACGCGGTCGTGCTGGCGACCGGCGCGCCGCGCGATCGGCCGCTGGAGATTCCCGGCGCAAACCTGCCCGGCGTCGTCGGTTCCGCAGCGTTCGTCGGCTGGTATAACGGCCATCCCGATTTCGTCGATCTCGCACCGCCGCTCGAAGGCCCCGGCGCAGTCGTCGTCGGCAACGGCAATGTTGCGCTCGACGTCGCGCGTATCCTGTCCAAGAGCAGGGCGGAGTTCGCCGGATCGGACATCGTGGCGCATGCGCTCGATGCGCTCGACGGCTCTGCGGTCAGGCGGATCAGCATCCTGGGGCGCCGCGGGCCGCACCAGATCGCCATGACGCCCAAGGAACTGGGCGAACTCGCCCGGCTCGAGCGCGCGCAGCCGGCCGCCGATCCCGAGGACTTTCCGCCGCCGATCGACGATGCGCTGCTCGAACCCGGCATGCGCAAGTCGGTCGAGCATCTGCGCGCCTTCGCCGCGACGCCGCCGCAGGGCAAGCCGATCGTGATCGATTTCGATTTCTTCGCCATGCCCGTCGCGATCGAAGGGGACGGCCGGGTCGAGCGTGTGATCGTCGAGCGCACGGCGTTGACCGATGATTTCCGTTCGGTCGGCACGGGCGAGACTTATGCGATCCCTGCCTCGCTCGTCGTCAGTTGCATCGGCTATCGCACGCCGCCGATCGAAGGCGTGCCCTATGAGCATGGGCGCGGGCGCTTCGCCAATGTCGAGGGGCGCATCATGCCCGGGCTCTACTGCGTCGGATGGGCGCGGCGCGGGCCGACGGGAACGATCGGAACGAACCGGCCCGACGGCTATGCGATTGTCGACCTGATCGCCGAGGATGTGAAGGGCGGCAGCGGCAAGCAGGGGCGATCCGGCCTCGATGCGCTGCTCGCGGCGCGAGGGACGGAGATCGTCACCTTCCGCGACTGGCAGAAGATCGAGGCCGCCGAGGTCGCCCGCGCCCGCGCCGGCGCACCGCGCGAAAAGTTTACCGGCATAGCGGAGATGATCGCGGCGCGCGGCGACTGACGATCTGCGCCGAATCGCAATCTCATGCTTGTCAGCACGCCACGCCGCCCCTATAGGCACGCTCCTTGCCTCCCGGGCGCTGCGGCGTCCGGTCCGGTCGGGGAGTAGCTCAGCCTGGTAGAGCACTGTCTTCGGGAGGCAGGGGCCGGAGGTTCGAATCCTCTCTCCCCGACCATTATTCCAATAGCTTAGGACATATTCCGGCGGTCTGTTTGATCGCTGTGTCCGCGTTATGTCCGTGTAACGTGGATTGTTGGGGTGAAGTTGTTCACCTGACGAACGGCCGAGTCCCCATGGCATGGGCGATCGGCATGGCTGTTTCCAAAAATTCTACGTCCGTTGACGGACATATGGGCGCGGCCGCCTTGCCTGTGAGGTATCTCGCATGAGCAGAGACGTTGCCGCCCTGGTATATTCCCGCAAGTTCGGGTCGATGGCCCGCAAAGCCGTGATGGCCTACTTTGCCGAGCGCGCGAATGACGACGGATCAGGTATCTGGTCGTCGAAGCAGCGCATTGCCGACGAGATCGAGTGCTCGAAACAGACGGTCCTTACCACGGTTAAAGCACTCATCGCTGATGGTCTGCTGGTCGAAGCAGGACTGCACAAAACGACCAACGGGCACACGATCATCTATGACATCAAGCTCGATGCGGTGGCCTCACTGCCGCGCTCGCGAGGATCGGATCAAGGGGTCCAAATCACGACCGGTCAAAATTTGGACCGGTCAAGTGAGTTTACCTCAAGGGGTCAAGCAGCTTTACCCAAACCGTCCTTGAACCGTCCTATCTCTCAGAAGACTTCGTCTTCTTCGAGAATGCGCGCGCGAGAGAGCGCCGACTTCGAAGTTCCGGACTGGATCCCGTCCGCCGCCTGGAACGGCTGGCTGGAAATGCGGAAGCGCGCCGGCAAGCCGCCGGGCGAGCGCGCCTGCCAACTCGCGGTCGAGAAGCTCCGCAAGCTCGCCGACGACGGGCACCCACCCGATCGGGTGCTCGATCAATCCACCCTCAACGGCTGGTCGGGCCTCTTCGAAGTGAAGGAACTGAAAAATGAACGCAGTGGTCAATCTGGCCGACCGGCTCCCGGTCGTAACCTCACCGCTTCCATCGCTGCCGCGCTCGATCTCGATCGTGCTGCAGGATAGCGAGTTCACCTCGCTCGGCTGGGACGCGGCTTTCGCGCTCGAGCAGGTTAAGCGGGCCGCAGCCCTGCCCGATCTGCGGCGGCTGGCGATGCAATACCGGCAGGCCCTCCAGCCGGTTGATCGGGAATGGCTGCGCAAGAAGCTGGCGCTGATGCTCGCGGCATTCGGGCACCAGCGGGATGATGGGCAGATCAAGGCCTGGCTCGGCGAGACCCGGCGCCTGCTCGAAGATCTGCCCGCCTCGATCATCGCGCATGCCATGGACGAGGCGCTCAAGCGCTCCGAGCGCGGCTGGATGCCTCAGGTGGGTCAGATCCGGGCCATCGCTGATCCGCTGCACTCCAAGCTGAAGCGCGACACGATGCGCCTCGAAAGCATGGTATCGCTCATGGATGGCCGGCGGCCGGCGATCGAAGAACAGAACCATGATCTGCCCGATCTGTCGCAGATCGAGCGCGGCGGTGTCGCTGACGATCGCATCCCCATCCACGAGGTTGACGAGTCCAACGCGCTGATGAGGCAGCTCAGGCTAAAGACGCGGTATCGCTCCGACGGCAGCGCGTTCCAGCTCGAGCCCGGCATGGCCGATCCGACCTGCCCGCCCGCAACCCTCTAATTGAAAGCTCACCTGATGTTGATGACCAACACCATTTCTCCGACAGCCGAGCGCCTGAGGACTGATGCGCTGTGCAACACTGCCAGCCCGGCCGACGCGGCATCCGCCCTCATGAGCGCCGCCGCCGCAATCCTGAGCGCGCGCTTCGAGCCCCCTGTGATCTGCGCGCTGCTCGACGCGGCAATGCGCGAGGCGCTGGCGCTCGACAACCCGGTCGGCAGGGCATGAGCGCCCCCGGCCTGCGGGTCCTTCCCGGGCCTGCCCGTATACGGGCCGCAAAGGCGTGTGAAACCCCCAGCGCCAGGTTCCGAAAGGTGTCCGCACCCCAAATGTCCGCACGCCGCGATAGGGGAAACGGCAGATTTCTGCAGATTATCGGTGCGGACACTTCTGCGGACATTTTGGAAGTGTCCGCACTTTGTCCGCACTGGGTGTCCGCACCCGCCGGAAAGGCCGACGCATGAGAGACGACACTGAATATTTCGACGAGAAGGCCGCAGCGCGTATCGTCGATATCCACCCCCGGACCTTGAGGCGCTGGCGCGAGCGCGGCCGCGTCGCCTATTTCCGGACGCCGACCGGCCGCGTTCGCTATCGCCTTCCCGACCTCCTATCGGCCGCCCAAAGCGAGCGGATCGCTGCAACCGCCCTCGAATGACCTCAAATGCCCTCATTTGGCCGCAAGTGCCCACTGGCCGGCGCGGGCGCGCGAGCCGACACGGGGGGCATGACCCGCGCCGCGCCTCAGATCGCCACCCGCCCGCCTGATCGGCAGGGCACCCGCGCCGCCTCCATCGCCGCCAACAGCTACGATGCG
>QFNN01000093.1 GCA_003240855.1 Sphingomonas sanxanigenens
GGCGGCGTCAGCAGGCGCTGCGCGTCGTTGGTGCTGCTGATAAGGTGGTAGCTGAAAGCCCCGATCGCCACTGCGACGAGGAAGGTCGCGATCTCGGCCGCCACCATCAGCCGGCCCGAACGATAGGCCGCCGCCAGTCGCCGCCGCCATGGCGGGGGCGCAGTCGTCGGCACTTCCGAGGGGGCACTCATCGTTGCATCGATACAACAAACTCGTTGCAGGCCAAACACAGTATTTACCCTGCCCGGCGGAGGCGGCTGCGCCCGGCGGGGACGGCCTGCGTGAGCGATCGGGCTTCAGTCCTTGCGTTGACGTCCCGGCTGGATGCCATAGTCGGACAGCTTCTTGCGCAGCGTATTGCGGTTGAGGCCCAGCAATTGCGCGGCGCGAAGCTGGTTGCCGCGCGTGGCGGCAAGCGCGATGCGGAACAGCGGACCTTCGACCTGCCCGAGCACGCGATCATAAAGCCCGTCCTCGGGCAGGCCGCCGCCATGCGCCGAAAAATAGCGCGCGAGATAATGGTCGACCGCATCGCTCAGTTCACCGCCGACGAAAGGCGAGGTTTCGCTTGGCGCGCCGCCGGTCAATTGCTGCGTCACCTGCGCGCCGCTGATCACTTCGTCGCGCCCCAGCGCCGCCAGCCGGCGCATCAGATTCTCGAGCTCGCGGACGTTGCCGGGCCAGTCATGCGCCATCAGCCGCGCGACCGCCTCGCCGTCGAGCCTGCGGCGCGGCAGCCCTTCCTGCGCCGCGCGGTCAAGGAAATGTCGCGCCAGCAACCCGACATCCTCCATGCGCTGCCGCAGCGGCGGCAAGGTCATCGGCACGACGTTGAGCCGATAGTAGAGATCCTCGCGAAACTGCCCGGCGGCGACCATCTCGGGCAGTTTCTTATGCGTCGCGGCGATAATCCGCACATCGGTACGGATCGCGCGCGCGCCGCCCACCGTGGTGAATTCGCCCGTCTGCAGCACGCGCAGCAGCCGCGTCTGCGCATCCATCGGCATGTCGCCGATCTCGTCGAGGAACAGGGTGCCGCGCTGCGCCTGCTCGAACCGCCCCGCCGTGCGCGCCTGTGCGCCGGTGAAGGCGCCGCGCTCATGCCCGAACAGCTCGGACTCGATCAACTCGCGCGGGATCGCCGCCATGTTGACCGCGACGAAGGGTTCGTCGCGCCGCCGGCCGAGATCGTGGATCGCGCGCGCCACCAGTTCCTTGCCCGTGCCTGATTCACCAAGGATCAGCACCGTCAGGTCATTGCCCACCACGCGGGCGATGATGCGGTAAATATCCTGCATCGCCGGCGATCGGCCAATGAGCGGAAGCCCCTCCCCGCCGTCCTCGCCGTTCAGGTCGGGCAGTCCTGGCGCCCGGCGCAACGCCGAGGCGACCGCGCCCGTCAGCTCGTCGAGGTCGAAGGGCTTGGGCAGATATTCAAACGCCCCGCGTTCGTTGGCGCGCACCGCCGTGGTCAGCGTATTCTGCGCTGACAACACGATCATCGGCACCTCGATCGGCCGTTCGCCGAGATGATCGAGCATGTTGCCGTCAGGCAGCATCACGTCGGTGACGACGACCTGCGGCTTGAACTCGTCGAGCGTGCGCCGCGCCTCGGCGATCGTGCCCGCAAAGCGCACGTCATGCCGCTCGCGGCGCAGCGCCGTGCCGATGACCGTGCAGATCGCGCCGTCATCGTCGATCACCAGAATACGCGCCATTCTCAGCTTCCCCGTGCGCGCGGCAGGAGCAGCCTGAACACCGTCTGTTCAGGCTCTCCCTCGCGCGAATATTGAATGATCCCGCCCATGTCGCGGACCAGCTTGTCGACAAGCGCCAGCCCCAGCCCGCGCCCGTCGCGCTTGCTCGACACGAACGGGTCGAAAAGATGGTCCACCATCTCGGCGGGCGCGCCCGGGCCGTCGTCGATCACGCACAACTCGATCGGCAGCGACTGCCGGCCGATCTTCGGGCCGAGATTGACCGAAACGCCGTGGCGATAGGCCGTGGTCAGCAATATCGTGCCTCCCGGCCCCGTCGCCTCGGCAGCGTTCTTCATCAGGTTGACGAGCACCTGGATCATCGTATCGCGGTGGACAAGCGCGGCAGGCAGCGAGGGGTCGAAGCGTTCGCGGAACGTCACTTCGGCGCCAAAACCCTGCGCCGCCACCTGCCGCGCATGATCGATGATCGGATAGATGTTCTCGGCGCGCGGCGGCAGCGAGCGCGTGTCGGTGAATCCCTCCATCTGGTCGATCAGCGCGGCGATGCGGTCCACCTCGGTGCGGATCAGCGTCGTCAGCGCTTTCGCCTCGCCATCGACGCCCGCCTCGATCAGTTGCGCAGCGCCGCGAATGCCCGAAAGCGGGTTCTTGATCTCATGCGCCAGCATCCCCGCCGCGCCCGTGGCCGCGCGCACGCCGCCGCTGCGTTCCAGCCGGTGCCCCATCTGGTGCGCCGCCGCGCCATGATGCAGCGTCAGCACGGTCCACCCCGGCCGGTCGGCAAGTGAAGTGACGATGAAGTCGGCGCGCAGCCGGTGGCCGCGCGTCGTCATCAGCGGCAGATCGTAGAGCGACAGCGCAAAACCATGCTCGGCGCGATTCACATAATCGAGCGGCAGGATCAGCACATCGGACAATGGCCGCGAAAGGATCAGCGATGCGCCCATGTTGAGCATCGCCTCGGTCGCGCTGTTCAGCTCGCGCACCACGCCTTCGGGATCGACGACGATCACCGCCGCCGGCAGCGCGTTCAGCAGCTCGGCGGCAGGCGGAAGGCTGCCCGCTCCTCCGGTCAGGCCGCGGCCCGGGACAGCCATGGCGCGTAAAAGTCGCGAAGCATCGCGAGAACGGTCATCGGGTCGGCTTCCTGGTTCACGCGGTTGCGGAACTCCGCCGATCCCGGCAGCCCCTTGGTGTACCAGCCGATATGCTTGCGCGCCATGTTGACGCCGGTGAACACCTCATAATGATCGAGCATCGCCTGATAATGATCGACGATCAGATGATATTGCTCCTCGATCGTCGGATCGGGCAGGTGGTCGCCCGTCGCGAACCAGTGCATCACCTGCGACAGCAGCCACGGCCTGCCATAGGCGCCGCGCCCGATCATCACGCCGTCGGCGCCCGACTGGTCAAGCGCGGTCGCCGCATCCTCGACCGAGCAGATGTCGCCGTTGACGATCACCGGCAGCGCGACCGCGTCCTTCACCTTGCGGACGAAGGCCCAATCCGCCTCGCCCTTGTACATCTGGTTGCGCGTGCGGCCGTGGACCGTAATCATCTTTACGCCCAGATCCTCGGCGATCCGCGCGAGTTCGGGCGCGTTGAGGCTCGAATGGTCCCAGCCCATGCGCATCTTGAGCGTCACGGGAACCTTCACGGCCTTTACCGTGGCGTCGATGATTTCGCCGGCCAGCTTCAGGTCGCGCATCAACGCCGATCCGGCGTCGCCATTGACGACCTTTTTCACCGGGCAGCCCATATTGATGTCGATGATGGCGGCGCCGCGATCCTCGTTGAGCTTCGCCGCCTCGGCCATTTCGGTCGGCGCGCAGCCGGCAAGCTGCATCGACACCGGTTCCTCGATCGGATCCCAAGCCGCTTTCTGCAGCGACTGGCGCGTCTCGCGGATCATCGCCTGGCTGGCGATCATCTCGGTGACGTTGAGGCCCGATCCATAGCGTCGCACGATCCGCCGGAAGGGCAGATCGGTAACGCCGGTCATCGGCGCCAACAGCACGGGGCTGTCGATCCGCACCGGACCGACCTGGATGGGTTTTATCGTCGCCATGTCGAGAATTGCCTAAAAATCAGGCAGCCCCATAAACTGAAAGCTGTTGGCGGGCAAGCACGCGCTGGGCTAGGGACCCGCGCATGACTGAGCAGATCAGGGTCGCAGCACTGGTCGTCGCCGCGGGCAAGGGAGAGCGCGCGGGCGGCGATATTCCCAAACAATATAGGCGCATCGCCGGGCGGGCCGTGATCGCGCGCGCCTGCGACGCGTTGGCGGCGCACCCCGCGATCGATTCGGTGCATGTCGTTATCGGCGCGGGGCAGGAAGCGCTGCTCGCCGACGCCTTCGGCGGCAATCCGCCCGCCTTCGTTACCGGCGGCGCGGCGCGGCGCGATTCGGTGCGCGCCGGCCTCGCCGCGATCGACGCCGACATCGTCCTGATCCATGACGCCGCCCGCCCCTTCCTGCCGCCCGCCGTGATCGACCGGCTGATCGCGGCGCTGGATGATACAGGCGGCGCGGTGCCCGCCCTGCCCGTCCCTGATACGCTCGCGCGCGGCGACGACATACTCGGCGACATCGTCCCACGCGCCGGGCTCAACCGCATCCAGACCCCCCAGGCATTCCGCCTCGATCTCATCCGCGCCGCGCATGACGCCTGGCCGGAGGACAGCGAAGCCACCGATGACGCCCAGGTCGCGCGCGCAGCGGGGCACCGGGTCGCCCTCGTCGACGGAGACGAAGATTTGCACAAGCTCACCACTCCTGCGGATTTCGCCGCGGCCGAAACCCGGCTCGTCGCCGTCATGACGTCGCGCACCGGCATGGGCTACGACGTCCACCGGCTTGAGGCGGGCGAGGAACTGTGGCTCGGCGGCCTGCTCATCCCCCACGATAAGGGGCTGGCGGGGCATTCGGACGCCGATGTCGCGCTTCATGCGTTGACCGATGCGATCCTCGGCGCGATCGGCGACGGCGATATCGGCAGCCATTTCCCGCCCAGCGACCCGCAATGGCGCGGCGCTCCGTCGGGCCGCTTCCTTGAACATGCCGCCGGTCTCGTCGCGGCGCGCGGCGGCGTGATCGACCATGTCGATCTGACCATCATCTGCGAAGCGCCGAAGATCGGCCCGCATCGGGACAGGATGCGCGCCAATATCGCCCGGCTGTTGCGGCTTTCCGAACAGAGGGTTAGCGTCAAGGCGACGACGACGGAAAGGCTTGGCTTCACCGGCCGGGGCGAAGGAATCGCCGCGCAGGCGATCGCAACGGTCAGGCTGGGGGATTGAAATTGGACGATTCGACGCCCGAGAAGATCGACACGATCCTGCCGGCCGAACTGGTCGAAGCCGCGCGGCGCGTGGTTGCGGCCAATCGCGCGGCCGGCCGCCGCGTGGCGCTGGCCGAAAGCTGCACCGGCGGCCTCGTCTGCGCCGCGCTGACGGAGATCCCCGGCTCGTCCGACGTGCTCGAAAGCGGCTGGGTGGTTTATGCGAACGAAGCCAAGCTGGCGCTCGGCCTCAGCCTCGACGTGCTCGAAACGTTCGGCGCGGTATCGATCGCGGCGGCCTGGGGCATGGCGCAGCGCGCGCTCGCCAAGAGCAACGCCGATGTCGCGGTCGCGATCACCGGCATCGCCGGCCCGGGCGGCGGCACGGAAAAGAAGCCTGTAGGCACTGTCGTTTTCGCGCGCGCCGAAAAGGATGCGAATCCCGACAAGATCGTCGCCGATCGCAAGGAGTTCGGCGATCTAGGCCGCGGCGGCATCCGCCTTCAGGCGGCGCTGTGCGCGCTCGAACTGCTGATGCCCGACGCACCGGCCCCGTAAAGCGTCGCCGCGCGCGCCTCGAACGCACCGATCATCTTGCGCAGCGCCGAATCGAACATCTGCCCGGCGATCGCCTCGAAAATCCGGTTCCGGAACGCGAACTCGACCGAGAAATCGACGAGGCACCCCCCTGCCCCGTCGCTGCGGAACGCCCAGTCATTGGCGAGATGCTTCAGCGGCCCGTCGAGATAGTCGACATGGATCGTCCCCGGCCGCTGCTTCACCACGCGTGAGGTAAAGCGCTCGCGCAGCGATTTGAAGCCGACGATCAGGTCAGCCACCATCTCGCTCGCGCTGTCCGATTTGACGCGGACTGCGACCACCCAGGGCAGAAACTCCGCATAGCGCCCCACGTCCGCGACGAGGTCGAACATCTGTTCGGGCGTCCAGGGCAATTGCCTCGTCTCGGCGTGACGCGGCACGCCTCTCAGGCCTTCGCCGCCAGCTTCGCCTCGCGCGCGGCGCGCAGACGCTCGAAATCGTCGCCTGCGTGGTAGCTGGATCGGGTCAGCGGCGAGGAAGCCACGAGCAGGAAGCCCTTGGCCCGCGCGATCGCGGCATAGGCGTCGAAGGATTGCGGCGTCACGAACTCGGCGACCGGGGCATGCTTGGGCGTAGGCTGCAGATACTGCCCCATCGTCAGGAAATCGATGTCGGCCGATCGCATGTCGTCCATCACCTGATGGACCTCCAGCCTTTGCTCGCCCAGCCCAAGCATCACGCCAGATTTGGTGAAGATCGAGGGATCGTGCCGCTTCACGCTTTCCAGCAGGCGCAGCGACGCATAATAGCGCGCGCCCGGCCGGATCGTCGGGTAAAGCCGCGGGACCGTCTCCAGATTGTGATTATAGACGTCGGGCCGCGCCGCCACGATCGACTCGATCGCGGCTTCCGCCTTGTTGCGGAAATCGGGCGTCAGGATTTCGATCGTCGTTTTAGGCGTATTGCGGCGAAGGGCTTCGATTACTTTCACGAACTGCGATGCGCCGCCGTCGGGCAGGTCGTCGCGATCCACCGAAGTGATCACGATATGCTCCAGCCCCATTTCGGCGGCCGCGGTCGCGACATGCTCGGGCTCCAGCGGATCGACCTTGCGCGGCATGCCCGTCTTGACGTTGCAGAAGGCGCAGGCGCGCGTGCAGACGTCGCCCAGGATCATCACCGTCGCGTGCTTCTTGGTCCAGCATTCGCCGATATTGGGGCAGGCCGCCTCCTCGCACACGGTGGCCAGGTTCAGGCGTCGCATCAGCGATTTGGTCTCGCCAAACCCCGGCGATGTCGGGGCCTTCACGCGGATCCAGTCGGGCTTGCGCTCGCGCGCGGGGCGGATTGCGGGGTCGGCTTCGCTCATGCCTGCGCAAATAGCGATGCAATCGCCCCGTTGCCACCCCTAGCGCGCATGCTAGGAACGCCGGCATGGCTGACTATAACGAACTCATCGCCGGCTATCGCCGGTTCCGCGAAAATGGCTGGTCGCATCAGCGCGAGCGCTGGACGGAATTGAGCAAGGGCCAGAGCCCCAGGGTGATGATCATCGCCTGCTCAGACAGCCGGGTCGATCCGGCGCAGATCTTCGATACCTCGCCCGGCGAAATCTTCGTCGTGCGCAATGTCGCCAATCTTGTCCCGCCCTTCGAGCTGGACGGCAGCCGCCACGGCGTTTCCGCAGCGCTTGAGTTCGCCGTCACCCAGCTTGAAGTGACCGACATCATCGTCATGGGCCATGGCGCGTGCGGCGGCGTCCATGCCGCGATGACGCAGCGCTTCGCCGGCGCGCCTCCGGGCGATGGCGGCTTCATCGCGCATTGGGTCGATCTGCTCGACGAAGCGCGCGAACGCATCGTGAAAACATATGGCGACGGCCATGACGCCCTGCGCGCGCTAGAGCTCGAAACCGTGCGCGTTTCGATCGCCAATCTGCGCACTTTCCCCTGCATCCCCGTGCGCGAGGCTCAGGGCAGCCTCAGGATTCACGGCGCCTATTTCGCGATTGCGGATGGCGAGCTTCACCTGCTCGATCCCGGAACCGACAGCTTCGCCCCTGCCGGAACCTGACGCGCGACCGATCGTTCGGGACGCACGACAATCAGCTTTCGGAGATTGACGATGCCCTCGCGCAAAGCGCTCCTGACGATCGTGGCGCTTCTCGCCGCCGGTCCGGCCATGGCTCAATCGACGCCCAGCCCCGAAGCGCAGGAAGCGCTCGCCCGGGCCAATGATCCGTCCAAACAGCCGCCGAGCGTAACCTATTCGACCGATCCGGCGTCCGAAGCCAGTTATCAGCGCGACATGGCCGCCTATCGCGCGCTCGTCACCGCCCGCAAGATCGCGGTCGCAAGCGACGCCGTGCGTTATGCCCGCCAGCAGCGCGCCTATGCCGATGCTATGCAGGCCTGGCGCGTGCAGGTCGATCAATGCCAGCGGGGCGACAGCAAGGCCTGCAAGGCGCCGACGCCCGATCCCGCCGATTTCTACTGACCGCCGCACGCCGGAACAGCTTCCGTCATTGCGAGCGTGGCGAAGCAATCCAGCGCGATGCGTGGTGCCTGACTGGATTGCTTCGCTACGCTCGCAATGATGACCTACAGGGCGGCCCGTTCGATCAGAAAATCCGCCCGCGCCGCCACGCTGACGCGGGGCAGTTCGACCAGTTCGTAGCCATAGCGCCGCCATGCCTCGATCATGGCGTGGTGCGTGCGCTCGGCTTCGGCGAAATCCTGCCGCCGTTCGGCATCCTGCACGAAAATCGCAGCCCAGGGCGGCGCGATGAATACCGGACTGCGATAGCGCAGCTCGCGACACGCTTCGTCGAGCCGCGCCGGCACGCTCAGTCCCGACAGCGCAAGGAAACCGGCAATGTCGGGAAAGCCGCGATCGAACCAGGTCGGCTGCCCATGGGCCGCATGATAGGCCTCAAGCTCGCGGTCGAGCATCAACGCCGCGAACGCCTGGTGATCGACCCATGGCAGCGCCGTCCCGGCCGTCGCCATCTGCTCGCGGATGATGATCCGCGCCACTTCGTCGGAAACGGACAGCCCGCGCCGCGCCAGTTCAGCGATCAGCGTCGACTTGCCTGTGCCCGGGCCGCCGGTGATGACGAAAAAGGGCGGCGCGCTCATGCTCGCCGCATAACCTCGTCATGGATATGCGCCGAAAGCGCATTTCGCGACGCTGGCCCGCTCCCCCACCTGCCCTCCCATCCGGGATAGGCTGAGTGGGAGGCCGGTTGGGGGAGCGCGCCGGCGCCGCCCTGAATGCGTTGGAAACGCATTCAGCACCCCATCAGCGCGTCAGTTTCTTGTAGCTGAGGCTGGTCGGACGATCGGCCGCATCGCCGAGGCGGCGACGCTTGTCCTCTTCGTAGGACTCGAAATTGCCCTCGAACCACTCGACATGGCTGTCGCCCTCGAAGGCGAGGATGTGCGTCGCGAGTCGGTCGAGGAAGAAGCGATCGTGGCTGATGACCACGGCGCAGCCCGCGAAGTTCTCCAGCGCTTCCTCAAGCGCGCGCAGCGTTTCGACGTCGAGGTCGTTGGTCGGCTCGTCGAGCAGCAGCACGTTGCCGCCCTTGCGGAGCATCTTCGCCATGTGGACGCGATTGCGCTCGCCGCCCGAAAGCTGGCCGACCTTCTTCTGCTGGTCGGTGCCCTTGAAGTTGAACGCGCCGACATAGGCGCGGCTGGCGACTTCATGCTTGCCGAAGCGGAAGATGTCGATCTCGTCCGACACTTCCTGCCAGACATTCTTGTTGGGATCGAGGTGATCGCGGCTCTGGTCGACATAGCCGAGCTTCACCGTCTCGCCGATCTTGATCTCGCCCGCGTCGGGCTGTTCCTGGCCGGTAATCAGCTTGAACAGCGTGGTCTTGCCCGCGCCGTTGGGGCCGATGACGCCCACGATGCCGCCCGGCGGCAGGTTGAAGTCGAGATTCTCGAACAGCAGCTTGTCGCCATAGCTTTTGGTCAGGCCCTTGGCCTCGATCACGTTGCCGCCGAGACGCTCGGGGATCTGGATCAGGATCTGCGCCGCGCCGGGGCGACGATCGGCCTGTTTCTCGACCAGTTCGTCAAACGCGCGGATACGCGCCTTCGACTTGGTCTGGCGCGCCTTGGGCGATTTGCGGATCCACTCCAGCTCTTCCTTGATCGCCTTCTGTCGACCTTCTTCCTCGCGGTCCTCCTGCTCCATCCGCTTGGCCTTCTGCTCAAGCCAGTTGGAGTAGTTGCCCTCGAAGGGAATGCCGCGGCCGCGATCGAGCTCGAGCACCCAGCCCACGACATTGTCGAGGAAATAGCGATCGTGGGTGACGAGGATGACGTTGCCCGGATAATCGATCAGATGCTTTTCCAGCCAGGCGACGCTTTCGGCGTCGAGGTGGTTGGTCGGTTCGTCGAGCAGCAGGATTTCCGGCTTTTCGAGCAAAAGGCGGCACAGCGCGATTCGGCGGCGTTCGCCACCCGAGAGATTTTCGACCGATGCGTCGCCCGGCGGGCAGCGCAGCGCTTCCATCGCGATTTCAAGCTGGTTGTCGAGCGTCCAGCCGTCGACCGCGTCGATCTTCTCCTGAAGCTCGCCCATCTCGGTCAACAGCGCGTCGAAATCGGCGTCCTCGGGCGGATCGGCCATCAGCATGCTGATCTCGTTGAAGCGATCGAGCATGTCGGCGACGGGGCGCACCCCGTCCATGACATTTTCCTTCACCGTCTTTTTGGGATCGAGCTGCGGCTCCTGCGCCAGATAGCCGACGCGGATGCCTTCCGCCGCCCAGGCTTCGCCCGAATATTCGGTGTCCATTCCCGCCATGATCTTCATCAGCGTGGATTTGCCCGCGCCGTTGACGCCGATGATGGCGATCTTCGTTCCCGGCAGGAACTGGAGATGGATGTTGTTGAGCACCGGCTTCTGGGCGCCGGGGAAGGTCTTGGTCAGGCCCTTCATGACGAAGCTGTACTGCACGGCCACGGGTCGAGCTCCACTATATGGATGTGTTCGGGGATTTGCGCCGCCCGTAGCGGGTCGCGCGCGCCTTGGCAAACATGGGACGCCACGTCTATCCGGACGGGATGACAGAAAAGCTGCTCCCCCTGCTCGCCGGCGCGCTTGCGCTTTCCTCCCCTGCTCTGGCGGCGGGCGATCCCGTCGCCGCGCTGCGCGACGCGGCGCTGAAGGACAGCCTCGCCTATGAGATTACCGAGGGGCTGACGACCGAGGTCGGCCAGCGCCTTGCCGGCACCGAGGCAGAGGCGCGGGCGCGCGACTGGGGCGTGGCCAGGCTGAAGGCGCTCGGCTTCAGCAACGTGCGAATCGAGACGTTCGACATGCCCGTCTGGGTGCGCGGCGAGGAACGGGCCGAGATCGTCAGCCCCTTCCCGCAGAAGATCGTGCTCGCAGCACTCGGCAACAGCGGCGCGACCCCGCCCGAGGGTATCGAGGCTCAGATCGTCTATTTCCCGACCCTCGCTGATCTGCAGGCCGCGCCCGACGGCAGCCTGAAAGGCAAGATCGCCTTCGTCAGCCACGCGATGAAGCAGACGCAGGACGGCTCCAGCTACGGCTATTTCGGCGCGACGCGGCGTCAGGGGCCGAATATCGCCGCGAAGAAAGGCGCCGCCGCGATCATCATCCGCTCGATCGGCACTGACAGCCACCGCGTCCCGCACACCGGTTCAACTAATTTCGATCCCGGAACGACCCCGATTCCCGCCGCCGCGCTCTCGATTCCCGACGCCGAGAATCTCGAACGCATGCTGAAACGCGACAAACCCCTGATAATGAAGCTGGTCCTCACCCCCCGCTTCGCCGGCACCGCCAAATCGGGCAATGTCATCGCCGAAGTTCCGGGCTCGGATCCCTCCGCCGGCATCGTGCTGATCGGCGGCCATCTCGACAGTTGGGATCTCGGCACGGGCGCGATCGACGACGCCTCGGGCGTCGCCATCACCACGGCCGCCGCCAGGCGCATCATGGCCGCCGGCAAGCCCCGCCGCACCATCCGCGTCGTGTGGTTCGGAGCAGAAGAATATGGCGGCTTCGGCGGCGCCGCCTATCAGAAGGCTCACGCTGCCGAGAATCATGCGGTGGCGGGCGAATCCGACTTCGGCGCCGACCGCATCTGGCGCTTCGGCATAAAACTCGCCGCTGCGGCCAAACCCGTCGAAGATCGCCTCGCCGCCGCGCTCGCACCTCTCGGCATCGGCCGCGAGTCGGGCGCCGTCCATGGCGGGACTGACGTCACACCCGTGATCGAGGCTGGCGCCGGCACGCTGTCGCTGGCTCAGGATGGCACACATTATTTCGACATTCACCATACCGCCGACGACACGTTCGATAAGGTCGATCGGGATCAGGTCGCCCAGAATGTCGCGGCCTGGACGGCCGCGCTCGCGGTGCTCGC